>JBIRBM010000085.1:0-1669 GCA_044326545.1 Parachlamydiaceae bacterium | reverse complement strand
CGGTGGATGATTACATTGTAGAAATTAAAACCCTATATGAACGATTTGATCAACTAAGTGCGAAAGAGAGAGGAGAGTTGTTTGGGCACGCTATTGGTAAATATGGAGTTGATGCTGTTGCTTGCACTTTAACAGGAGCGGCTGTTGTAAAAGGCAGTGGATATGCAGTAAAAGGAGCTTCTGCAATTCGAAATCTGAGAAAAGCTAATAGAGCGTGCATTTTAGAGGAAATGATTGCTTCAAAGGCTAACAAAAAAATTATTTCAGCTAATGCTTTAAAACATGCAACTGAAAGAGATAATTACTTTAAAAATATAAGAATTCATTGGGATAAACAAAATAAGCACATTACTGGTAAACATAATTTTTTACCTGGAAGGGGGACAATTACAATGGAGGCTAATGAATTCGAATCACTAACAAAAAAACATGTGGGCAAAGGACAGCGAGTTGAAGGATCATTTGGTAATGCTGGTTATGTCGAAAGAGTAGATTTCAAAAAAACTATCGGAGAATATGCTGAAAAAGTTAATGGAGAAATAAAATACATCCCTACTTCAAAAGGTATAATCAAATATGCAAAAGATGGAACATTTCATGTTATACCATCTAACCCAGAGGCAATCATCAAATGACAAATTTACAAAATAATTTAATAAAATTTACAGTTTCTGAATTAGAATTAGCAAAATTAGAAATAAAAGAAGAACAATTTAAGAAAATACGAGGCGTAACTGCTTTTTGGAATGAATTGGATGAAACCGCTTATATTACTTTTTATTATAACGGTGAAATAACCGAAGACGATGTTGAGATCGCATCTGAAATTTGTGCTTATATTATCTCTCATCTTATTAAAGGCATGTTAAATGAAGAATATAAACGCTTAGATTATCCACGCCCACTTCCTGATAGCGATTTTTGGGCATATAAAAGAGAATAAATCAGGAGGAGAGGGAAAATATATTGTGGATGTAACAGGACTTCGTTTATCTGCCATGAGAGCTTTTTGGGGTATTGTAACACCTAATCTTAGGGAAGTTTCTATCCAAGAAAAAAATTCTAAACAAATTGAATGTCAACCAACACAATACTTTCAAACATCTAGGGATAAGATTCGCAGGGAAAAGAGAGATTATTTGATAGGATTTAATGTTAACATTATCATAATCGGTAAGATCATCCAATAATGCCTCTGCCTCTTCAAAAGCAAGATTAGCTTCTCTGATATCTTCTTGACCTAAGATGACAGCCTCGTCGCAATTAATTTCGTGATAGAATAGCATTGAATTCTTTCCTGACAGGTTACTTTAGCGCGCTTTATATAGCTGATGTTAAATAAATTAGTTATAGATTATACCGATTAAAAAGTTGATCGATGCAGCAATTATTTTTTCTTCTTAAAAGCTTTGCTTGAGCCCATTTCTGCTCAATTGGATTTAAATCGGGCGAATAATACCATTTATCAAAAATAATTTTTAGTTCTTGCCCATTCTCTCGTACATAATTGACTCACCTTACGCAGCCATGTCTTGAAAAGAGTGAGCTAAAGAGGTAAATTTTTTTCAAAAAATGGAAAAAATATGCCTCAAGACATTCTTGATATCTATACAGATTATCTGATTTGCCAAAATCAACATGCAACAGCCCTTGGGCTTTCCAATCTTCT
>JBIRBM010000096.1:0-1363 GCA_044326545.1 Parachlamydiaceae bacterium | reverse complement strand
TAACGCAAATGACGGGGCACATCGCCATGCACCACCGCGCCGGCGTTGATCATCTCTGTATAGAGCAGCGTGTTTTTGGACAGCAGGCGGTGGAAATACCGGCAATGGCGGTCAGTCCAATCCATCATGGGAGCGACAGAGAGTCGCCAAGGATTGGTTAATCTGGAATTATTTTTAATATTCAAGTATTACATCTAATATTTGCGCGAAGAAAATCGCTTGAAATCAATAATGAAATCCGATGAATAAGCATCTAGATTACATAATTCGCTCTCGTAGAGCCTTTGTCTCAACAATTATGCAACAAAGTGCACCATAATTTCAGAAGGGTAGTCATTTATAAATCAACGCACATTCAAAGTTAAAGTTTTTAGCATATGAATCAAACAAAAATTCTACTTGTAGATGATCAGCCTGTTAGCTTACTTTACTTAAAGAAAACGCTAAGTAAATTGCCTGATATGCAAATTACGACTTGTGGCAATGCGCATGAGGCTCTGAATCTATTTCCTTATCAACAATGGGACTTGATCGTAGCGGACTATCAAATGCCGGGCATGAACGGCTTGGACTTCATACGCCAATTTAGGCAGATAAAGGGTAGCGAGGAGACACCCATTTTGATGGTGACAGCCTCGACTGACCCTAATGTGAAATACCAGTTGCTGGATTTGGGGATTGTGGACTTCCTGCATAAGCCTGCAGATGCTTCTGAAATAATCGCGCGGGCTAGAAATTTAATTTCACTTCATAAAGCAACAGTTTCTCTCAAAAATCATAATCAAGAACTCAAAAAAGGGGTTCAAGAAATGACAAAAGTTCTTGCAGAAAGGGAACAAGAGAGTTTGATTGTTCTGGCACGAGCGGCTGAATCTAGGGACCCACAAACCGGTTCGCACTTGTTGCGCATGGCATCTTATTCAAAAATAATTGCTCTGGCACTTGGTCTTTCCGAAGACGAAGCTGAAGAAATATACTTAGCAGCACCTATGCACGATGTAGGTAAAATTGGCATTCCAGATCGTATCTTGCTTAAGGATGGCAAGCTGACACCAGACGAGTGGCTAGAAATGAAGCGTCATACCAACTATGGCTACGATATTTTGAGATCTTCAGTGACACCTATTTTGAAATTAGGCGGCGTGATTGCTTTGAATCATCACGAAGCTTGGAATGGTAGCGGTTATCCAAATGGGAAAAAAGGTGATGAAATCCCTTTATGCGCAAGGATTGTTGCTGTGGCAGATGTTTTTGATGCGCTTATGTCCCCTCGCCCTTATAAAGAAGCATGGTCATTAGATCAGGCGTTGGATGAATTGACAAATATATCGGGAGTGCGTCTTGACTCGGCATGCGTTAACGC
>JBIRBM010000062.1:0-3873 GCA_044326545.1 Parachlamydiaceae bacterium | reverse complement strand
GACATACTTTAGAATATCTTCCCCCTTATTCGCCCGATTTAAATCCAATTGAGCAGAAATGGGCTCAAGCAAAGCTTTTAAGAAGAAAAAATAATTGCTGCATCGATCAACTTTTTAATCGGTATAATCTATAACTAATTTATTTAACATCAGCTATATTGCAAGCACTGCTTGCAAATTTAGAATGTAGATGGCAGCTCAATTCGCATATTTAAAAAGCACTTACTTAGATAGGAAAAGGTTGGACAGGGGTTGAAAAAAAATGAATTTTCAGAATTTGCATTTGATCGATAAATGATCGTAAATCACTAAAAGTAAGTGGATGGGGGCGTTTGGACTCGAACCAGCGGAGACGTGAGTCGAGGGATTTACAGTCACCCGCACTCCAACAAGCTACAACACATCGCAAAACATAACAAGAACAAGATTAAAAATTTACATGAATTTATTTTTTGTCATTTTTTGTGACTTTTAGCTATCGCTTGTGGACTAGTGGGGTAACATTGGGGAATGATATTTTCTCTATTCCTATTCTACCACTGGAAAAGACTGAAAATTCAATAGATGTAGGTTTTTCATCTCTTTAAAATTATCCCACTATCTAACAAATCCCATATTGATTATAATGGGATATAAACAAGGAGAAAGGATCATGAGAAAACATCAAAATAAAATTCAAATGGATGACAAATATCGCGTTTGCTTAGGTAGTTTTTTATCTAAAGAAGAACGAGAACAGTTAAGTTCCTTTCGCATATCGCGCCAAGAAGATGGTAAAATTGTTTTAGACCCATTAGTGGAAATTCCTGCAAGAGAACATTGGATATACAAAAATCCTGAGGCACTTGCCTCTTTGATGAGAGGGATAGAAGATGCAAAATATGGGCGCATTGTTGACGTGAATATCGACTTCTCTCAATTCTTAGATGATAAAGATAAAAAACATGTTCAAGATTAGATTTACCGAAGAAGCCGACGACCAATTCTTAAGATTGCAACAGTCTAAAGATAAAAAAGTTCAATTTAAAGCGATTGGAAAAGCTTTAGCGTTTATGAATGCTGATTTGAGACACCCCTCTTTACACACGCATAAATTTGATGAGATGGAATCTCCTTTCGGCGGCGATGTTTTTGAATCTTATGCTCAAAACAAAACGCGAGGAGCATACAGAATATTTTGGACTTATGGTCCTAATAAAGCTGAAATCACAATTCTCGCAATTACTCCACATCCATAATCAAAAGTGTTGAGCTTTGGAATTTTAGGCTTCCAGGTAACTTCTTACTAAAATAATTTCAAGGCTATTGCCGAGATGATTCAATTTTCCCATTTTCTTTTTCTCGATAAATCCATTCTCCTTGCTCCCATGAGGAGGTAAATGATTGAGAAGAAATAACTCTTTCTAGGTTTGTTACCAAAGAACTTTCCGAATTCCAATGCCCTTTTAATTGTTCATAAGAAATCTTCACAATAAAAGGTCCATCTCCACATCCTCCGACACAATAAGGCTGAAAGATAAGGACAAGAAACTGACAATCCACAACAAATGCGTGAAGATGTTTTCGATCCAAAACTGTCAGCAAGGGGTTTTCACCTGAAAAATAAGTCGACTGTTCATTTTCACACTTCAAATTTTTTTCACAGTACTTTCTTAAAAACTCTTTTTGACTTGATGTTTTGAAAAGATCATCGAGAGTAACTTCTCTGAAGCGTCCATCAATTTTACAAAGTGTTTTTCCTTCATAGTATTTCCACCCATGCGGAAGGTGATTGTAAACATCAATCTCACCAAATAAACTTACAACTTCCGTTGAGAAAAACACCGTCCTAAATGTATACTCAATATGAAAAGGACTTTCAATCACATCTTCTTGGACAATTTCATCCAAAAACCCTTTTTTGATTCCGTTGAGATCATCCAGAATTTTATTTTGATCCTTGCATCCCACAAGCACTAATAACATTCCTACAATATGAATTAGATATTGTATTCTCATGATTCACTTCCAATTTCGCTAAACAATTATTTGAAATGGTTTTTTACCATATTCAGGGCGAAGATAGATTGTTCCATTGTTTAAATGGACGACTACAGCATGAAGTCTGTGCTCTTCTGTCAGTTTAATTGCTTCAGCTTTAGGAATCCAAGAAGAACCTTCTCTCTTTGTCACCAAGTATTCAATTATTACTCCACGATTTTTATGAACACCTGAGATAATCCATTTTGGAATAGGCTCTTCTCTTCCAACTTCCCATCCTTCATTTTGCTCAATAGCTTTCCAATAAATCTCAAACTCTTTTTCTGATAATGATTTAATCGTCTGATCTGGGGTTAGCCTGTTTTTAGAAAGTTTGATAATTTTGTGAATATGAGCAGGATCTTTCTTTACATATCTTTTAGAGGCTTCTTGAAGAGTCAGATGAAAATATTTGCTACCACGCAACATGACAATGAGTGCCTCATGACCAGTTGCATAATCGGGATAAACAGCATATTCATTCTCTCCATCTCCTGCAAACCCTATCGAACGCCTATCTTTGCTCATACTGTAAGGACCTCGGAGAAGATTGCCAGAATTATTACATCTCCACGTCCGCTTGCCGCCAATCCGAATGGTCATGTTTCCATCCTCATCAAAATATTGGACGGTAAACATCGTTTTAGGATCCCCAACATTTGCGGGGCCTGCTTGTGCTCTTATAAAAATCATGGCAAATTGCACCAATTGATTGCGAGTGCGTAGAGACGCTAACAGATGATATGAGAAAAGTCAAAATCATTGCTGCATCAACCACTGAAAGATTCTTATTGTTTCTTATGTACTAAAAAAGGTACAATCTAGAGTTAGGCAGAGGAAGCAAATGGAAAAAGCTAAACCAACCTTGAGTGTTGAATTCTATAGAGAATCAAACGGAAACGAACCTGTAAGGATTTGGCTGCAATCTTTAGATAAGCCGATAAAGATAATACTTGGCGAGGACATCAGCAAGGTGCAGTTTCGGTGGCCTTTAGGGATGCCACTCATTCGCAGTCTTGGTCAAGGAATTCACGAATTAAGAAGTCATATTCCAAATGGAATTGTCCGCATTCTTTTTATGGTAAACAATAAAACGATGATCTTACTTCATGGTTTCATTAAGAAAACACAGAAGCTTCCCACGCAAGATTTTAATATAGCCAAAGAGAGGGCAAAAAATTATGAGCAGCAAGAAAGAAAAAAATAAAAATATTCATGCAGGCTCCAGTTTTGATGATTTTCTTAAAGAAGAAGACATTTTTGAACACTGCCAAGAAGTAGGTGCTAAATACGCGTTTGTGATGCAACTTCAAGATGAAATGGAGAAGCAAAAGCTCACAAAAGAAGAGTTTGCCAAACGAATAGGAACGAGCAGATCCGCTTTAGATCGTTTACTTGATCCAAATAAACCTTCAAATATTCGATCCCTTATTAATGCAGCTGCGGCTGTTGGGAAGCATTTAAGAATAAGCATGATATAATCTTAAAAGGTTATCAAAGAAATCTTTCGGTTTTTTTTGAAAGAATCTCTGTTATCGTTAGAGAGTTGTTTTTAATTTAATTATTTAATATAATAACAATTTAGATGTTTTAATTAGTTTTACAAATGAATTAATGGTGTTTTTTTTTGTTTTCATTTTCAACTATTATACCATTTATCAAAAAAAATTTTTAGTTCTTGCCCATTCTCTCGTACATAATTGACGTACAGCAGCGACTGTTGAACAGAAGTTGTTCCAGGCATCGCAACAACTATCCAGAATGTGTTCGTACGAATCAAAACAGCGATTGCCAAGGTACCGGTCTCTTAGCACTTGCCACACCTGCTCTGTCGGGTTTAATTCAGGAGATGCT
>JBIRBM010000025.1:0-28843 GCA_044326545.1 Parachlamydiaceae bacterium | reverse complement strand
TCCTCTCGAGTCTAAGAAGCCACTCACTAATTGCCTCTTTCTCTTGTTCGGATAATTTGTCAATAAAGCCCAACTCAAAATTATCTTTAGAAAAAACTTTCCAAGCAGCTAAGCGCTTGGGTAAAAGATCAGAAACTTGTTTGTTTCTTAATGCTTGACTCATCCCAAGAATTGCTCGAACTTGAGATTCAGGGATGCTTGTTCCCTCGTATTCAATATCCGTTAACTCTGGGCATTGCCCAAGCGACAAGGGAAGCTCTTTTAAGTTGCGATTGAAACGAAGATCTAATCTCTTTAGAAAAACAAGAAGACCCAGTTGACTAGGTAAGCTTCTTAGCTGATTATTCTGAAGGTAAAGATCCCTTAATTGAGAACAATCGCCTATCTCCGAAGGTAAGCTTGTTAGCTGATTACCCGAAAGGTAAAGATCCCTTAATTGAGAACAATTGCCTATCTCCGAAGGTAAGCTTGTTAGGTAATTATCGTGAAGGTCAAGCTTGTTTAGTTGAGAAAGATAGCCTATCTCGCAAGGTAAGTTTGTTAGCTGATTATTCCTAAGGTCAAGATCGGTTAATTGAGAAAGATTGTCACTATTCGAAAGTAAACTTGTTATGTTCCGATCGAGAATTGTAGAACTATTTAATTTCAAAAGATCATGAAAGTTTACCTTTCCATTCGAAGTCTTGGAAAAAAAGAGTTGTTTTTTTTGGGAATCAAGGTAATCCGAAATCATAGATTTTAAAGTTAAGAGGATAACGTGACTTCTCAGGACAAGATAACCTAAGGCAAGACAGCCAAAAGCAAAGGCCGCAGCCAGCAAAATTCTTTGATCTAAGTGATTTAAAACAGTTTTAATCTTTTCGACATTGCTCAAAATAGAAGATTTTGGAATTAAATTTAAATAGACACACATAAAAAAACCTTTAAATTAAATTAATCTCAAAAAAAAGTAAATATTAAGGATGTTTTAAATAAAAAAACAAATGAAATTAAACAGTAAAGATATTTTAAAACAATAAATCAGTGCAATTAAATAGGTAAGTTGACAAGCCCTACGATCAACATGGGGCGTTGTTGCATCAGTCACCCCCGAGCCATTGAGATCACGAGAAGTTGTGAGCAATTTGAGGGGAGAATCCTATTAAATGACGAATCCCCTGTTTCAGGAATTTCACGTTAAAGTTGATCAACACCAGGAGGGGTATTTCGGGTGAAGCGAAAGCGCTGGAAAAAACGTAGAGGTGATCACCGAAGAAGCCTTGGTGAGACTGGTATGTATAGATTTAAAATGATCTTTTGCAGAGATCTAAAATTCCGAACATTCCAAGAACAACGGTCTGAGGCATACGTCAAATCCAAAGCGTTAAATACGATGACAAATTTAAGAATGCCACAAAGTGTGAAAAAAGCAACCCAACTCTCGCTACCTCAGACCTTCTCAGTGGTCTCCCTCGCTCTCTGGTGAATTGTACAACAAAACCGTATCATAACAAATTGTTCTTAAAAAATGACACGCCCTAATAAAAAAAAGCGCCTGACTCAACATATGAAGCCAGGCGCCATCAAGGGATTCAAAAAAATGAAATCGAGTTATTGTCCAACAGACCAACGAATGAAATGAGTGACAAACAGAGGTTTTCCAATCTCTTTTCCTCGTTTATTTACAAGGTCTGCAATCGAGAGAGAATCATCTCTGATGTATTTTTGCCGAACAAGAGTTGCTGCATCGTAAAATGCATTGACTTTTCCTTCAACAATTTTATCCACAATATTTGCAGGCTTTCCTTGGACTTGACTGCGTGCAATGTCTTTCTCATTCTCAATGATTGTCTGAGGAACTTTTTCTGGAGATAAATAATCGGGAGCTGCTGCTGCTGTATGCATGGCAATATCTTTTGCTAAAGCCTCCTCTCCATTTGCTCCTGTAATCTCAACCAGGGTCACAATCTTCCCGCCTAGGTGAGAGTAAACACCTAATGACAATTCCGGAGTCTTGCTAAAAGTCGCAATCCTTCTGATTTGGATATTTTCTCCTATCGCCTGAATGACAGTCGCACGATATTCGTCGATTGTCAAACTCGGTTCTTTAGAAAATTTCTGCTGAAGGAAAGCGTCTAAAGAAGGAGGAGTGGTCTGGGCAACCTCTTGAGCAATATTCTCTAAGAACTCCTTGAAGCGATCGTTCTTCACCACGAAATCAGTCTCAGCATTCACTTCAACAACAGCCACTGTCGTGTCTGTTTCAGCTGTCGCGATCATTCCCTCTTTTGTCTCACGCCCCTCTTTTTTCACAGCAGAAGCCATCCCAGCCTTACGTAAATTGGCAATCGCCAACTCCATATCACCTTTAGCCTCTTCAAGAGCTTCTTTACATTTTCCCATCCCCACGCCTGTACGTTCGCGCAGTTCTTTAATCATTGCAGGAGTTACAGCTGTCATCATGATTCCCCTTCGTGAGATGCCACTTTATTTTCAAAATCTTCCGATCGATACTTAGAAGAGACGATCTCTTCTCCATCTTCTTCACCTTGATCTTCTTTGCTTGCAAACACTTTAATGTCGTTTTTCTTGTCGATAATGGCTTTAGCAAGCGTCTCAAGGATCAATTTAATACTCTTGAGGGCGTCATCATTACACGCGATCACATATTCAATCGGATCAGGATCGCAATTTGTGTCAACAAGTCCCATTACAGGAATACCGAGTTTTTTCGCTTCAGAGACAGCTAAATGCTCTTTGCTTGGATCAACAACAATGATAAGCCCTGGCGGCTTTCGCATTGCGCGGACGCCTGACAGGTTCTTGTCTAGCTTAATTTGATCCTTCGTTAGTAAGGAAAGTTCTTTCTTTGTAAATCCGTCACCGCCTGAAGAAATTCTTTTTTCAATGCGCTCAAGTTTTTTCACTGATTGGCGGATTGTCTGGAGGTTTGTCAACATCCCCCCGAGCCAGCGCTCACACACATAAAATTCTCCGCATTTTTCGGCTAATTCACGAAGAACGGCTTTTGCTTGTTTTTTTGTCCCAACAAAAAGAATGGATTTGTGCTTTGCAACAACATCACGCACAACCTCAACAGCATGACGAATTTGCTGAAGCGTTTTCGCTAGGTCGATAATGTACAGTCCATTGCGACGCTCAAAAATGAAACGCTCCATTTTTGGATTCCAACGACTGGTTTGGTGCCCAAAATGAGCTCCAGCTTCCAATAAATCTTTAACGGATATTGAAAGATTAAGAGGTGTTTGATTGACATCTTTTTGATTCATAGCCAAGCCTTGTCCCTTTATTTTGACGACGGCATCTTGCGATTTGCAAGATTTCGGTCTTGGATTAAAATGTTTATAATTGGAATTAGCGCCTAGTCAGAATCGAACTGACACTCGTAGCTTGGAAGGCTACTGTTCTACCATTGAACTACAGGCGCAAAAGAAATGTGCTGATATTAGGCATTATGATACAACCTGTTTTTTTTTGCAACAGGAAATTTTAATTTCCATTTTTTTCATGCTTTAGCTTAATCTCGCGCCACTTTTTCACAATTTGAGCAGCCAAGGGAGCTGCCTCTTTTCCATAGCCTCCATAACGCAAATAGACAACGACAACAAGCTCCGGCTGCCCAAACTCATCTTTCAAAAGGAGGACCGCCCTTTTTTTATCTTTCGATTGAGCTTCAAATCCAATACTGCCAAACCAGACATGCGTATAGATATTCGTTCCATCCTGCAAGTCTAAATCGATGCTCTCAACAGATTCTGACGTACTGGTTTTTCCCAACACTTCATCCTTTAATTCGGTAAAACAACGAATCGCCTCAGGATATTGTTTATATAAACGCCCTAAACTCATCACCCCCTCTTGATGCGCTCGCCTAGTGACCATTTGCAATCCTGTGAGCAAAATCTGCCGAATCACCTCAGGCATAAATATTTCTCGGCGCACTTCTGTTGGAACCGCCTTAACAAAATTTTCTTGATTGGTATGAGAAACAGCAGAAAATAAAGGAAAATCAATCCCCGCCAATAACAGAGAATGCTGATAAGGAAATTTAGGGGGGCAGATGATTTGATCCTCTCTTTGATTAGGTTGATATCCTGCCGTCAATTTCACAATTTTAGGCCGCAAGACCTTTCCTCCGTTTGCAATTGCCGCAAGCATCACTGCAGTTTGCAGAGGGGTTACAACCATAGAGTGTTGGCCAATTGCCGTCGCATAGAGGCCCGTCCGATTCGTCGCTAAATCTTGCGGAACCTTTCCCGGTATCTCCCCTGGCAATCCTATTCCCGTCCGAGCCCCATACGAAAAAAGAGCGGCAGCTTTTGATAAATCATCAGGAGATTCCATACACTCCCCTGCTAATAAGGCAAAATAGGGATTGCTCGAAATCTCAAGCGCCTTTAAAAGGTCGACCCGCTCTCTTTTTTTATGCGCAAGACTTCTTGGTAAACGTCCTCCTTTATAAAGCTGAGGGATCGGTTTGCCTTCTTGGGTATATCCAACATAGCGGACATTAGCATCATCAAATACTTCATCCACAATAACTAAAGGGTTAAGGTCTTGAGGCGAAATCACCCTTCTTCCCAATTGTTGATAACGTTGGACAATCGCCTCGTAGGCCGTGACTAATTTAAAAAGAGAGCCTTGGATTGTGGATTGACGGTAAGCATGCGACCGTCCGTAGCCATAACCGTAAAGAGGGTAAAAAGCACTCGCAAGATGCTTTTCGAGTAGTTTTTCTCCCGGACGAAAACGATAGCGCCCAAGCAATGGGCGTGTGAGCTGTTCATACGGACGCATTGTTTGTAAATACTCAATTGCTAATTCTCGCGGCATTTCATTTAAAGAGGCTTGCAAACACTTGTATTCCTTTTTCCATTTATCATTATTGACACCCGCTTGAATCTCTTGATGCCATTGCAAGAACGCATGAAAATAGGGGGATAAATCTTCCACTAAAGGGGAGGTTCGATTGTGAGAATCGATTTTTCCCTGTAGGAATGCATAAATAAAATCCCATGAATAATCAGACCAAAACGCTTGAAAATCAACACTTTCTTTCTTGTCTAAATAATCAATATAGGGTTTTGGATAAGCTTTTGCTAACTTCTCCTCCATCCTCTTATTTTTTAAAAATGTTTTTTCTTCCCTCTTTCTCCAATTTTTAAAATCTATTGTGTGATAAAGCTCTTTAGCTCGCTCTTTAACAAGAGCCGTCACGGTGACTAATGCTCCGATAAGATCATGCGTATTCTCTAGGCTTTCTTTGCTTACTTTTTCTAAAAGAAGAGGAGAGAACCTCTCTTCAGCGACTGCCAAACGACTTAAATCGACGAGCAGCACCTTATTATAGTTTTGCGGCAAATCATTGAAATAGGGATCAAGGTCTGTTTTAGCGCGATAAAGAACCTCTTGCTTCGACTCGAATTGGGCAAGGATTTTTTGTTTCTTTTCCCCTTTAAGCAATTCTCGATAAGGTTCATGCCCCTCTCCAATATAGAGATGATTCAAAATTGTATAGAGGTCGTATTCGGGAAACAGATTGAGCAACAGATCAGCACTTCGCTGAAGATCAATCGCTTGCCCCACGGTTTTTAATTTCTCACCGGCCTCCCTAAGAGGCCCCTCAACCGGCAAGATAAAATTGAGATAACGACTCCATGTCAGCAGATGCTCTTCATCGTAAAAAGATTCTTTTTCTGTATGATAACGCTCTCGCGTTAAAGGCTGCTGTTGATTCCATAACTCAGCCAAGTAGATCTCATTTTCAAACCATCGATGAATTCTCTTTTTTTTCTCTTTCTCCTCTTCCTTACTTCCCGTTAAAATAAAATCGTTTGGGTCAAATCGAGGGTAAGAGGCCATGGCTAAAATATCTCCTGTCGAGGGTTCCAACGCAATAATGGCCCCTCCTTTTATCCAAGGCTTCTTATCTGCAATAACCGTTTTCTTCGTCGGTCCCAAACGAGATTTTCTGACAATTCTCAATTCCTCGTTTTGCGCCAGCAGCTGCTCCGCATATTCTTGCAATTCACTCGAGAGGGTCAATAAAATCCGATGCCCGGTTAAAGGAGGGTGTCCTCCGGGAAGTTCGCGCAAATAATTACCTTTGGAATCGACATAAAAACTTTTTTTTCCATAAAAACCACGCAAAAGCTCCTCATAAACACCCTCAATTCCTGTCTTACCTACATAATCGTGAATCGTGTAAGCTTTAGCCTCCAAATCTCTGAGCCGCCGGCGAGCTTGATGAGCATCTTCGATTCCGCAAAGCCCCTCTACCTCCTCGCCATTTTCACGAGCGCGAATGAAATGATCCAGCGCTTTCATTTCATGTAAAATTTTTTCATACTGACTGCGATTAATCGCCCCCATATACCCAATGATATCAGCCGCCACTCGTCCTTTTGGGTAGTATCTTTTTGGCAATTCCCGGACATGCAATCCCGGCCAATCTTTTTCCAACCCCTTTAAACGATAATACTCTTTTTCAGTCACATCTTCTTTAATGACAAAGGGAACTTGGGAGTAGTAAGAGGCTTTAGCGTAAATAAGATCTTCAACCCTCTCAGCTTCTATCCTCAGCTCTTTTGCCAAAAGCTGTGAAAGTTGATGAATATATTCTTTGCGTTTAAAAATCTTGATTCGATTTCCTTGAGCATCTTTTTCCCATATTACGGCGGGAATATTCTTTAATTGAGAATAGAGGATTGTCGCTTGATACCCCACTTTATTGATCGCTAGGGGTAAATTGAAACGATCGCGAATTGTCGCCCTTACAGCCGGTTCAATCACAGTTTTCCGCTGAGGCTTTTGAGAGTCTTCTAACCTTTGATCATATTGAATCACAGACAAATGCCACATCCGAATCACAATCAGCAGGAGGGCAATCAAGATAAAATACAAAATTCGATTGGCTTTAGTTGGAATATCGTGATGCTGAAAATCTATCCGTTTTCTACGGCGAGACGAAAGGGCCATGCTATTCCTTAAACTACCGTTTTAGAGGATTTGAACGGGTTCTTCACTTTTCTCTATGGCTGCTTCTTCAGGCGGTTGATGTCTCACAATAGGTAATTGCAAATGTGAAGGATAATCCCCTCCCATGAATAGAGTATTGCGAGCAGCAGCCAATTTTCCTGTGTTGCTCCCAATAAATCCGGTATTCATATTCTTTTCACAACGGGGATAATTGGAGCTGCTCACAGATAAACGGATGGAATGCCCCTTTGCAAACACCATGCTGGTCGCCCATAAATCGACTTTTACTTCATACACTTTGCCTGATTGGACACAGACTCCTTGATTTTGTTCATAACACATCACCCCTAGGCGACAGCCCCCTTCTGAAATCAGAATACTTCTGCCATCGGGATAAACATCACATAAACGCAGAACAATGTCGGTATCTTTTTGATCTGTTTGAAAATAGAGGGTTGCCATGATCGATCCCGTCACCTCGACATCTTGATCTAATTGATCAGATGTAAACACCAACATATCTTGACGCTTCTCAATACTTGCTTGATCTTTTGGGCCCGACTCCAAAAAAAGATTCCGTCCACCGCTCGTCGGGATCACCTGATTTGGATGATATTCATAAGACGCTTTTCCTTCAGAGGCAGGCATTGTTTTAAGCTTAAAATCAGGCGTTAGGTGGTAAGATGTCATCCTTGCAGGAATGGGCCAAACGTCAGATGTGCGCCATTCATTTCCACTCGAAGGGGTTCCATCAAAAGGGCCCATCACAAAATAGGTAACAGCAGGGATCTTTTCAATTTGATTAGGCACCCCTTTTAAATAGTAATCAAACCATTTTTTAGGAGAAATATCAATAGGAGGCTGTAACCCGGCTTGAGGGAGGGTAAAATCACCAAAATGGAGTGATTGAGGCCAAAAATGGGTCCAAGGGCCAATGACTAATTTTTGTTTACCCCGAGCCCCCTCTCCTCCATCAAATTGACGAGAGGTAAAGGCACTCAAAGTTCCCTGTAGAAATGTATCGTACCAACCTCCAATATGAATGGCAGGGGCCTGCACACGATGGGGCACATCTAACGTATTGAGCTGCTTCCAAAATTCATTATAAAAAGGACGCTGACAGACATAGCTTTGCACGCCAGAATCTCTGGCATAATATCCAAGCCATCCTTCTGCTTGATTTTTAAGGAGCTGGCCTCCCGGAAATAAACCATGGTGATAAAGACTTGCTGCAGCAAAAATAATGTATTGACACGTGAGGTGAGGAGGACTGGATGGAGCCATTAATAATTGAGTGATCCCCAAAGCAGATGGCCCCCACGTCCCGATCTTTCCGTTTGTATAAGGACTAGCAGCCAGCCATTCAACGCTATCGTAACCATCCTGAAGCTTTCCCCACCCGTCAGAAATAAACGGAAACGTTTTGCCTTCAAGATCCAAAAAGCTTCTTGTTTCTTGAATAGCGACAACATAACCCTCTTGAGCAAGCTTCACAATTTCTTCAATATGAAAACGCCTGCCCGCAGGACTTCGAACCAACACGCAAGGAAGAGCCCTTGCCTCAGAAGAAGGCAGATAAAGGTCAGTGGGCAATTCCACTCCGTCACGCATCGGAATCATCACTGTTAGGTTAGGTTTTACCCCATCTGCAGCAAGAGGGTGGAAAATGATTATCAAAATAAGTAGGTAATAGCGGAGGGTCTTCATGAGGGCAAGTTTAATTCCTTATTGAATTTCGAATGGAAATAACATAAAACGTTATCAAACATCTGTGGAGGTTACACGATGGCACGCACCCTAATTTAGCCGTCCTTTATCGCACTGAAAATTAGTGCGCTAGGGTTGACGCGAAAACTTTTTTCGTGCGTAAGGCGAGTCAATTATCTGATAAAGCGACGAAAGCTTTATCAGATAATTGAGGTGGAACACTATGCTTAGTTCCTAAGAGATGAATTGATGTGTTAAGCTTTAGCAACTGCGCGAGCGGCAAGACGTGATTTTGTTCGGCTCACTTTATTCACTTTGAACACGCCTTTTTTTGCACATTTATCTAAAATGCTATATGCTTCATTCAATTTGGCTGTCGTCACGCCTTCATCACCTTTTCCAATAGATTCTTGGAAGGCTCGGATTGCTGTACGAACACGAGATCTGTACACTCTATTGTTTAATCGCCGTTTTTCATTTTGCAAATCACGCTTTAAAGCTGTTGGACGTTTAATTTTTTTTTGTTTTTTTTCTTCTTGTTTTGCCATTGTTCCTCTAGGGTTGAAAACTTTAACTTTAAGAAGGAGCTAATTATAAGAAATTAAAGTTAATTCGTCAAAGAATACTTGCGTATGACCCACAGAGCATTCAACAAGTCCCTCACGTTAGGCACCCCTCGCTCTTGTGCAAGACGAGAGGTTAAAATCCGATATTGGGTTCTCATTTTTGTGATGCTGCAAATCACCGGTTCATCATTTTGCATCTCTTCTGATGTTAAGATCGGTGGTCAATTAAGAGTTCGGTGCCCGATTTCGTTTTCTACATCTTCGATTCTTTCTGAATCAATAAAACTGTGACAAGAAAGAGTCTGAACAGGTTTTATTTCTCAAAACACAAATCATGCTCATGAGGTGCTGCGAGGATGGAGGGATGCCCGCCATACACAATATTACCGAATTCAACCGAAGCTGGGACTTTAAATCGACTGAAAAACCGTTTGAGTAGAGGAAATGTGAGGGGTTTAACCCCTTTTTCAATTCGCACTGGAATAATGGGATAATTAGCGTCTTGCAATATTTGATGAAATGGGGCTGCCTGATGAAGTTTTTCGACTTCGGTGTAAATGTCCCAGCTTTCAATGAAAATACAGACAGATATTCCCTTTTTCAGGGTTTTTTGAATTGTTGTAAGACACGCTTGATTTTCAACTAGAGGGCCCTTATTGGGAATCAATACAACTCTAAGAAGTTTGTAAAGGCTTTTCACCCATTCAGATGAATGGATTTGCTCATTTTGAATTAAGAAACGCATCCGGCGACGCTGCGATCCCATTAAAAGAAGAGTATCATTCCATGCCGTGTGTGTACACACATAAAGGGCTGGGCAATCGGGAATGTTCTCTTGCCCGGCAAAAACAGTGTTAAAGTGAAGTTTAGATAAAATAGAGGCAACAAAGCGAGTGAGATAATCAAAAAATTGGAATGTGTAAGCAACCATGACAACAAGAGTCAAAATTCCGATCATGCTAAATCCCTTATCAGATTCCAATCCAAACACCTCAGAATTTAAATAGATCAGAGCAGAGGCAAACAAAACCCCCACAAAACTCATAAAGTTAGTGGCTGCCACCATTTGTCCTCTTGATTGTTTAGGGCTCGCGACCTGAATGTAAGAATCAAGAGGAATTTCAAAAATCCCGCCCGATATTCCAAGCAGAGTGACAACGGGAATGACAACATAAAGATTCGTTGCAAACCCATCAAGTAAAAAGGCGCAAATGGATATTCCTAAAGCTCCAAATGGGACAAGGCCTAGCTCAACAATTCGCCCCGAAACTTTCCCTGCGATAAGAGCGCCAGTTCCTATCCCTAAAGCAGTCAAAAAAAAGAGATACCCCCCTTGAATGTCTGAAAGTCCTAGTGACTGAACAGCAAAAGGAATGATGTTCAACTGCGCAAAAGCTCCAACAAAGAGAAAATAGGCCGATCCGCACATTGCAGGGAGAAGAGAGATCTCTTCTCGGGCGTTTTTTAAGGTGTGATAAATTTCTTTTAAAAAGAAAATCTGAATTTTTTTCTTTGAACCGGAGGGGGGGGTGGGCTCAATTCCAAAGCTTGCAACAAGCCCTACAAGCGCAATAAAAGTACAAAAAATGGCAGAAATAATAAAGTTGCGTGCCGTAATTTGAATCAAAAAAGAGGCCAGAAAGGTTCCAAGAATAATGGCTAAAAAAGTAAAAGAGGTCATCAGGCCATTTGCTTTTGAAATTCTTTCCGTCGAGACAAGCTCAGGCACTATCCCATATTTAGAGGGGCCAAAAATAGCACTTTGAGTTGCAAGAAGAAAAAGGACAAAATAGGAGGCCGCTTTACTTTGAAAAGCAAAAGCACAAACGGCAATTGCCATAATGACGAGCTCTAAAATTTTTGTTGTGACAATAATATCACGCTTACTAAAACGATCTGCCAATGTTCCGGAAAGGGCCGAAAAAAGCAAAAAAGGGACGACAAAAGTTGCCCCGGTGGTCGCTAAAATCTGATGGCTTTGCTCAATCCCTTCTAACTGGATAAAAAAATAGACAATCAAAAGTTTATAAATATTATCGTTAAGCGCTCCCAAAAACTGCGTCACATTCAAGTAGGTAAAGGAGGAAAAACGATTTGAAAAAGAAAAAGACATACTCTCTCTTATTGAAGATTATACTCAAATTGAGATAAAATTAATTAATTTTAATAAAACAAGATTATGAAGTGTTTCTTCTTTAGCTACAAGATTTTTTTTGGAAGAAGGGATGCCCCAACTTCCATCAGATACAATTTTTCGGTGATTTTTATCACTCAGCGCAGAAGCTATCCCAATGTGTTCGATTTATATCAAATCGCCTATTAAGCTATTCGTGTAGCTCTTCATCGGTTTACTCATCACTTGAGTGTCTGTGTAATGAACAACAATAGAGTTGATCTCACCAAATATTCGCTTGTTGATGTTTTTTTCAGAGTTTTTGAAAATCTCATCAAAATTGATCAATGGCTCGTGATTGATCGTCTTAAGAGTAGCAATGCGCTGTTTAGGTCTTTTTAATGATTGTGAGGAAACTTTTGGAGCCAGCGGTGGTGTTACGTCTTGATCTTCGTTTAAAATAGGCGTTTTTTCCAAATCTGTGCGAATTTGAATTTCTTGGTTTTTATATAGAAAAATTCTATAGGCAATCATCATGATTGAGCCAATTACTGGGATCATCTCAATTAAGGCTATTGTGATATTTCTTTTAATGATCCTACTGTATTGTTTTTTGATTTCATCAAAAGGGTGATGTTTTAGTAATGGGCTAGTCGTTAAATGAAGTGGATCTTTCTTGATCGTCTCAATGTTGAGCTTTTCACACTTGCTACCATCGGAGGATAACGCAGGCAAGGAATCGAGTTTAGAGAGGCGAGCCATCCTAATATCTGTGTCAGACAATTGTTGTGAGGAAAATCCTAGCACCTTTGATTTGGAACTCTTTACTATTGGAGTCTCTTCAAGTTTTGTCTGTTCTAATGGTTTCCAATTTGCTAACCTGTAATAATCGAAAATAGCAAATGATAATCTGATTAAACCACTACAATTTCCCCAAATAGGAATACAACCGATGAAGTCGAAAGCATTCATCATTTTAAACTGGGTTTTGCTCAACTCAGAAAATTTTCCGGTTTTTTCATTTTTTTTAATTATCGCTAATCTTCGATAATTAAAATCAGGACTGTAAAGATAAAACTGATTGGATAACTCCATTTTTTTTCTCCTTTATTTTTTTTATTCTTTAGAATATAAAATAATCAATTCTTTTTAATCAAGGATTCAAATTTCAGATCAACATAGATGTAAGAGAAAAAAGATCACCTCATATATACTCATTCTCATTCAATCAATAAACTGCTTTTACTTGAGCTAAAAATAAACAAGAGATCCCCGCTCGATGACAGATGATGTCCCCTTTTTTTTTAGCAACCGTTTAGACATCTTATACGAACAACTCAAAAGGGGGTTATTTAATCCTGATGATCCTCCTTTTATACGTCGCTTCGTTGTCACTTACGGTCCTGCGATGAAAACGTGGTTAATGCTCAAAATGGCGCAAGATCCCCATCTTCATATTTCAACAGGCATTGAATTCCTCTACCTCAACCAAGCATTTGATCAATTGCTTAAAATGACCACTCACGCAGCCTCCCTCCACCTCCCTTCTCCGTTGGAACTTTCCCTTGCCATTGAAAATGAATGCATGAAAATCATCCATCATTTTAGATATTTATCTTCTGAAGAACAAGAAGATTGGTCGCACCTGACCCACTATCTTAAATTAACTCCCGATGATTTAAATTCATCTGCGACATTATCTTTAAAAATGGAAAAGCGGCTGATCAGCCTCAGTCAACACTTGGCCGCTCTATTTCTAAAGTATGGCCGCTTTGGATCGCCAATGGTGGCTGAGTGGGAGTTGCCCGGTTGCCGAGGATGGCAACCACGTCTATGGAAAAAACTTTTTACCGAAAAAATCGGGTGGACCTATCCGGGAAAAGCCCTTTTGCATGAGATCGTTCCCTCAAGCCCCTTTACCGTCCATTTTTTTTCCATCAGTTTTATCACACCCTGCGAATTTTCGTTTCTTTGCCGATTATCAAAGCAGGTTTCCGTTCATTATTATCTCCTTTCTCCTTGCGGAGTTTTTTGGAGCGATATTCGGTCGGACAGGGAAAATGCCTACCTACAAAATTATTGGCAAAAAAAAGGGAGACCCACCTCAACTCAACTGATGAATCTTGAAGAATTTTTGCGTGATCGCAATCCACTATTGGCTAACTTTGGTCGAATAGGGCGCCAAATGGCTTATCAGATAGAAGAAAGTGTTGCAACGACGTATGCTCACTATGTATTGCCAGAGCATGTGAAACTCCTTGGAGAAGAATTATTTTTGAATGACGATCTTTATTTAACAGAGACTAAAACTCCTCTGTCGCTTCTTCACGCGGTTCAAGCAGACCTTTTAGTGATGCGCAACCCCCAATCTCTTCCTCCTGTCGATCTAAAACACACATCCTCCATTCAATTACATGCAGCTCCAAACAAACGCAGAGAAATTGCTATTCTGTACAATAATCTCCTCCATTTAATCTCCCAAGATTCCTCTCTTTGTCCAAGTGATATCATTGTGATGGCTCCTCAAATCAATGACTACGCTCCTTACATTGAAAGTTTATTTGGGCAAGAGGACAGCCAACTTGATTTTCAGATTCTCGATCTTGGGATGCACACACAAAGTGAAATTGTCCAAGGGTTTTTACAGTTAATTGAATTGGGCAACAGCCGCTGGAATGCAGCGAATTTGCTGCAACTGTTTGAACACCCCTCGTTTCAACGCCGCCATCAATTGACTCAAGGCGATTATTTTACGATTCAACATTGGATCGAACAAACAGCGATTCGCTGGGGCGATGACTGGTTCCACCGTAATGAGCTACTAAAACGCAACCACTGCGAAAATGGAATGGTAGAGGAGACCCCTGTGGGAACATGGGATTATGGAATATCACGCCTATTGTTTGGCTTAGCCATCCAAGAACAAAAGGAATCCGCCTCTTTTTCTCCCTCTCTGCCTCCTTCACCTATGGAGTTTTCCCATTCGGAACTCATGGGAAGATGGATGCAACTTTTACACTCTTTGCGTGACGATCTCTCCCCTTTAGAAGATGGCACACGGATGACAATTGAAGACTGGGTCAACTTTTTGACCTGCCTTCTTGATGGCTATTTTCAACCGAACGTTAACGAAGCAAAATCGGTAGAAGAATACTCTCAGCTCAATATTCAATTTGACATCCTCCGAAACGCTTCCCGTTTTTTTAAACACGCTCTTTATCCCTTTACGTCAATTAAGACTCACCTGATTACTCTATTAGAGCGTCATGAAATGACCTATCGAGAAGACCACCTTGAGTCTGTCCGCTTCTGCTCCCTTGTTCCCCTGCGCTCTATCCCCGCGAAAGTGATTGCATTACTTGGGATGCAAGAGGGTGCCTTTCCTCGAACGGAGCATTACTCTTCTCTCAATTTGATGATGGGACATCATGGTGTCGATTTTTCCCCTCTGGCAAGTGATTATGATCGTTATTTATTTTTGGAAGCTTTACATTCAGCTCAAGGAACTCTTCTTTTAAGTTATCAAGGTTATAGTGAACAAGACGGTAAAGAGATTCCCCCCTCACTGCTTATCGAAGAACTTGTTTCATATCTCGACCAATACTACACGCTTGAGGGGAAGAAATTCTCGGAAGTCTGCCTATTTAAACATCCGTTTGACTCTTTTGATGAACGCTATTTTGAATCCAATACAAGACTCTGTAACTGGTCGATAAAAGATTATGATGCAGCAACAATCTGCAGGCAAAACCTCAAGAGAGCGCCTCATTCTTTTTTAGACGATTTTTTGAGGGTTGATCATCCCCAAACCACTATCCTCCCCTCAAATACTCAAATTGACATTCGCCGCCTCTGTTCGGCTGCACGCAATCCAATCAAATTTCACTTAAATCAAGTGCTCGAGATTTACATAGAAAATCAAGAGGACCGCCGACTAAAAATCGACGAAGAACTTGTGATTTCCTCATTAGATAGGTATGAGATCAAACAACATTCCTTAAAAGCGCCGATCGAATCTTTGCTCAAGGAAGCGGAACGACAGGGGAAACTTCCCTTTGGTCTTTTTAAAGAGGTTGCAGCAAAGAGAATAAAAGAGGAAGTCAAAGAGCTGCACGAATGCCTTAAAAAACACTCTACGCATCCCTCACACATCTTCACCATTCAATTTTGTAGAAGTTGCCTAACGCCAACACAACGAGAGGATGGGGGGTGGTTATTTCCCCCTATTTCATTGCAATATGACGATGGATATCAGCTTTTCATTACAGGTAAACTGCCTCATGCAACGCAAAAAGGGTTGATTTCTCTAAGCAAAGGGACATTAGCTGATGCGTGGAAAATGTGGCCTCAATTTCTTCTCTACTGTTATGCCGCAAAATGGGCTCCTGAACATTTCGAGCCTCAACTGATTTTCACTCAAGCAGGTCAACCAAAGAAGGCCTTCTTTGATGACCCGGAGAATCATCTCAAGCAATTCATTCACTATTATGCCCTTTGCTTAAACAATTTCTCCCCTCTTCTGCCCGACTGGATTCCTCTTATCTTGGACAATGATGCAAGAGGACTCGAAGATAAAATCAGGGCTGTTTTTAGCGAATCATTTCACAACTATCAGAGCCATGACTTAAAATGGATTCTCAATAAGGAGCGTCTGCCAACGCCAGATTCAATCATCAAGGATTGGAAACCACAAGCAGAGCAATTAGCGGGCGACCTCATCCACTTCTGGTTTGATTCAAAAAAAAGAGCGACATGAAAACATTTCAAGTCTTAGATCGACATCTCAATCTCCATCAGCATTATTTGCTAGAAGCGTCCGCTGGAACTGGAAAAACATTTTCAATTCAAAATATTGTCGTACGCCTCTTAATCGAATCGAAAGAAGAGGCACCCCCTCTCCTACTCCAAAAAATCTTGGTTGTCACGTTTACAAAGGCGGCGACTCGCGATCTTAAAATCCGCATTCGGGCTAACATCGAAGAAGCGATCCTCTATTTACAGAGTTGGCAAATAGGCGATGCGTTAGCCGAACAAGCCCCGGACTATTTGAAAAGATGCATGGAAAAAGGAGAAGAGGCTGTGCTTCATGCAAGAAGAGCTCTTCAACAGGCAATGTTCACCTTTGATCAAGCGCCCATTTTTACGATTCATTCATTTTGCGCAAGAATGTTGCGCCAGTTTGCCATCGAAAGTGATATGGGGCTTCACGCATTAGGGGGTGACGAACCTCTGCCTCAATCAGAGATTACCGGAGTGATTCGCGATTTTTTCCGCACAGAGGTGCGTTTGGAAAAATTCAGCCCTTCTCAGCTCGAGATGTTATTGAAATGCGATCCACAACAAAAAACATTACTCCGGCTGATTCAAACGGGATCTCTCTTTCCCTCTTTCCCTGATTTTAAAGAGACCTGCATCAGATTTCATCAAGCCATGCACTCTCTTAAACAGAGACTTAACCTTTCGTCTGAAAAATTGATAGAAGATTTTCATTTACAGGCAGTTGCTTATCGCAATTATAAAGCCGGAGAAACAAAAGCTGAGACACTTGAAAAAGTCACCCGTTTTGCACAATTATTCGATGAAGACAACTGGCATACCGAGCATATTGATGGGTTAATTCAAGATGGATTAGTCTGGGTCAAAGCGTTAAATCCTTCACTTCTTAAAGGAAAGGCTCCTCCAAGGGAAGCCTTGCACTATCCGAATTTCACTTCTTACTTAGAAGACGCTCTTGCCGATTTGCTCGAAGAAGCGGCAGACAACTGCGTTTTAATGGCACGGGTTGCCAAAGATTGTCAAGAACTCCTCAAAAGGTATCAACATGAGGAAGAAAAATTAGCTCCTGACGACATTTTGCGCAAAATGAAGCGAGCCTTAGATCATCCAACGTTTGTGCGCAATGTTCAGTCCAATTTTGAAGCAGCGATCATTGATGAATTTCAAGATACCGATCCCCTGCAATGGAAAATTTTCCACCATTTATTCGTCTGTGAAACATCTGTTTGGAACGGAAGTTTATATTTGGTTGGAGATCCCAAACAATCAATTTACTCGTTTCGCCAAGCCGATATTTATACTTACTTGGCCGCTGCTCAAGCATTGGGAGAAGACCATTGTTTTTCACTCAATGTCAATTACAGATCCCAGCCCTGCCTAGTCGAAGCGCTCAATACCTTATTTGATCCCCATCACCTCCCTGATTTTATTCCACTGCCAAAACACTCTCTCCATTTACCCTACCAACCGGTTGAAGCAGCAGAATCTAATCGTGTTTATCAAATCGATGATGGACAAGAAGCGATGCACTTCTTTATTGCTGATGCCAAAGCGTTTAAAAACCCTAAATTAACCGATCTAGAGCTCCACATTTTTTTCCCTTTTATCGCAAAAGAAATCACTCGTTTAAGAGAAAAAACTCATTTAGGTTTTCCCCAATTTGCGGTGTTGGTAAGAGACCGCCACCAAGCGCTTCGGTTAGCGCAATATTTTGATCAATTCGCCATTCCTTATCTCAATCAAAGGGGAACGAGTTTAGCAGACTCTGCCGCACACCTTGCCTTAACAGACCTTATCCGGGCAGTCTTACATCCACAAAATCGAAGCGCGATCCGAACAGCCTTAGGAAGTCCCTTATTGGGATGGACGCATACAGAAATCAAAACCGAGGGCTCGATGGAATTTATGCTGCTCTTGGTTCAACGTTTAAGGCAGTGCTTAGTCAATCAAGGATTTTCTCTTTTTTTCGAAGAGATGCTCCATACAAAATGCAAGAAAAATGGTCCAACAATCCTTGAGCAAATCCTATCCCGAGAAGGGGGGCTGGATTTTTTCAGAGATCTGCGCCAAATCGCCGATCTCATCATCGATCACCAATACACTGAATGGAACAGCCCTGAAGGGCTGATTCCTTTTTTAGACCGCCTTTACGTTTGGCAAGAGGACGACGATAAGCGTATTAAACGCTTTCAAGATCCTACAACAGACGGGGTCAAAATTTTGACTCTCCATTACAGCAAAGGGCTCGAATTTGATATTGTCTTTGCGTTGGGACTTGTGAATCGAACAGCAATCAAAGAAGACTTAATCCCTATTGAAATCGATGGACAGATCGTCTTAAGCCCTGCAAAAGAGGATTCTCAAGACTATCTCAACTACTGTGAAGAATGCGATGCAGAAAAAATGCGCCAATTCTATGTCGCATTAACGCGGGCAAAATCAAAATTATACATCCCCATTGCTTTACATCTGCCTTCTGAACGACTCTATTGCGGAGAGGCTGCTCCCATGGATCTTTTCATTGCAAGAATCGGCCAACCCCTGGCCCATTCGTACGGGGAACTCTATAAAAGAATCAAGGAAAGTACAGGAGAACATTTTCTCAATTTTCTCGAAAGGGTGGGAAAAGATCACTTCATGACTTATACCATTCATCAAAACATTTTCTATGCCCCTCCTCCTGAAAAACCGCTTGCATTTGAATCGCCATTAACCCCTCCCTCGTGTGTTAAAGTAGAGGCAAAACCCTTATGGATGACCTCATTTTCATCGATGAGCAGCCATTTTCAACGTAAAAAGGAGGCGGGGATGGTCCTAGAGAAACATCCCCCTCATCAAATTGATTCTCAAATCAAAGATCCCTATACCCTTCCGGCCAACAGTGAAACAGGAATTTTGATTCACCATATTCTAGAAAAACTCAATTTTCACGATTTTAAACCGCTCAATAACCATGAAGAAGCGCTTCCATTGATCCGTCCTTTTGTGCAAAAAAGTTTTTTAAAAGGGTGGGATTTGCAGATCGCTCAATTGATCTTCAATACACTTAAAACACCTCTTTCAGATGAATTAGGAGAGTTTTGCTTAGCAGATCTTAAACCGACCGACCTTTATCGCGAAATGCCTTTTATCTTTCCTTATCAAAGGGCAAGTCTGATTGAAGAGATTGAATGTAAAGAAGGGTTAATGAAGGGAGTGATCGATTGCCTGTTCATCTGTCAAGGGACCTATTTCTTATTAGATTGGAAAACCAATTGGCTTGGCTCTACACCGGATGCTTATTCTCATGACCATGTAGAATTAGCGATGAAAGAGAATGCTTATCATTTGCAAGGAAAGATTTATTCAGAAGCGCTCAGACGCTATCTAAAACTGGTGGAAAGACGTCCATTTGAGGAGTGTTTTGGCGGATTTTTTTATCTATTCATGCGAGGAATTCAACCGGGAAATAAAAACGGGATTTACTATGCGAGCAACTCTTTGGCGACACAAAATATTCCTCTTTGGTGATCCGTTCATTAGACTTCTTCGGAAACTTCATTGACTTGCTAAAACCGCCATTTTTGGCATCTTTTTTGTAAAATTTTTCGACCGTATGCACGGATACGCTCTCAAAATTTTCAAAACAATCTGCTCAAAAAGGGCAATTTTTTCAAGCAAAGCAAGTTTCCCAAGAAGTCTATTTTTTTGTTGATCATAAGTATCCAGAAACTGTTGCACCACAAGACAAATGACGCTGTTAACAAATAAAAGTATAAAGGAGTTTGTTAAGAGTGCCATACAACCGGTCTCGAGTTTCATTCTTATGGAGAAAATGACCGAGCAGAGAAGCAAGGGTGAATGGAAACAAGCTATGGAAGAGCGGTGACGCGGACTGAATGTAGAGATATCGATAATGACTCAATTTAATGACTTCTTCATCTAAAACTTCAGCAAACCTAGAGACTTGAGTGGAAGATATTTCTTTGCCGCAAAGTTCCTCTGTTAATTTTTTCATCCTTCGTCTTGAAACGCCTTGGACATAAGCTTCCGTTAAAGCAACCTTAAGAGCCTGCTCAACTTTTTCGCCCTTTTCCAAGCAAGATGGATAGAAATCGCAATTTCTTAACAGAGGGATTTTACGATTTAATTCTCCGGTTCTTGTGAGAAGCTTTTTATTCTTAAATCCGTTAGAATGTGTTCTCCGTTCAGGTGTTCTCTTGTATGGAGCTGCGCCAATACATTCGTCTCTTTCAGAAAGCATTAACTGGTTAAAAAGTTTTTCTAAAGAGTTTTTCAGTTCTTCGATGCCATTTTTAGCAAATTCTTCCAGAATTGCGTGGATTAACAGTCGGTTAATGATAAAGTTCACTTTGTGAGATATGCTGATGATTTCATTGTGACGGGCAACTCGAAAGAGATTCTGGAGAATAAAAATAAAACCAGCAATCATCGAATTTCTGAAAGAGCGGGGTCTTGAACTTTCTCTTGAGAAAACCAAGATCACACGCATTGATGAAGGATTTGACTTTCTCGGATTCAATATTCGTAAGTATAAAGGAAAACTCCTAATCAAACCTGCGAGAAAAGGAATCACAACATTCCGAGAGGATTTTTCCCAAAGATCACGGAAAATGTATAGATAGCCGGGTGAATTTTATTGGCTTTTGAGAGGCTCGAGCCGGATGAAGCGAAAGTGTCATGTCCGGTTCCTAGGAGAATAAGCTATGGCAACATAGCTTATTTATCCGATAAATGATATCATGGTAATTGAGTTGAATAAACTTAAGAATTATCCTCCCCCCCCCCCTCTTAACAGCAAAAAGCATGGAATACAATGCGATTGATAAGTACAATCCCAACAATCAAAAAGAAAGTCCTGCCGATTTTAAAGCGTCATGCAGTGGAACGCGCAGCAATTTTTGGCTCTTTTGCTCGAGGCGAAGCTAAAGCAAATAGCGATGTCGATTTGCTTATTGAATATAAGTCCAAGGATAAAAGTCTTTTTGATCTTGTCGATTTAAAATCAGAGTTAGAAGAAACACTTAAACGAAAAGTCGATCTCGTGACTTATGACTCAATCTATTGGAGGTTGCGAGAACAAGTGCTTGCAGAGCAGGTTGTGATCTTGTGAAAAAAGATCCAAAAATATTTCTTGAACATATTATAGAATCCATTCAACTGATAGAAAAATATGCGCATCATTTGACTGCTGAAAAATTTCAAACAGATATTGCAATGCAAGACGCTATTATGCGCCGCTTGGAGATAATTGGAGAAGCAGTTAAGAATATACCTGCATCATTTAAATCCCATCATTTGGATATCCCATGGAAGCAAATGGCAGGAATGAGAGACATATTGATCCATGAATATTTTGATGTAGACGTATCTCTTACTTGGGCCGTGGTACAAAACGAGCTTCCCGCCGTTAAGAAAAAGATACTGCTGATTCTAAATAGCTAACAGACTTTCAAACGAACCGCGAGAATAACTCTTCCATCCAAAGGAAAATAATACGTTGATTGGTGCCAAGGAAAGCGCCGTTTATGGTATCAATTATTGTTCCATTTTCGATTGGGGTCATACTTGGAATTCTGTAATTCGCTTAAAATTCCAGAATTGCAAGCATGACCCAATAATACTTCCCCTCCCCCTCTCGCAACCATAACCCAAACTCAGCATTCAAAAAACACCGTAAAGATAGAGGGTTTCGCTTAAATGAAACCCAATGTAACTACCCGTGAACATATAGTGGTTTAAATTTGATTTTTTCACAGAAAGCTTAAAAAAGAAAAATCTATAGCTTCTGCTAAAGTCTCAACTCTGTCTAAAGTTAAACGAACCTTTTTCTTAAAATTTGCCCAAAAGACTTCAATAGACTTCTTCGGAAACTTCATTGACTTGCTAAAACCGCCATTTTTGGCATCTTTTTTGTAAAATTTTTCGACCGTATGCACGCAGACGCTCTCAAAATTTTCAAAACAATCTGCTCAAAAAGGGCAATTTTTTCAAGCAAAGCAAGTTTCCGAAGAAGTCTATTGAGGGGAGTCAACTTTAACCATACGGCTTAGCAGATCATAGGTGTAGTAAATGTTCCCAGTCGGTGAGCGCGATTCCATTAAGTCCCCCCCCCCAAGTCATAAGCTGGACATTCAATTGTGTATGTCACAGCTCCTTTTGGATCCAAACGCTCGATTATATTGAGATTTACGCGGTAAGTATAGCTGATAGATGACCCATCAGGAAGTGTGAGCTTTGTGATGCGATCTAAGGCGTCGTAGTCGTAAGCGATTACAACACCTGGAGTTATTTTCTCCTTTTTCAAGCGACTATAGAGGTCAAATTCACGATGTTGGGTGAGATGATGGACATGATCTTCAACTGTTGTGATGTTATCATGCAAATCAAAGTGATAGGTATCATCAATTCCTCCATCTGAAGACAAATGTTTGAATAGTGTTTCATTGATACCTTTCACATGGAGGCAGCGATGAATAAAAATGGTCCATTCATCTCACGCTAGAGGAACGAAGCAAACTTGAATAGAGGCGATTAGGAATTGATGACACATCGTAGATTTTTAGAACCGCTTGAACTGAAAATTGTACAAAGTCGAGTTGTATATAAAGAATCAAAAAAGGTAGAATGGAAATTCACTCAAGTCTTTATTCGTATGAATTATGATCTTTACATTTTCAAATTTTTTATCTTTATTACGCGGTCCATTAGCTTTTCTTTTCCTTCTAGACGATCCCTTTTATCGCGGCTTAGCTATCGTCCTCGCAATGGCAACAGATAATTTAGATGGTTATTTGGCTCGAAAATATCGAACTAACAGCCAGTTCGGAGCTTTTTTAGATCCTCTAATGGACAAATTTTTTGTCTTCTTTGCTGTTGCTGTGTTTATTAAAGAAGAAAACATTCAAATTTGGCAAGCTTTTGCCCTCATTTCACGTGATTTTGCAGTCCTTATTTTCGGCCTCTATCTCGCCCTTCGCAAGACATGGACTAACTTTCAATTTCGATCAATCTGGAGTGGAAAAATCACCACAACACTCCAATTTTTTGTCTTGTTAGGACTTACTTTCCACATCGCTATTCCAATTTATATCTTCTGGTGCTTCGTTGTACTAGGGGTATTGGCTCTGGTTGAACTGTACTTTATTGAGCGGCAAATGTTGCGGCGTATCGATTAATCATTCAGATTAGGAATGGTGCAACAATCATTTAGGTCATCCGAAAAACTAAAACACAAGGTTTATTCATGGGACAAAAACTTTCGATCAAAGACTTAGATTTAAAAGATAAAAAAGTGCTGATTCGTGTCGACTTTAATGTCCCTATTGAAAATGGAGTCATAGGAGATGATTCCAGGATAAAGGCTTCTCTTCCAACCATTCAGTACGTGATGAGCCATGGAGGAACGCCTATTTTAATGAGTCATTTAGGACGTCCTAAAGGAAAGCCAGAAGCAAAACTTTCTTTAGCTCCATGTCAAGCACGACTTTCAGAGATGCTAAAATGTCCCGTCAAGATGGCGCCTGATTGCCATGGATCCGACGTTGCAAAAATGGCAAAAGAACTGAAGAAGGGCGAAGTATTACTTTTGGAAAATCTGCGCTTTCATCCAGGTGAAGAGGAGCCTACAAAGGAACCCTCTTTCGTAAGCGGACTGGCTGATTTAGGAGACCTTTATATCAATGATGCTTTTGCCTCTGCACACCGAGCGCACGCCTCGACCACCGCAATCGCTCAATTCTTTCCCGGCAAGGCTGCAATGGGACTTCTTATGGAAAAGGAGATCACCTATTTAGGATCGACTTTGCTAAATCCTCAGCGCCCGTTTTGTGCCATTTTAGGAGGAGCGAAAATTTCGACAAAATTTAAAGTCATTCAGTCATTGATGCAAACAGCCGACGTCTTGTTGATAGGAGGCGCAATGGCCTACACTTTTTTTAAAGCAGAAAATATTGCGGTAGGAAAATCTTTGGTTGAAGACGAATACCTAGGAGTCGCCAGAGAAATTTTAGATGTCAGCACTCAATCAAGGTGCCGAATTTTGCTCCCTACAGATGTGGTCATCTCTCAACAAATCACGTCAGATGCAACAAACAAAGTGGTCCAAATAAAAGATGGAATTCCCGATGATTTCCAAGGAGTTGATATCGGACCCGCTACTATCCAACACTATTGCCTAGAAATTCAACAATCAAACACTATTTTTTGGAATGGACCTCTTGGAGTATTTGAATGCCCTCCTTTTGATAGAGGAACCGTCGCGATCGCTGAAACTTTGGCTCATCTGGGCGAAAAGTTCACCACAATTGTTGGAGGGGGTGATTCAGCCGCCGCTTTAGAAAAAATTGGACTTACCGAACAGATGAACCACGTCTCGACGGGAGGTGGGGCAACATTAGAATACATTGAATTCGGCCAACTTCCGGGAATTGAAGCATTATCAGAAAAAAAATAAAACATTAAAATTTAAACTAAACATTATTAAAACAATGGAATTTTATTACGAGGTAGATTATAATCGATTCAAGACAAACTAAACAAGATCTTTCCAAAAGATTTCACCGAAAAGACTTGATTAAATAGAGTCAAAAAGCTTATACCATTTGGATTCCAAAGTTAAATTAAATGAGCAAGATGAATTTCGCTCATAGGTTGGATGGGATATGAATCAGCTTAATCCTCAGTTTCTTCTCCCTCTCTGCCTTTTCCCTCTTTTTGAGGGCTTCGTCTGTTTTGCTTGTATTTGTCTTCAGGATATGATGCTTAGTCAATACACACTTAATTTAAGGGAAAGGTTGCATGTCATCCCAGACACCTGTAGGATCTCCTCAGTTTAGTCAGTGGCGGCGTTATCTTTGGCCCGTCCACACTTATGAGCTCAAAAAGCTCATCCCGATGCTCTTAATCTTCTTCTTTATTTCTTTTGACTATAACGTGTTACGAACGCTAAAAGACTCTCTTCTGATTACAGCAAAGTCATCAGGCGCAGAAGTCATTCCTTTTGTTAAGGTTTGGGCGATGTTTCCAGGAGCCGTCATCATGACTCTTCTTTTTACATGGCTCTCTAATCGACTCCCTAGAGATCGGGTGTTTTATATCATGATTTCTATTTTCTTGATCTATTTTGCAGTTTTCACTTTTATTCTCTATCCAATTCGAGACTCTATTCACCCCCATCAGCTAGCCGATCACTTAACAGTCATTCTTCCCCCTGGATTTAAAGGGTTTATTGCGATGTTTCGCTACTGGACTTTCACCCTGTTTTATGTGATGTCCGAGCTTTGGTCAAGCACTGTCCTTTCGGTTCTTTTTTGGGGGTTTGCTAACCAAGTCACCAAGATCAGCGAAGCTAAGCGCTTTTATGGGTTATTTGGAGTAGGAGCAAATTTCTCTGGAATTTTTGCTGGACAAGCATCAGTTTTTTGCTGCACATATACTCGACAAGGAGGAGTTCTTCCATTTGGAGAAGATCCTTGGCACCAATCATTAATCCTGATGGTTTCATTGATTTTGATTTCCGGGATCTTGGCATTACTCCTCTTTCGCTGGCTTGATCAAACAGTCTTAACAGATAAAATTTATTATGATCCGATCAAAGTAAAATCAGAGGGAGAGGTCCAAGGAAAGCTGTCCTTAAAGCAGAGCTTGTCCTATTTGCTTAATTCAAAATACCTGGTATTAATCGCCTTTATTGTCATCTCTTACAACCTCGTCATCAACTTAACTGAAGTGTTGTGGAAACATCAAGTCAAAGAATTGTATCCCAATCCAAATGATTATACTGTTTACATGAATCAGATCGTGTCGATCATTGGCGTTGTTGCAACAGTTAGCTCCCTATTCGTTTCTGGAAACGCTATTCGCAAGTGTGGCTGGACATTTACCGCTCTCATCACTCCTGCTATTCTCTTGATTACAAGCCTTGGATTCTTTTCTTTCTTTTTTCTTGAGAGACTAGCACCCGATCTAGTGATTTCCTTTCTCGGTCTCTCTCCTTTAGCAATCGTTGCTTTTTTTGGCTCTGCTCAAAATGTCTTAAGCCGCGGAGCAAAATATTCAGTTTTTGACGCAACAAAAGAGATCGCGTTTGTCCCTTTAAATCCTGAAAGTAAATTAATTGGTAAGGCTGCAATTGATGGCATCTGCTCCCGCTTAGGAAAATCAGGAGGATCTGTTGTCCATCAAAGCTTGCTCATCTTTTTTGCAACAATTAGCGCAAGCGCCCCTTACGTCGCCATCGTTCTATTTAGTGTGATCGTTTTCTGGTCAATTGCTGTAAGACGTTTAGGAAAGCAATTCAATGAATTAACGAAGCCTGACGCATCAGCGGAATCTTCTCCTTCAATTGAATCGTCATTGAATCAACCTGCTCGTCCTATGCCTATTTTAAGCGACTGTCATGGACTAAAAGAACAACAAGCAATTTAATCGCCTGTTTTTAACCGATCTTACCCACTGAGAGCTTTCGCTTCAGTCCCAATCGGACTCCTCGTGCGTCAGGTCAGTTAAAAATAGGCTCTAACAAAAAAACGCGTTGAAAATCATGTCCATAGCCAGAAGGTCAATCACAACTCCCCAGTCAGTTCCATCAACGTCTAAATGGAAAACTTTAGTGACTCATTCACCTTAAGCAAAAAAGAAAAAAAATGAGGGAGCGAATCTTTTGCATAAGCTGAATTAGTTAGAGACTGATATGATTGACAAAGCGTTTTATTTTTTAAATTTAAATTGAAGTTTAAAATTAAATAGTATATAATATCTTTTATATAAAAAAGGATTTTAAATGTCTTTTTCTGATTCAGAGTTTGGCGCAATCCGTTCTTTTCTATGGCCGATTCATCGCCATGAGGTGAAGAAAATTGTTCCAATGATGTTAATGCTTTTTTTGATCTGTTTTAATTACAGTATCTTACGGAATGTAAAAGATGCGGTTGTCGTCACTGCAAAGTCCTCAGGGGCTGAAGTCATTCCTTTCATCAAGGTATGGGTTCTTTTACCGATGGCAATTCTTGTCACGTTCATTTTTACTCGCCTGACCAATCGGTACAGCCAAGAGAAAATTTTTTATTTCACCATTTCAAGTTTTTTATTGTTCTTTGGTTTTTTCACATTTATTTTGTATCCTTACCGAGATGTTTTTCATCCCCATCAACTTGCTGATTCACTAGAATTGGTTGCACCCGCGGGTTTTAAAGGACTCATTGCCATGTTTCGCAATTGGTCGTTCACGATTTTCTACGTGATTTGCGAACTTTGGGGGAGCATGGTTTTATCCGTTTTGTTTTGGGGATTTGCGAATGAAGTCACCAAAATTACGGAAGCGCGTCGCTTTTACAGCATGCTCGGTGTGATCGCTAGCTCAGCCGGTGTTGTTGCTGGATTTTCTGCCAATTATATGACCACAGATAGCTGGGAAATGACCCTGAGAATCTTAATTCTCACCATTATCGGATCTGGCTGCCTCACCATGTTCATTTTTTATTGGATGAATCGTCGGGTTTTAAATGACCCAAGCTTTGACGAACTTCATCTGTCAAAAAAAGAAATGCTTGCAGGTAAAAAGAAATTATCAATGCGTGAAAGTTTTTCCTATTTGTCCAATTCTAAGTATTTGATCTGTATCGCCGTTTTAGTTGTCTGTTATAATCTTGTCATTAATTTAATTGAAATTGTCTGGAAGGATCAATTAAGCCAACTTTATCCTTCACCAATTGAATATAACCGTTACATGAATTATGTGACATCTGCTGTTGGAATTATCGCAACCCTCACCTCCCTCTTCATGTCTCACCTCATCTCACGTTTTGGATGGACGCGCACCGCCCTGATCACCCCTGTTAGCATGTTGCTCACAAGTATTGGTTTTTTTGCTTTTATGCTTTTCCGTCACGATTTAGCCGGGCCGGTCTTTGCGTTAACCGGAACGACTCCCTTAGCGATTGCGGTATTTTTTGGTGCTGCGCAAGTCTGCATCAGTAAAGCATGCAAGTATTCCGTTTTCGATTCAACTAAAGAAATGACCTTTATCCCTCTTGGACACGAGTGCAAATTAAAGGGAAAAGCGGCTATTGATGGTGTTGGCTCTCGTTTGGGGAAATCGGGTGGCTCGGTGATTCATCAAGGTTTACTCATGATCTTTGGAAGTATTAGTATGAGTGCCCCTTACGTGGCGGCTATTTTAACATTAGTCATCGCAGGATGGATGGTTGCTGTTCGCTCTTTGGGTAGAAAATTTAGTGCAATCATCGGAGAAAAGGGAAGAGAAGACGTTGGAGAACCCTCCCAGATCGAGACAGCTGATAGATTGGAAAAAGGAAGCGAAAACTCTTTAAATGCTTTAAAAGCTTCAATATAAAGCAATTTCTTCGAATACATCGAAAGTGGATCAACAATCGATTGAACAATAATCGAGGAATGCGACAGAATGAAACGCGTGTTCCTCTCATGACTGATTCATGTTAGGCACAAAGTCTGCAATTTCTACTGAAGCCAAAGGCTCTGGATTGGACGCTTGGAGCCTAAGGCAACTGAATTAAAACAGATTAATTTATCATTAGACTTCTTCGAAAACTTGCTTTGCTTGAAAAAATTGCCCTTTTTGAGCAGATTGTTTTGAAAATGTTGAGAGCGTATGCGTGCATACGGTCGAAAAATTTTACAAAAAAGATGCCAAAAATGGCGGTTTTAGCAAGTCAATGAAGTT
>JBIRBM010000043.1:0-11974 GCA_044326545.1 Parachlamydiaceae bacterium | reverse complement strand
GTTCTCTTTTTGCCAGTTGGAAAAAATCCGTGTCCGCCAGTTGATCTATTTCTTTTTGAAATGCGTTCATTTTACACTGCGCCTGTATTGATTAACCGGAGGATTATGCACTAAAAGTTATTTTTGATAAATGGTATTACGCCGTCGAGTTAATGCTGGACCAAACAAGGGAGAAGCCAAAAACACATTAGCGCGTGCCGTTTTTTTCAATCGACTTGGCGAAATGCGAGATCGTAGCTTCGAAAACCAGCGTTATCGAGCTTCTGGTCTTAATCTTGTAATAGCTGCAATCGTTCTATGGAATACTGTATATTTAGAGTGAGTAATCCAGCACTTGAAAGATAATGGTCAAACAGTCAATGAGAGCCTACTCAAACATTTATCTCCACTTGGTTGGGAACACATAAATTTGACAGGTGATTATGTTTGGCGGCAAAGCAAGGTGATGGAAAAAGGCGAATTCAGACTTTTACAGAAACAGCAAAATCCTTAACGTGCTTTATAATCCGAATTCTGAGCTGACCCCTTGTTGGCTCTAATATGCAAGGATGAGTTTCTCCCCACATATCCCCTTCACAAATAATTTGCCACTTATTATTAATTCCAATTGCTCTAATAATTGATTTTTAAACAAATTGGTTTGTAATACATATAGAAGAAAATGAGTTTTATATGAAACTTGCAACTTCTATTAAATTATCGCATAAAATAAAAAAAGAGTTAAGCAAATTGCTCATTCTTTTACAGCAGAAGTCAGGCTTTCGCAAAGAGCAAAAATCATTTTGAAGGCGAGTGAAGGTTTAATGAATATGGAAATAGCAAGTGATCTTGGCATCAGTGAAAATCGTGTATCAAAATGGCGCATCCGTTTTTCAAAAAATCCAACTCTCGATGCTTTAAAAGATGAAAGGGCATTTATCGAACAAAGCCCCTATAAAGACTCAACGTTTTAAGACACTCTCTTATGGGAATCTCCGATAAAAGGGATGATCAGCTAACGCCAACATCTCTTGATCTCCCCGACTATCTCCATAGGCATAAAGTTCTCCATGTCCCCTCTCGCCGAAATAGGCAAGGATGCGTCGTTTTTTTTCCCCCCCCCAGCAATTCAGCCCTTTAAGAAGACCTGTAACCTTTCCATCGGGTTGCACTTCAAGCTGCGAAGCTAAAACAGATTCAAAACCATATCGTTTAGCCCAAGGGATCAAATAAAAATCGAGGGAAGCGCTCACTAACAAGCATCGGTGCCCCATAGACTGATGCCACAACAATCGCTTAACCGCTTCGGGCTTAAGATAACGATCTAATTGGTTATTAGCATATTGCTCTGCCAACTCACAGAGCTGCGCGTATGATTTTCCCCCGATAAATTGATGAAGGATTTTTTCCTTGATCTGTTGTCTTGAGAGAAATCGAAAAAGATAGCCGATAAAAAAAGGAGTGAGACAAATTAACAGATAAAGTGTCTTGAAAAAACCTTGCACATAAAATAAAAAGGGCAGTAAAGAATCACGATCTGTCAGTGTGCGATCAAAATCAAAAAGAGCAATAGGGGGCGTCGAAGGAATCATCTGGATCTCGTCTTAAAATGGAACACGCTCCATTTTTATCGAGCCTATCAATTTTATCCAAGCATTTAATCAAGAAAATTTGTTAAATAAAGACAAATCACTCATCAAACCAATCCTTATGCGCTTTGCCATTGATTCCACCTCCGCGATCGTCCTCCTCGCAGCTTTATTTCTGCTTAGTCTGATCAAAATTTTTTTGATAAAACCCTCAGCCTCTCCTTCGCTTGCATTTTCAAAATTAGACGATTTAAAACAGCACAATTGGCGCTCAATTCTTTTATATCACTCAAACCGCCTTCATGGGGCAGCCATCATCTGTTTGATGATCGCTTTTATCGATCCCCATCTGTTGTTCCTTAAATCGCCGATTCATCAGAATGAACAACATCCAATCGATCAATATCCAACAGAGGGAATTGCGATTTACCTCGTCCTCGACCAATCAGGCTCGATGGAGCAGCCTGTTGAAACAAAAGATCACAACCGACAAAAAAGCGCAATCTCAAAAATTGACTTACTGAAAAAGGTCACCAAACAATTTATTCTCAATCATCCTTCTGATTTGATCGGACTCGTCTCTTTTGCAAGAGTTCCACGGATTATCACTCCTTTAACATTAGATCAGCAAACCCTCCTTAGAAAATTAAACCAGATTCAAGTCTCACAACGCTCAGAAGATGAGGGGACTGCAATCGGGTACGCCATCTATAAAACAGCGAATTTACTCTCTATCACCCGCCATTTTGCCAATGAAAATCAAAGAGAAGGACGCCCCCCTTATACGATTAAAAGTGCCATCATGATCGTCGTCACCGATGGATTTCAAGATCCTAACCGATTAGATAAAGGCAATCGTCTAAGAACGCTTGAATTGGATGACGCGGCAGCTTTTGCTAAAGCTCAGAATATCCGCCTCTATATCATTAATATTGATCCAGTATTATCCACTGCAGAGTACGCCCCTCAGCGAAGGCAAATGCAAAATATCACAGGTTTGACCGGAGGAAAATTCTACTTAATCAGTGATGCGCAAGGGCTGCAAGAGATTTATTCAGATATTGATCAGCTAGAAAAAGGGAGCATTGAAGAAGAGCTCTTATCGACAGACTCTCGAGATAAAAAATCAGATTACCATCGCGTCTCCCTTTATCCTTATCTGATTTTTTTAAGCATGATCTTTCTGTTTACTTCTCTATTCTTAGACTCCACTTTATTGAGGAAAATACCCTAAGATGGAATACACTGTATTATTCAATTTTCCTATCGCAGGGATGCTGGCTTTCTTGATTGTCCCTTATTTTATTGGACAAATCGCCCTCCAACGCTACCGAAAAAACAGCATAGCCGCTTACGCTCATCCCCTTCATTTTTCGACTTTACTTGTTGAGCGCTCTCCTCTCTTAACCTATACGAAAATGATTGGATGGGCAATGGTCTGGCTCCTGCTTTGCCTTGCCTTAATGGAGCCATTTGGCAATCTCCGCTATTCTTCGCCATCCCCTCACTCTCTAGGGGCAGCTCAAAATCGAACGGCTCCTCACGAAGTGATTTTTTTAATCGACACCTCTGCTTCAATGGGCGTGATGGATGGGTATAATGGACAGTCAAGATTAGAAACCGCCAAGGAAATCATGGAGGATCTTGTCAAACAACTGCGTGGTCAAACCATTTCCGTTTACGCTTTCACCTCTGAACTCACCCCAGTAGTTCCTCCCACACTTGATTATCTCTTTACACGCTTAGCTATTAAAGACCTCCATATTGACCAAGGAGATGTCGGAGGAACCCGCTTGGCTCGCATTTTATCTTCTTTAAGCGACGAGATTTTTCCAAAGGGCTCATCCAAGCGTTACACTGTGTTAATGTTCACCGATGGAGGCGATACGGAACTGGCAACACTTAATGGAAGAGAAAAGGAAAAAGAAAAAGAGGCTATTTTAAAAGCACTCCCCAATCGTGAGGAATCCCATCTAAGGCTGCTTACGATTGGATTGGGTGGAATGAAGGAGGAACCGATCCCTCATGTGTCGTTTGAGGGCAAACCTGTCTTATCAAAACTTGAGCCCGATATTTTACAACTTCTCGCAAGCCGTGAAAAGGGACGGTATTATATGGCAAATGCATTGTCTTCTTTAGATTTAGAAGAAGAGCTCTTAAATCAATTAAATCACATGACCGCATCAGATGCGACAACTCCTGAAAATGAAAAAACAGTGGTCATGTTCAACAAGGAAGAGCTCATCATGGATTTATACTATCAAATTCCCCTTGGCCTCGCGCTCCTTTTTTATTTTCTGACTCTCTTACTTCCCGATGTGCGAAGATGATCAACCAGTTTTTTTCCCTCTTATCTCTTCTTTTCCCCCTCCTCTGCATGAGCCAAGATGACAATCAACCGATTTTGACTTCACAACATGTGATGTCGGTTAATAAAGACAATAGAGGCAGTGCAGAAGTTGAACCGTTATCTACAGTTGATGATCAGCAAGGAACCATACATCTTTACGAGGAATTACTCCATTCTTCTGTTCCGGAGTGGAAAAAAGAACGCCTTCTGTACAATATCGGCACCCTCTATTTAATTGAGGCACAGCCCATCAAGGCTTTATCTTTTTTTCGCAAAATTCACCCCGAAGCCCTTTTTGTTTCTCGCTTTGCAAAGCATCTATTCCTCAATCAAGGCATTGCCTATTTAGAATGCGCCAAGCAGATGACAGAGGGTTACCCTTTACAACTTCAAGCGCTCTTTATCAGGCAAAGTTTCAAATATTTTGATCGAGCCCGTCAATTAGAATGCCAAGACTATCTCTTGGAGAAGGAGGGCTTATGTCAGAGTTCTTTTCTTCTCAATCAATGGATAAAACATGCTCATCAACAGTTAAACGACATTTCAAGAAAACAAACAGATCAATGGATAAAAAACGGGACAGTGGAATCATTATCAAGCCTGTTGTACAAAGCAATGGGCGAATGGCTCAATCGCTTAGAGCAATTCAACATCGACTCCTCCGCTTCTTTGGCTCGTTACTTCCAATTCCAAGGAGCATCTCTTTTTCCAATATGGAATCATTTAAAGGAAAAAAAAATAACTGAAGCAGACAGAAGGTTATTGGAAACATCGATCAAGGCCGCCTCTTTGGCCCTCACCCGTTTGGAAAAACAAGATTTTTCCTCCGCTAAAGAGGTCTGGAAGGAAGCAATGAAGATTCTTTTTCCTCTAACGTTTAGAGAAGATCAAGCGCTTCAATATGTAAAACTGGGCTATGACCTTCTTTTTTTACAGGAACAATTAAGGATCTCCTCTTTAAAAAACCAGCTCAAACAAATCGAAGCATTGGAAGTGGACGAGAACAAAAGACTTTTAATCGAGAAAACCGCTCTGCTTCTTAAAAAGAGCATCGAAAGAATCCATGAAGACAACGTAGAGGAAGCGCGATTTTTTCTCATTGGAAGCTATTGTCAATTTCTCTCTCTTGTGAAAAAAGAGGGATCTGCCAAAGACATTTTACAGCAAACCCTGGATAGGGCAAAAGAGGGATTACAACTCTGTTGTTTAGCGCAAGAAATCAAAACAGATGAAAAAGAGACAATTGCTCTGATTTTAAAAAACCTGCAAGAGATCGTGTTGAGTGATGCCGATTTATTTATCCCCTCAGTCTTAAGAGAGCAAAATCAACACTTTGATGAAAATAGGGAGGCTGACTCACGCTGCCAAGAGATCCCGTGGAATCAGGTCATCCCTTTATTCGATCAAGGATTTCAATTAGAAAAAGAAGCGACAAAGAGGCTTAATCGACCATCTATTGATTTTGAATCGATCGTTCCCTATGAGTTGCAAGCCATTAAACAATGGGAAAAAGCGCTCAATCTCATGACATCTCCTCCTAAAAAAGAGGGGGTCGTCTCTACAGATCAAGAGTTAAAAGAGCAATTTAGAAAAATCCAAGAGATGTATTTAGAAGATCAAGGAGAAGTAGAGCAAAACAAAGAGGAGCTTCATTCATGGTAAGATTTCTCTTTGCGATCAGTAAAACGTGTTACCTGACGATTCTGTTTTTCCTAAGTTTATTCCATGTTTTAGATGCCACGCCGCTTCTGGATGCGTTAATCGACTCTAAAAACAGCTATGTCAATTTTCCTCTAAAAGGAACGATTACGATCACCTATAATAAAGAAGAAAAAATCAATCCTGAGACCTTTTTGCTAGAAGGAAAAAAATTAGACGTCTCTTTGCTTAAAGAAGTGGAAATGTCCCCTTCTTCGGATACTTGGGTCTCAATTTATGGCTTTGAATTACCACCAAAACCTGCAGGATTCTATATTCTTCCTTCAATTTCAGTGAAAATTAACGGTAAAATATTCAGCTCCTCCCCCTCTTCTTATACACTCCATGCGGCTCTCGCTTCTGCACAATCAGAGCAGACAGATCAGCCTCATCTGACACAATCAGATCCCCTAATGTTTAGTTTAGAAGCCTCTATTGAAGGACCGGCAACCCTTTATCCGGGTGAGCGGACCCGGCTTCGTTATCGCATCCTTTACAATCAAAGTGTCGATCTGACCCGATCAGACCTCCCCTTAGTTCATCCAGAGCACTTTAAAAAAGTGGGGGATATCCAAATTAAGGACTATCAGTTCCAATCGACAACAATTCAAGAGATCACACAAGAGGTGGAGGCTTCTGAATTGGGCATCTTTACCTTTGGCCCCTCTTTTATTGAAGGGCATGCCTATCGCGAGAAAAATGGTCAAAAAATTTACGATGCCGCTCTTTTAAAAGCGCAAGCTCCTGTCATGACAATCGAAGTTAAACCCTTTCCCTCCTCGATTCACCCTCTTTCGTTTACGGGGGCTTTAGGAAAAATTCAAGTTAAGCTGAGCCTCAATTCAACACACGTTGCCGCAATAGGAGATGCAATCGAATTAAAAGTCGAAATGTCGGGAATTACAAATCTTGCAGACGCAACTTTACCTAATTTAAAATGTCAGCCCGGTTTTAGTGGATTTTTTCAATTGAACGATCTTCCTCCTTTATCGGAAGTTAAAGGAGAAATGAAAATTTTTTATCTGGAGCTTATTCCTCTCAATAACTTAATGAACGCAATTCCTTCGATCGAATTTTCGTCATTTGATCAAGAGTCAAGGCAATATGTCATCCAGAAAACTTCCCCAATTCCCTTGAAGATTCAAGAGGGTGCTCCGCCACCTGTTCCCCATCTCTCGATTCCTCCTTTATTTCCGCTTCCCCCTTCAACGCAAACATGGCCTGATCCTGAGGTCAGTCCATTAGAAAAAAAATCTCCACTCACCTATCCCCTTCATTTAACGCCTCATACGGAAAAAGGCAAAGGGGTGATGTGGATCATTTTTCTAGCTGCCCTCCTCCTTGGATTACAAAAATATCAACAAAAAAAGAAAAAAAATCATCCCATTCTTTGGGAGACGAAAAGTGAAAGACTTTTTAAAGAGGCCTTAAAGAGTGGAAGCTTGCAAGGATTGGAACAAGCCTTTTGGCATCGTCTGTGGGAAAAAGGAGTGGTTCCGCTAGGATCGACTGAAACCGTCCATCTTACCAATAAAGGAGAACTGGCTCAGGTTCATTCCTTTATTGATAAACTCCAATCATTGCAATACGGTAAAGAGAAAACATTTGAGAGTGCACAATTGATGGAAGAGGCAAAAAAGTGCTTTAAAGTATTTTGAACCGCTTCTAAAGGCTATATTCACAAGGGACCGGTTCATAATGGCCTGAAACCTGAGCCGGAGCAAAAAAGTCGCGATTCTCTACTTTTGATCCATTCACATTCACTTCAATCGATCCCACTTTAGTGTAAGAGGACAGATAAGTTCCCTCATCAACAGTCAACCTAAACAGATAAGTTCCTTTTTGGACAAAAGGGCCGCAACAGAGGGATGCTCCCGAAGTTGAAGAAAAGGGCAGAGTCCCTAATATCTGAGTTGTCCCATCAGGAAGTTGAACAAGAGCTGTTGCACTTCCTTTGGCTGAAAGAGAATGGGTTGGATGAGTGTGAAAAACCCCCGTTATCGAAACTGATTCAGCAAGAGCCTTAGAACGAGCTAACTTACGGATTCGAGCAGGCATATTGCCTTCTAAATCCCTCTGAAAAAATTGAGGGTCCGACTTTGGATGAATCTCATTTCCAACCTTTTCTCGAAAAGCGGAATCATGATGATGGGAATGAGAGGAGTGATAATCAGAGTGATAGTGTCCTTGATGTTCGTAACTGCTTTTATCGTATTCACTCCAACTGCGGTTGTATGAATCCCCGCCGTGACCATAAGAGTCATAAGAATCACCGTAGGAATAAGAACCATTTTTTGAAGAGGAATGAGAATGGTTTTTGTGCGACGTACAGCATGTCAAGCAAGCAATTCCTCCAACTAATGCCAGGATAGAGGCTCCCGCAACTATTTTAGCGGTTGTCGAGCGCTGGCAATCCTCTTCTTCTACTATCTTGCAACACTCTTGAGCACTTAATTTTGCCGGTTGGTGAAATGCCAAGACCATACTACTGAGTGTCAGGTAAATCAACCAACGTTTACAATATTCTTTTGTAGATAAGCGATTTGTCATATTTCCTCTGTGTTGAAAGTCTTAAAATTCACCTTAGGCACAAAGAGTGCTCTTTGCGCTTAAGATGATTTAAAATTAAAAAAATTGATCATAATGACTGACAGAGATTATGAAAAGTTTAATTGCTTTTTCTTACCCGATCATGTAATCAAATAGTTTATCAACACGCTCCAAAAACAACCAGGATGATTGATCATGACGATGCAACAGCTGATCTATTATTTCTTAACGTTGTGTGTTATGTCTTCTTTATCTGGACAATCAACAGAAAAAAGGATGAAAGATGCTCAGACTTATTACCAAAAAGGGATTCAAGCCTCCCACTACCAAGAGCGAAAGCTCGCATTTAATCAGGCATTATTTTTATACGAATCAATGAAAGAAGAGGTGCCAAACTCATCTGATTTGAATGAAGCCCTGGGCAATCTTTACTTCGAATTGGGGGAATATCCTTGGGCTATTCTTTACTATCGGCGCGCGTTAAAGAACAATCTTGCCTCCTCAATTTTATCCTCTCATCTGATAAAAGCACAACAGATGCTAGGGCTGGCCTCAACTGAAAATCAACCGCAGAAAAAAAAGAGTGTTTTCTATTCTCTTTCTCAAAATGTTACGTTTTTTTTGGGATGTATCGCCCTCACGTTTGTGACCGCCTCGCTCTTCATTTGGTTCCCCTCTCCTGCCTTGCGCAAATTGACTGTTGTCTGCTCAATTCTGATGACGGGATGCCTCGTGAATGCCTTGTTTTTCTATTATTTTCCTCCCCTTGAAGGAATTTTAATTAAATCGTCAGGATTTTATCGAGGAGCCGATCTCAATGACTCGCAGTTGACGCATCAACCCTTGCCGGCCGGATCAAACGTTCAAATATTGGAAATGACTAAAGAAGGAAATTGGATAAAAATCAATCATCCAGGAATGATGGGTTATATCCCGACCGATCATCTGCGCGCGATCTAATCCCATTTCAAAAAAATAACGTGATGTTTGAGGGCGTCAAACCCTCAGGATTGAAACCCGAGGGGAGTGATAAAAATAGCCCAACGTCCTGAATTGACTGGGTTAACTATGACTGGGTTAACGAGTCGAATTGCTGATCAAGGGTATGCTATGATACAATATCTTCATTCCAACCAAAGCTACTATCCCCCCTATAATTGAAATACTTTGACTGACAACTAGAAGCGATATCTTTGGAGAAAGAGTGATTTGAGCACAATCAATAATTAAGCGTGTAAAATAAGACGAATAAGCTAAATCTAAACAAGCAAAGGCTGCTAGTGCAATACCTGAATAGATCATATTTTTAGCATGAAAGAGCTTGCGGGATTGTCGAGATTTTTCCTCATCACTTGCATTTGCCCATGCTATTTTTTGATCATAATTTTGAAACAACACCATTTTTAAGCATTCTAAATAACTTCTCATTGATTTGTCCTTATCATTAAAGTTTTTAAGATGATTTTTTATTTGAAACTAAAAATCAAAAATAAATCATTATACTAAAAAAACATTTATAATAAAAACAAAAAAAATCAACGAAAAAGATAGTGTGGGATCGGGCAGATAAAAGCGGTGAAGGGCATAGCTCCGATTCACTATGCACAGCTTACATCTTATCTCAACATCTCATCTTGTAAACCGGGAGATGTAGCAAACCCCTGTGAGAGTATGTATGGAACAATGCCCATTTCACACCTATTTTTTGTCACTCACGTTCAACCCAAGTGGCGCTCTTGGCGCGTAAGGTGAGTGAATGATGTGTCTTTTTCGAGACTTTGAATTAAATTCCAAGCAGTCTCAACAGAAATTCTGTCTTTTGGATGATAACGCATCATTTGATAAATAATAGAGCGCATTGGGTGCGATGATTGTCGGATTGTTTCTCTAGAATCAACGCCATTCATCACCCCTCCTGCCCTTTCATAGTTGAACATCATTTTTTTCGTTTTGTTGAAATCGGGCTGTTCCTTCATCATCTCGGGAAACCAGGGGTAAAAGTCTTCAAACCACAATAACCACAATATGCACCCCACTGCCCACACATCCAACTTCTCGGAGTAAATATTGCATTTGGAGGTCACCACTTCTGGAGGGACGTATGCGAGCGACCCCGCGCTTTCTCTAATCCTTTTCAGCTCAGTTTTCGAAATACAATAGCCAAAGTCAGTCAAATAAATTTTATTATCCTTAAGGAGAAAATTTTCTAATTTGAAATCGCGATAAACTCTGCCATCTTGATGCAAAACCATGACGACTTGAAGAATTTGACGGGTATAGTCCATCTTCATGATAGGGCTAAGGAAAAGTTCATTTTGTCTATTTACATCGTCTGTCACCTCACTTAGCAGTGAAAAAAAATCGCTCGGATAGTAATCCATTTCCATCACTTGCTGTTGATAACTCTTGTTTGTTTGATTAAACGGATAATATGAGATTCTGTGAACCTTGGCAACCCAAGCACATTCGCTATAAGTTCTAAAACAGGTCTCTTCCCGATCGGCTATGGTATGATAAGTATAACTTTTTGATGTGGGATTAGGCCGTTTAACATGATTACTTGATCGAGCTGATCCTTCATGACTTAAATTCAATGCCTCCTGATTTGCCAGTTGCGCCTCCTCAATGGCGACTTGTTCTTGACTGAAATGAAGAACAGAAAACGTGTGAACTCGCACAGCAGGTTCTTGCAGAGAAAACACTTTCCAAACCTTTTTGTATGATCCCTTTCCAATACGAGTTTCCTGATTTTTTTCAAAAATTAATACAGCCTTTTCTCTCGATGAGATTTCTAATTCGAAGCCAATCTTTTGTATTGGATTTTCTTGTTTTTTATAACCTGCAACGACTTCATATTTTGCCGGATAAGTCACTGTTTGATCTCGACATAAAGATGCCTCATGATCATGTAAAATACGATAAACTAAACGAGTCAAGGTTTCGTCTAAAGGATTTCCCAAATCATGTAGTTTTTTTGCTGCCTCGTCTTGCTGTTCGACGCTCAGCAATCCAAAAGGGATTGGTTCCATATCAGGATGATCCTCGCAAGATGAATGGGCAACGCGGAGTGTCTGCCGGTGGGGATGCTTAGATACTTTTAGAATATAGTGATCACTGCCAGCAGAAGAATTTTGATCTTCTGTATGGTAAATATAGGAAAAATTGGGAGGAGACCACCGATGATGGATCCACCGCAATTTCACATCTGTCATCACACTATTTTTTTTGTGAATCTGATCTGGTGAAAACTGAAGAAAATCAATCGGTTCGATTGCATCTATAGCTTTTGACAAACGACTATCATATCGGTCAAAAAGAAGTTTACGGTCGCGAATAGAATCAGAAGAAATAGTGGAGAGATCGCGATCTCTTTCTGGAAAATCGGCTATATTTGGAACAAAAACGCAATGAACATCCAATGAATGCATACTCTTCCTCCTTCAAAGCACAAGTTTTGAAACGTCCTCTTTAGATGGTTTATCATTGCACATTAAATCAGAAGTTAATGAATGTAAAGAGGATCTATTAGATTTTCCAGACACCCTCTTATTATTTTGAAATGTCCTATCGTGATTTTGCCAAGATATTTGATGTCTCTCATGTTGCCGTTGTAAAATGAGAGAAAGAAATATACCGAAGGTGATTCAAGAATTGCTTTGCGAGAAATTTATACCATTTATCAAAAATAACTTTTAGTTCTTGCCCATTCTCTCGTACATAATTGACGTACAGCACCGACTGTTGAACAGAAGTTGTTCCAGGCATCGCAACAACTATCCAGAATGTGTTCGTACGAATCAAAACAGCG
>JBIRBM010000019.1:0-36471 GCA_044326545.1 Parachlamydiaceae bacterium | reverse complement strand
TTGAAAAAATTGCCCTTTTTGAGCAGATTGTTTTGAAAATTTTGAGAGCGTATGCGTGCATACGGTCGAAAAATTTTACAAAAAAGATGCCAAAAATGGCGGTTTTAGCAAGTAAATGAAGTTTCTGGAAGAAGTCTATTTCCTAGCTCGTACCCTTGCCCGATTAACGTTGTTTTTGAGGTCTCTTAATCAGCGATGTTTTTTGGCTGGGCCGATACTAACGAGATCAATTCGCTTTTCATGATTTTTCCAAGGCAAGAGCGAGGAATTTGCGGGACAAGAGATATTTTTCGAATCCGCTCAAATGGTAAAACAGTGTCTTGATAACGTCTCAAAAGGGGAGCAATCGCCTCTTGATTGAGGCTATTGGACGCGCAAATCAGGAGAGACCCCAACCTTTGATCAGGCAGAATGATAAGGGTTACCTCTGGCTCAATTGCCATGCTAAGGCGCAGTGTTTGTAAATGATTCTCAAGGGATGCTAAATCAACATTTTCCCCTCCAATTTTCACCATTTTATCTGCCCTTCGCAACATTGTAACACATCGATTTTTAATCACCCCTAGGTCTTCACTGATGAACCACCCCTCTTGCTTAGGGTCGATAAATGTCACCTCTTCACTCTCTATAAACGCATAGACACTCAAAAGAGAAGGACCTGAAAAAGCAAGGCGTCCCTCAGCCTCAACTGCGCGGATATGAGATAACAACTTCAAGGGAGGGAGTGAGCCTTTTTCACAACTTTCAAGGGGCGCTGTTGCTATTTGGGAGGCACATTCTGTCATTCCATAACTTGGTAAAATAGGCCATCCAAGCGCCATCGCTTTGTCATACAAATCGGGTAACAGTTCGCCTCCCCCTATGACTACACCACGCAAAGTTGAAGGAGCCCTCTTGTTAAGAAGAACAAGATCATGCAGTTGCGTGGGCACAAGGGCTGTCAATGTCGCTTTTACATCTGCGGCATAATTGTAAAATGCATCTGCTTTCCATTTACCTTGCCCAAACTCCCTGAAATCAAAAACCTGAGCGCCGGTTAGAAAAGCACGAGCAAAAATGGCAAGCCCTCCTACATGAAAGGAGGGAAGAGGATTGACCCACCGATCTTTGCTATGACTACTAAGATGTTGATTTACAGCTTGAGCTGAGGATAACATCGCCTCTTTTGAAAGGCCTACCCACTTTTTGATCGATGATCCAGAAGTTGACAACCAAAAATGCCCCGGCCAGTCTGTAGCCAAATCTAAAATGCGATAAAATCGCTGACGATCATCCTGAGAATAATTTGAATTTAGCAACAAATAAGACGCTTGATTTTCCCACGAAATTTTCATCCTAATCCCATTTGAAATAAATAACGTCATATTTCCGCTGCCTGAAAGCTTTCAAAATTGCATGATTGTAAATGGGCTCAAAGGAAGCCATTCGATTTGCTCCAATTCAGAGTCAAATCCAAATCCTGTTCCAGGAGGAGGAAGAAAAAAGGGACTGCCCCAATTCAGCTGACGGCTAAAAGGTGTGGGGCGATAAACATGATGAGAAAGCAGACCATGGACATGGGCGCAAGAAGGATCGATTTGAGAGGCAACGTAGGCTGCAGCAACTTGACCAATTGGATGACCAAGATAAGAGGTCGTAATATGCATTTGCCCTCCTTTTTTTTTCCAATCCTCAAAAGGATGCAACGCCGGCTTAATGACAAGAACTGCGGCTGCCTCAGGATGGTCTGCGGCAATCGCCGCCTGTCGATCACACGCCAACATCCACCCTTCCTTTTGAATAGCTATCCATTGTGGAATGTCAAAAGCAAAGGGATCTTCAATAAAATCGATATTTTCGCGCATTGTAGCGATAGCATCTAAAAACAATGAACATGACTGTGCAGTCAATGTTTCATTAAAATCCAAGCGAAGCTTAAGAGGGGTCCGATAAAATAAGAGATGCAAATATTTAACCTCATGCTCAATGCAGCGCCCCATCTTCAACTTGACATGAGTGACCCCTTTTTCAATCATCTGTTCAACAATAGAAGGAGTCAATTGAAAAATATCAGGGACTAAAAGATGACTTCTCTGAGGATTTAAAGAGGACAGAGCGCCCCTTTCTTCGAATCGGATTTTCGCATCTAAAGAGGCAAACCAAAGAGAAGAACGAGTCAGTGCTGTCATGTTTCCTTGAGCTAATTCCATTAACTGTTTTGCCAAAGAAAGATCTCCCAATTCAGGCCAAGGATGGCAATCAGCATAACCGGTCCCTCCCCATTCAAACGAAACTTTTAAGAGGGCTCCCTTTCTGGGCAAAGGGCGAGAGATCGCATTCAGCGAGCTAATCGGTTCTAATTCATAGAAAGCATAACTTAAGATCATCCGACTAAAATCCCTAAAGCAAGCAGAGAGCTGAACAACAGTTGACACAATGCACTCTTGGCAAGAAATTGGTTGTAATTGGAGCTGGGATGAGTTCTGTAAATTGCACGAAGATTCTCAACGATAGGAGGCAACGCTAAAAAAGGGAAAAAAGTCATCCCTGCATTCCCCTCTTTCAGCCAAGCGAATCCCAAGATAAATGGAATAAGGGAAAGAGAGCAAATTTCGAGACGAGCAAACTGAACCCCAAAACGGACAGCAAGAGTGCGCTTATTGACGCGTGCGTCACAGACATGATCCCGCAAATTATTGATCGCATGAGGAACGATGGCCAATAAGCCAATTTGAGTGGCTGCAATAAAACAGGCAAGAGTCATGTTGCCAGTTTGAAGAAAATAGACGGTGCCGGTGCTAATCCAACCAAAAAAGATCAAAACAAAAAGATCGCTAATGCCTGTATAAGCTAAGGGAAAAGGACCTCCCGTATAAAGATAACCGCAGGCAATCGACACAAGAAGAATACAGACAAGAGGCCATCCTGCCGCCACTATCAAAGGAATCCCAAACAACAACGCAAAAGCAAAACAAATCCCCCCGCCCCTTAAAACTTGGCTAAATGATAATACCCCCTCTTGAGTCATCCGCTTAGGGCCAAGTCGATCCATCCCATCGGCCCCTTTTTTAAAATCTAGGGCGTCGTTCACAAGATTGGTCCCAATCTGAATGGCTAAAGAGGATAGAAGAGCAGAAAATACAATCAACCAATTAAGATGATCGACTTGAGTCCAAGCCAATGTTGTGCCCACAATCACGGGTGGAAAAGAAACCGGCAAGGTTCTTGGACGGGCAGCTAAACACGACCCCTTCCAAAAATTTTTGGACTCATTCAATGGACATGATGTTTGCGTTTGGTGCGACATTGTTCCTCTTCTTATGGTAAACGGGGAAATTGCGTGAAATCGGGTTTTCGTTTTTCCAAAAAGGCATTTTTTCCCTCTTGAGCCTCTTCTGACATGTAATAAAGCATCGTTGCGTTACCGGCTAAATCAAGAAGCCCTACTTGGCCATCGCAATCAGCATTTAAACAAGCTTTTAGACAACGAAGGGCTAGGGGGGAATGCAGAAGAATTTCACGGCACCATTTAAGCGTTTCCTCTTCAAGTTTTTCTAGGGGTACAACACAGTTAACCAGCCCCATTTCAAGAGCTTCTTGTGCGTTATATTGCCGGCAGAGAAACCAGATTTCGCGTGCTTTTTTTTGCCCAACAATCCGAGCGAGATAACTGCTTCCGAGGCCGCCATCGAATGATCCTACACGAGGGCCCACTTGACCGAACCGTGCGTTATCGGCTGCTATTGTCAAGTCACAGACGATGTGAAGAACGTGCCCTCCCCCAATTGCATAGCCGGCAACCATTGCAATGACAGGTTTTGGAAGGGAGCGAATTTGTTTTTGCAAATCTAGGACATTTAAACGAGGAATCCCATCTTTGCCTAGATATCCTTCCTCAGTACGAACCCGCTGATCCCCTCCTGAACAAAAAGCATGCGGACCCTCCCCTGTCAAAATCACGACCCCAATCGAAGGGTCATTACGGCATATTTCGAATGCTTCTTGCATTTCTTGTACTGTCTCGGGGCGAAAAGCATTCCTTACTTCAGGCCGATTGATCGTAATTTTTCCTATCCCATCGTCCGTTTTTTCTAATCGAATATCGGCGTAGTGTTTCAAGGGGATCCATGAAGAAAAAAATCGTTCTGTCATACTCACCTATTGCGTTGCTTGTTTTATTCTAAGAAGGTATTCATGGAGCATCATGATAAAAAAAACGACGACACTCGAAAAAACAATAAACTCAACAACGAAAAAAAACAAAACAAATTAAGGCGTGTCATCAATTGCTCATCGCCTCTATTGAAGATGATTTCTCAAGCGGGTGGTCACATCGCTTGGAAAGCACTCGAATCAAGGGTGATGATCAATTGATGATACGCCCTAGAGATGACCCAACTGCACTTTAGAATTTTCAACTTACCTTACAAAAAATTAATTGACAAACTAGCCAACGTTTCACTATAAGGGGACGTTTTTATAAACAAAAAGGATCTGTCCATGCAATCATCGCGTCACTGTATTCTCTCTGCCCTTCTTTATTTAAGCGTATGTCTTTTATCAACCCTCTTGCTCAATCTCGATGCCTTCGAACCAGAAGAAAACGCATTGGCTTCACATCACGACCGGCCTCTCTTCGTTTCTATTTCGCCTTCATCTGATGAAGGGTACTATGCATGCCCAAGGTGCCGACGGGCAGAGCCAAAAGGGCCGCGCAAACGACCTTGCGATCCACTCCCGGCTGAACACTCCGTCTACATCACACTTTCATAATAACGCAATATTTAATCTAGAGTCAAACATGTTTCATCGACACTCCCTTTTGATCAAATGCCTCCCCTTTTTCCTTGCAATCCTTTTTTCTCCTGATCTGCAAGGAAATCAACAAATTCAACAGCATGTTTTGGACGGCTCAACAATTCCAAAATTTGTCGATCCGCTCCCAACATTTAATGGAAAAAGGGTGGATGGAACAAAAAAACTCACTGTCACTGCGACAGAATTTCAGCAAAAAATCCTTCCTGAAAAATTTTATAAGAGACTACCCGAAAGTGTGACTTATAAAAGCGTAGAGACAGGCGAGCCGATTGCGACGATTAACCCCAGAAAAGGGACCTACATGTGGGGATATCAAATCAGTGATGGAAAAAACACCTATGGGCCCTCTTATCCTGCCCACACAATCGTGAGCGAGCGTTATAAACAGACAAATGTCACATATAAAAATGATCTTGTCCCGTTTAAAGATATCAAAGGACGTAAACTTAAAGGGCCGCTGCTTCAAAAATTTCTCACCGTCGATTTAAGTTTTCAGTGGGCCAATCCTTTAAAATGGCCTCAATTCGGACAGGGATTTGATACTTACGACCCTGTCACTTATCCTTTCGGTACGGGGATGCCTCAAGGAAATCCCGGGATTTACGAAGGGCCCCAACCGATGACTGTCCATTTGCATGGAGCTGCAACTCCATCGTTTTCCGATGGAGAACCTGATTCATGGTTTACACCCAAAAAAGAACTGAAAGGCTCCACTTACGTCACAAATCAGTATGCCTATCCCAATGGCCAATCGGCTACCACCCTCTGGTTCCATGACCACGTTCTTGGACTCACCCGTTTAAATGTTTACGCCGGACAAGCGGGTTTCTATTTTATAAAAGGAGAACCTGAAACATCCGTCTCTCCTCCTCTTCCAAGGGGAGAATTCGAAATTGAAATGTTGATAGCCGATCGTCAATTTGATGAGCATGGCCAACTGTTCTTCCCTGACGGAAATCCTTTGACAGCTGGGTTAAATGGGCCGCCAGGTAATCCCGATATTAATCCTTATGCCATCCCTGAATTCTTTGGAGATGTGATGTGCGTTAATGGAAAGAGCTGGCCTTATCTTGAGGTGGAACCTCGAAGATATCGCTTCAGGCTTGTGAATGGTTGCAATGCCCGGTTTCTGTCTCTCTTCTTAACCTCTCACAACCCCTCAAACGGATCGGTTCCCGACATTTGGCAGATTGGAACTGATGGAGGATTACTTGATGCTCCGGTCAATATCGAGAGTTTTGTTCCCTTTACCTACAATCCATCCAATCTTTGCCCCCCCGACAATCCTGATCTAGGCCCTGTTTTTACTTCTCCTCGATTATTTTTCGCACCCGGAGAGCGCATGGACATCATCCTCGATTTTACAGGATTCGACAATCAAGTGTTAAGATTGAATAACGATGCTCCCGCCCCTTTTCCTAGCGGAGGCACTCTATTCGATCCAAATGTTGAAGGCTTAATTCTTGAATTTCGGGTAAAAAAGAGATTGTCATCGCGCGATAAGAGCTTTAATCCGGCAACCCCTGGAGCTGTGCTGCGCAAAGGTAAAAGAAAAATTGTAAGATTGGCCGATAAAAATGGCGACTTAGCGGAAGGGGTCGTTCCAAACCTAACAAGAAGTCTTGTCTTGATTGAACAAGAAGATCCTTATTCAACGGCTCCTGTTGTCGTATTATGCAATAACGCCAGTTATGATGGACGCAACCCCTATAATAACCAGCCTCTTCCCGATTCGGTCCCCTATAACAAAGGCTCTATTTTTGTCACAGAAATTCCACAAGTGGGTTCAACAGAAATTTGGGAGATCGTTAACCTCACTCCCGATGTTCACCCCATCCATCTGCACTTAGTCCAGTTTCAAATTTTGAATCGGCAGGTGTTTTACCTTGGAAATATCGTTCCTCCTTTTACTTGCCCAAATTCTTATCGAGACCTTTACGAAACGGCTTGGGATAACAATCAAGATCGGCCAGAGGGTGTGCCTCCCGGGACGGTTTATACCTACGGATCCCCTTTTTCTTACTTAAGCACACACAAGTTAGGAGGCAACCCTGATGTGACCCCATTTTTGACAGGCCCTATTATCCCCTGCGATCCTAATGAGTATGGATGGAAAGATACAATCAAAATGTATCCCGGCACAGTCACACGGCTCGTGGTCCGCTGGTCGCCTCAAGACATTCCTATCGACAAAGTGTCTGCCGGACAGAATCGGTTTCTTTTCGATCCAACAACAAAAATGGGCCAAAAAAAAGATAAATTCGGTTATCCTGGAGGCCCTGGGTACGTATGGCACTGTCATATTATCGACCATGAAGATAACATGATGATGCGGCCTTTCCAGTTAAGCCGCAAAGCCCAGAGATAAATGATCGGAGGTTTTAGAACCTCTGCAAAATCTTTGATCCGATGATTTGTTATAGCAGCAAAGCATCGTGATCAAAGATGTTAAACAGGTTCTGAGAAACTTAAAACTCCAATCACTCACTCATCACATTCGATCATTGTGAATATGGAAATAAATCCGTGCAACCGTCCGATTCTTTAGAGCATAAACAAGCCATATTAAATTACTGGGCTCTGGTTGAGTTTTTTTCTCCCTATCATCTTGAAAATACGCTTGATAGTCCTAAAAAAGGACAAAAAATTTACGCTCAAGACAATCTAAACGAAAAACTTGCCTGGCTTAATGCCCCCCTTATTGAAAAAAACAACCCCTCAACCCCTTTTGCCAAGGGATATTCTCTCTATCTAGGACTTTTTAGTACTGAAGAAACAGCTGACCGTGCCCGTCATTACTTCGCAAAAGAGCAAAGCAATTGCCAATCTCTTAATTGGCGCAACTGTGGCAATGCAAATTCTATGACCTGTTTTGCACGCCTCACCCTCACAACCCACGGAATCCCTCTATTTGGAACCCTCAGTCTATCGACGCTCCCTTGGGCTCATGGGAGGCTTATTAAAGAAAATGAGAAGCTCCTGTCAATTGAAAAATACTGGAAAAGTGTTAATCGCTTGATCGTGACGCTTCGGGAAGAATTTTCAGAGATACTGCCGGAAAAATTGATGAAAGAACCTAATAAAAAAGGGCGCTATCTTGATGGAAAAAGTCTTTTTGAACTGGTCCATCTCCTTTATGATTGGGCAGGTTATCAACCTGAGGGGTACCCGATTGCGATGATTGAATCTCTTGATGGCGACAGATCAATCGAAGCTAAAGACCCTTTAATCAAAAACGGAAGAGATGTCCCCATCCTCAACAGTTTCTACATTCAAGATATCGAATCTGCAGCGATTTCTTTGATGAAACACCGAGGGCAACCCATTGATCGTTATCTCAGTCAACATCATGAAGGAAGAATCTCCCTCAAAGGTGAAAAAGGAGCTCAGATCATTTTTGAGATGATCCGTCCCGACAAAATTCCATCCGGCCGCTGGCCCTCTCCTCCCAATCAACAACAGAGCTTAATGCAGCAATTTGCAATCAATGCTGTCTTTGAGACTCTTGAATCAGGGGGGATTTTTTCTGTGAACGGCCCTCCAGGAACCGGAAAGACATCACTCCTCAGGGAAATTATTGCACAAAATATTGTCGCGCGCGCTGATGCACTCTCACAGTTTAAATCTCCTAAAGATGCTTTTATTGCCCGCCAAGCCGTTAATTTTGAAAATCACGATCCGATCTTCATTAGCGAACTTGATCCATCTCTTCTGGGATACGAAATGCTTGTTGCCTCATCTAATAATAGTGCTATACAAAATCTATCCCGAGAGCTCCCTTTACGCTCCCAAATCGGTGATCTTTTTAAAAAAGCATCTTATCTTGAACCTATTGCGACAAAAATGCTGGGGTTAAATGAAAATGATGCTTGGGGGCTTATCTCAGCAACATTAGGCAATACGGAGAATTGCCGCCAATTTATTGAAACAATTTTTATGTTGAGAAACGAAAGAGAAGGAGAATCGCGCATTTGGGAATGGGTCGACAATTATGAGGGGGCTTCGTTTCAGCAAGCAAAAAAAACTTTTATTGCAACAAAGAAACACCAAGAAAACATCATAGGTCAATTAGATAGGCTTGCTCATCTCCATGAAGAGCTCCATGGCCATACCCTCGCCACTTATTATGAAAAGGAATATCAGGCACTTGAAAAGGAAGAAAAAGAATCTGAAAGGATTCAACATGAGCTATCTGAACTTTTTCAAAATGAAAGCGATATCAAAAAAAAGTTCAACCTCATGGAAGAGCGCGAGGTGCTGTTAAGGGAGCTGCGTCCAGGAAAATTGAAGCGGATGTTAAAAACCAAAGCTGCTGCTGAATGGGCAAAAAATTTTGAAGCTCATTTAAACGAAAAAATTCAAACGATTGCTGATCTTCAGCAAATTAAAACTGCTATAAAAGAACTGAATGCAAAACAAATCGAACACCATGCTCTCGAAAATGAGATCAGAGAAAAAACGTTCGATCGAGCTCTTCAATTTCATTTTTTTCAAGAAAGTTATGACACATTGAAAAAGGCTCATCCGAAGGCTCGTTTACCCCAAGGAGCTCATGAAGTAGAAAAAATGGAAACGCAGATCCACTCTTTTTACCAGACAGAAGAGTTGAATACTGCCCGCTCAGAATTATTTATTGCAGCCACCACCTTGCATGAGGCATGGATAGCAGAAACGTCCCGCTTGAAAGGGGGATTTCGAGGGAATCTCATGGCCATCAGCAATCTTGTGCAAGGGAAAACTCCATCGACTGCAGAAGATACTCGACTTGCTTGGCAAAGTGTTTTTCTTTTGATTCCGGTCATCTCGTCCACTTTTGCTTCGATTGCAAGACTCTTTCGCTACTTAGAACCTGCCACTCTTGGCTGGGTTTTGATCGATGAAGCGGGACAAGCAACCCCCCAAGCCGCTGTCGGTTCTATTTGGCGAGCTCAAAGAGTGGTTTCAATTGGCGATCCCTTTCAAATAGAACCCATTACGACAATCCCCCCTGAAATCATCGATGGAATGGCAAAGAAAAAAATAAACGATCGCACTCTTCAGTGGGCTCCTTCACAGGTTTCCGTCCAAAATTTGATGGATCGAGTGAGTCTATTTGGGTTGATGAGAGAGACTCAGGAGGAGGCGTGGTTGGGCTCTCCTTTGCGCGTTCATCGAAGATGTTTAGATCCCATGTTCACGATAGCCAATACAATTGCTTATGATGGAAGCATGCTCCTTGCAACTGATGCTGTCATCGAGACCTCATTACCTCCAAGCTGCTGGTGGGACGTTGGAGGAGAGGTGAGCAATAAACAATATGTTGAGAATCAAGGAGAAGCGCTCATTGATTTATTAATCGATTGTTTCATCAAAATGAAAAGTACCGACATCTATGTGATCTCTCCTTTTCGAGAGATTGTCACGGAAATTCAATCTCGTCTTTTATCCGATCAAACACTGAAAAAGTTATTCGAGAAAGAATTCCCATTTTACCCCCTTCTAAAATGGATCAGGGAAGGGATTGGAACAGTCCATACCTTTCAAGGCAAACAAGCTGCTACAGTGTTTTTTGTTCTGGGTGCAGATAAGACCACTTACCGTGCAATAGATTGGGCATCGAAAAAACCCAATCTATTGAATGTCGCAATCACCCGTGCGCAAACTCGTTTTTACATCATAGGAGATTATGATCTTTGGGCGCAATGGCCCCATTTTGACGTTGCAGCACAAAAACTCCCCAGGTTAAAATGGCACCGAACAACAGATCACCTTGCATCTTGAGATTCAACAGGTGTTAATACACTCTCCTTACGCACAGAGGAGTGCGATTTTGTGAGGCATCCCCCAAGCTTTCCCTTCAACCCAAATGGCACTCTTGGTGCAAAAAGCGTGAAATGATCTGAGAAAAACAGTGGGGTTTTTCCCAAGGAATCCGGTGTCCAGCCCCCTGAACCGATATCCAACGAGATAGCGAATGAGAAAAGGTTAAAGATTGAGCCAACTCGCAATAGCGGTGGTCGCGACGACCAGTGATCCAAAGAATGGGAAACGACAGTGCAGCAATCTGTTGGCGAAGATCCTTCTGGCCCCCAATCGAGCCTCCTCTTAAAGCCTGCGCAAGAACATCTCTTTGATAATCCCATTCATTTCGTTTAAAAGAAAAAACATCTTGGCTAAACACATCCTGAGAGTTCCAATCTTTCATCAAACAATTCCAATCGTCAGATTCAAACCGTCTCGCCCACTCAAAGTCCCGTTCTTTGCGAAGATGACGCTCTCTTTCATCGCTGAATCCCGAGTGAGCCGAGACAATCACGGCACCACTCCATAGTTGAGGTTGATCAATAAGAGCATGTAAAGCCAGCCTCCCTCCCAAAGAATATCCAAGCAGAAGATTGAGCTCCTCTTTTTCACGATAGATCCAATCATTAAATGCCCGCCCCCAATCAGGAAGGCTATTTAATGGCAATTTTTGCCAATCAAATGGAGCCAAATTTTCACATTCGACAATCTTCCAATCAGCTGGTAACCCTAAAAATCCTGGCAAGGCCCACATTTTGATCCCCACTTTTTTCACCTCTAATGCTTGAGTATTTTTTTAAAAATCGAGCTGTCGATTTTTGATTGGGAATCAGCTCAATCAACCTCCCACCATGACTTGGAGAAATAGAATCTGGAATAGATTGCCACCTTTCATAGCGCAAGCCCCAAAAATCAGCCAATGGCTCAAAATTCAATTGATGGTGATTTTGAAAAACCGGATGGCTGAACATCCGGGAAAAAATCTGCCCCCCTCCATTGTTCACAATCACGATATTGGCTGAAATATTCGACAATTGAGAGGTAATCCATGGAGCAACTAAATCGTATAAAACGGTCAAATCCCCTAAGATCGCCCAATTTTCTTGTTCGGAAGAACAAAACCCAAAAAAAGTGGCAAGTTGACCATCAATTCCATTGACCCCTCGATTGCAAGCCATCTGAAAGTGATGGGCATGATAAGAAGCGGCTTGGTCCCACTCACGGATCGGCAAGCTATTTCCCAGATAAACTTTGGATCGAAAAGGGATACGCTCAGATAAATGATGAATTAAACTCGCCTCTGCCAAAGGCTCTTCTTGAAATAAACGCAAGAGGTGTTGATGAGCTCTTTGATCCTTCGTTTTCCATTCTTCATAAGGATAATGATCAGGAGACGGCTCTTTCTCACTCCAAGCAAAAAAAGAAGCTAGCGATGTATGAATAAGATCTCCTTGAGTTAAACCGGAAAAAGGGTGCTCACTGACCGAGCAAACAGAGACCTCATCCATTTTATCCTCTAAATCGCGCCAAAATCGGGCGGTCGGAATGCCGCCAAGGCGTAAAATTCCATCAATTGGATATCCATTTTCAGCTGCCGTTGCCCATATATCCTCAATCCGCTGAATGCGCAATCGCTCTAACCTTGCGTCTTCTCGAATTCCTGAAATCGCTTCAGCATAAAGAGGGGCTTTAACTTTAAGCAAAAAACAAATTGCCGCTTCGCGACACTCAGAAGCCATGGCTCCAATCACAACCAAAGGGAAGCGGCTTTTTTGCAAAAAAGAGAGATAAGGTTGATATTTTGGACCATGACAACTGATTGTAGGGATCACAAGTGCCTTCTTAATGGAGCCCTCTTCAAGACGAATTGTTTGACACTCACTATCGTTTGGTTCTTCAAAGCATAGATTAAGGTGAATCGGCCCTTCCTGAGTCCAATTGTCCAAGCAACATGCATCACCATCTGCCAGATCTTGCATATCGCTCACATAGCATCCATACAAGCCCACCTGCTCAGCCGACTGAGGCGCTCCTGTTCCTCGAAAACGGCGAGGGCGATCCGCCGTTATCAAAACTAAAGGCAATCCTGTATAATAAGCTTCCATCGCAGCGGGCAAAAGCTCTGCGGCAGCTGTTCCCGAAGTTGTCACCACAGCAACAGGACCCCCTATTGCTTTCATTCTTCCAATAGCAAAGAAAGCTGCCGATCGCTCTTCGGGCCAATAATAAATCTTGACTTGATTAGAATAAGACAAAGGATAGACAAGTGGCGCATTCCGGGCTCCCGGACAAACGCAGAATTCAGCCACCCCATGCGAGATCACCTCTTGTAAAACACCTTGAGCTAACACACTGTTTCCAGATCTGGTTTCAAAATAAGAGGGTCTCATAAGTCTTTCTGCTCATTCCTTTTTTTTTCTTCTGTAAAAGGCAGCCACGAGTCGAATCTCTTCAAAAGTGGTATCCAACGATAACTTTTCTTTAATCGGGGTTAACCGATCAGCTCCCACTTCAGATATGACACTGCGAATCGCGATCTGTTTTTCAAAGGGAACCAGAGGAGAAAGATCTAAATCTTCTCCTTCTTGAATCGCTTCAGCCAAATGGGCTAAAATCGTCCCTTTTGTCAATCCCCGGAACTCCATGATTGTCTCTAGACGATGTCCTTGCTGATAAAGGCTCACAGTTTCTTCCATTGAGCTCAGACGTTGCAAAGGAGAGGCAAGGGGTTCATTCACTCTTTCAGGGAGATGTTTTGCTCCTCCATGAGAGCGAATTAACTCTAAAAATTTCTCCCCATATTTAATCGATTTAATCGGCCCTACCCCGTTAATTTGAACAAAGTCTTGTTGATGCTGAGGGAAATAAACAGCCATTTCTTGCAAAGCTCGATCGCTAAATACAACGTAAGGAGGAACGGCTTCTTCTCGCGCAATCTTAAGCCGCAATTCACGAAGCGCTTCAAACAAAGGTTCATCATAGTGAAGCGTCGCCGCTTCGCGGGTTTTAATCTTCTTCTCTTTCTCCGGCCGCTCTTTTTCCCGTTTTTGTGGTTTAAAATCACGTTTTTTAAATGAAAGAGTCTCAGATCCATTTAAAAAAGAAGCGGCTTGATCGGTCCACTTTAAAACAGGATACTCCCCTTCGGTTAAACTCAATAAATTGCGATGAAGCAGACACTCAATATAATAACGGACTTCTTGCTCAGACATTTCATTTAAAAGAGCGTAAGTGGAGAGTTGATCATAACCTCGACTCAAAATATGTTGTCCTTTTGATCCCCTCAACACATCGATTACCATCCTTATCCCGACATTTTGCTTTAATCTGTAGATACAAGATAAAATTTTTTGAGCAATCACTGTTGCATCGATTTGATCTGCATCATCAAGGCAGTTATCGCAAGAGGCGCATGTTTTTTGCGGAAATTTTTCCCCAAAATAACGGAGAAGTTCCCCTCGCCGACACTTCAATGAGGTGCACAAGCGGTACATGCTGTTAGTTTTCATCTTCATTTGTCTGCGAAGTTCAGGATCGTGCAAATCGGCTAAAAAAGATGTGTAAATAATAAAATCTTGTGTGCTATAAAGCATCAAGCACTCCGCCGGAAGGCCGTCTCGTCCTGCTCGCCCAATTTCTTGGTAGTACTGCTCAATTGTTCTTGGCATATCTAAATGAACAATAAAACGAATATCCGGCTTATGAACCCCCATACCAAACGCAACGGTTGCCACCATAACCGTCACTTGATCATGGAGAAAAGCATGTTGAGACGCTGAACGCTCTTGCTCCGATAATCCGGCATGATAGCGCCCCACAGAATACCCTCCTTTTTGCAGGATTTCGAATGCATGATCAACTCCTTTTCGCGTTGAAGCGTAAATAATGCCCGATTGATTTCCTTGCTGTTCTAAAAACCCCTTTAACTGCTTGTCTACTTGGATTTTCGGATGAAGGCGTATGGTTAAGTTGGGTCTATCAAAACTCCCTTTAATAAGCGTTGGATGGCGCATTGCCAATTGAACTTGTATATCTTTTTCAACATCATGCGTTGCAGTTGCAGTCAAAGCGATAATAGGAGACTTGGGGAAATGCTCTTTAAGAATGGAAAGCTTACGATACTCCTCTCGAAATGAATGCCCCCACTGAGAAATGCAATGCGCTTCATCGACAACAAAAAAAGAAATGGGAACTTCTTTAAGACGGGCCAAAAATTGAGGATCCACTAAACGCTCAGGCGCGACATATAACAATTTATAGTCGGATAAATGATCCAAAACCGATTGAATATCTTGATAATGAAGAGTGCTATTCAAAAAAGCTGCGGAAATCCCGTTTTTATACAAGGAGACGACTTGATCTTGCATTAAAGAAATCAAAGGGGAGACGACAATCGCTGTGCCCTCTTGAAGTAAAGCCGGAAGTTGATAACAAAGAGATTTTCCTGCACCGGTGGGTAAAATCGCGAGGACATCTTCTTTACGCAATAAAGCTTCTATAATTTCTTTTTGATAAGCTCGAAATGTGTTATATCCAAAATAATGCTTAAGTTCCTCTTCAAGCACTCCGTTGAATGTTAAGGAGGAATTTTTTTTATCAAAATCCATGAATTTTCTCAGGAAAATTTAAAAACAGGCTGTAAGATAACAAATCAATCTTTTTAAAACCACTGTAGACGAAATATACGCATTCCAAGGATGTCTCGATATGAAATCTTTTAAACACCCCCTTTTATTTTCAACTCTTTTTTTAAGCTCTTTTTTCTCTTCATTTATCTACACAGAAGAACAAGAAAAAACCTCCTCCTTTTTTTTCGAAAATCAGTTATTCGAATTAAAAAAAGTCGAAAAAAACAAAGAATGCCTGCATCAATTATTTGATTGCTACTGGGATTGGTCTATCGCAGATAATCCAGAAACAGCCTCTTATCTGGGATATCCCGGACTGCATGGAGAATGGTCTGATTTTTCAGAAGAAACGTTTACAAAAAGGGAAGTGATCCTCTCTCAATTTTTAAGTCTTCTAGAGTCTATTGAAATCGAAAAACTCGAAGAGACCGATCAAATTAGCTATCAAATTCTCAAGGGATCGATAAAGGAAGATCTTGCGAACATCAATTTTGGAAGTCATTATTTAGCGGTTAGCCAAATGGATGGAGCCCACTTATCTGTCCCTTTTTTTATTGACATCATGCCTCACCAAACGGTTCAAGAATACGAAGAGATCCTCTCCCGTCTATCGCGCATTCCAAAACTATTTGAGCAAACCATCACCCTTCTTGAAAAAGGGATTGAATTAGGAATCACTCCCCCTCAAATTGCCCTATTCGACGTTCCCCAGCAAATTTTTAACCAAATTGTTGAAGATCCTCGTGATAGTTCGTTATTAAAATATTTCTATGAATTGCCCTCTACACTTGACACAAAAACTCAGGAACGTCTTCTTGATCAAGCACAAAAAACTTATCAAGAGACTGTAAAACCATCTTGGATCAAACTTTACGACTATTTAACAAAGAGATATATCCCGAATTGCAGAAAAACAATCGCTTTCACAGAACTGCCAAATGGCAATCAATGGTATGCACATCTTGTTGAAAGTTCCACAACCACATCTCTTACCCCTGAAAATATTCATCATATCGGTTTAAAAGAAGTTGAGCGGATTCACAATCAAATGATAAAGATTATTGAATCGACAGGCTTTTTAGGAACGTTTGACGAATTCTTAGAATTCATGAAAACAGATCCTCATTTTTTTTATTCAACCAGAAGCGAGCTCCTCGAAGGGTATCGTCGTTTAACAAGAGAAATTGAATCAAGATTACCCTTGCTTTTTAGTGATTTTCCAGCGCTTCCTTTTGACGTTATTCCCATCCCGGCTTATTCTGAGGAATCTCAAATTGCAGCTTACTACTGTCCAGGCTCCGTTAGCAACGGTCGCCCCGGCTATTTTTTTATTAATACAAGTTATCCGGAAGAGAGGCCTAAATGGGAAATGGAACCATTAGCACTCCACGAGGCTGTGCCGGGTCATCACATGCAGATCAGCTTAGCTCAAGAGCTGAAACACCTTCCAAAATTCCAAAAAAATAGTGATTTCACCGCTTATATTGAGGGATGGGGTCTCTATGCTGAAAGTTTAGGCTCCGAACTTGGATTTTATCGCGACCCCTACTCTCTTTTCGGACGACTAAGCTACGAAATGCTGCGTGCCATTCGCCTAGTGGTCGACACGGGAATGCATACGATGGGATGGAGCCGCGAACAAGCCGTTGATTTTTTTAAAGCGCACGTCGGAATGAGCGATCATGAAATTAAGACAGAAGTTGACCGCTATTTAGTCATGCCAAGTCAAGCATTAGCCTATAAAATAGGGGAACTGAAAATTCAAGAGATGCGCCGTTTGGCAGCTGAACAATTAGGCGATCGATTTGATATTCGTGAATTTCATCGAGTATGGTTAAAACATGGAACCGTTCCTTTACATGTTGCCGAACAACAAGTGCTGAATTGGATTGAACATTCTTTACAGTCACCTTCGGCAAAAGCTGAGTCATCTCATGTCGAAGACACAACCGCTCTTTACTTTGTAGGTGAGTTGCCTTCTAAATTCGTAGAATCCGCCATCTAAGATCGAGCGGGAGAGCCTTTTGTTCTTGACCATTTCCGAGATATCTAAGTCTTCTATGACAATATGGCGATCGTTTTCTGTGAGTGTTGTCGTGAGCTTATGGATTGTATCATGTCTACTACAGGCGACTTTATGATGGAGTTTTGCAATGCGATTTCTAGCTTTAGTGCGATTTTTAGAGCCTTTTGCGCTTCTCGACAGTCGCCTTTGTAAGGGGCCTAAACGTTTCAATTTTTTCTTTAAGGGTTGATTATTTGGAATGATTTGGCCATTTGAAAGTGTTGCGAGTATTTTTACTCCAAGATCAATGCCGATATGTGCTTGGTTTTCGCATTGCTTCGGCAATTGGCTTGTTTCCACACTGACACTGATGAACCAATAATTGGCTGATCGCGAAATGGCAACCCCTGTCATTTTTCCTTCGAATCGTAAAAATTCCATCAACCGAACCCATCCAAGGGTTGGAATTTTTACTCGATTTTCATGTATTTGAACTTGATTTTCTCCAATGTAAAAACTGTCGTGAATCCCTTTTTTTTTAAACTTGGGATATGTTGTTCTTTTTGCAGAAAAGCCTTGAAACCCTCTTTTCAGATGAATAAACGGTTGTTGACTAGCGTAATTTGTTCGCTAAAACTCGCTATAAACTCACAAAAAAAATTCGCCATATTAAAAAATATGTCGAAATTTTTTTTGTGAGTTTATAGCGAATTTATAGCAGCAAAGCATCGGGATCAAAGAGTCTGAACAGGTTCTAAGATGAGTCATTAAAACGCAAAATCTTAACTTCCGCACACGATAAAAGACTAATGTGTAAATAAAGCGACGATTCCGGAAATCGCCTTATGTGGAGCTTGGTCAAAATTGACCGCCTCTCCTCTCCATTCTTGAATTTTTCCAATTAAGACAAGGAGAATATCGCGAAGAAATTCATAAATGCTATTGGCCCAACCAACCAGTGTATGAAAAGCATCGGGAAACATTAAAAAAATCGCGTAAAAGAGAACACCAAAAAAAATAAAGTTTAAAATAAAGCGCATAGCCCTCCAAAAAGTCGATTTAAAATTCAAGAAACAAGCGAGGATTTAATGAGGCAGATTCATCACACCAAAATGTTGTATCCCCTTTTTCAGTTCCCTGACTATAAGTCATACAGTAAAATATTTTATTTTACAAAAAATATTGATCGTTTATTTTATTAAACTCGCCTTACGCTTTTTTAAAAGGGTAACAGGGTGTCTAAGAACCTGTTCAACCTCTTCGATTCGATGATGTGTTTGCTATCAATTAAATCTCGACGCACAAAGAGACCAAACTCCGGCGTTGTTTGTGCATAAATAGCAGAATATGCTATACATAAGCAAATATTACACAAGATTTTATGCATTATTTTTTCAAAAAGCCCTTATTATTCATTTTTTCTCTTTTCTCTCTATCTTTGATATTGATCACAGCCTTCTTTTTTTCGGGCGAATCCCAAATCGCGAGTAGCGAAGAATTAGCCAAATTGAAAGCAGGTAAAGAATTTTGGACGTGGCAGTCCCCTTATGGCCCTTTAGACATGCACTATATTGAAAAAGGACAAGGAGATCGCCACATCCTGATGATCCATGGATTCAGATCCCATTCTTACACATGGAAAGCTTTAATCGATCCTTTAGCTGAGGCTGGATTCCATGTATGGGCAATTGATCTTGTCGGTTACGGATTAAGTGATAAACCAGATCATACTCTCTATAATCTCGATTTTTTTATTGAGCAAATTCATGCCTTTATCGAAGGAAAGGGGATAAAGAAAGCCCATTTAATTGGCAACTCAATGGGGGGAGGATTAGCGTTATCGATGGCCCTCGCTCATCCCGAACAGGTTCAATCGCTCGTATTACTGGATGCATTGGGCTATCCTTTAGAGATTCCCTTTTACCTTTCCATCAGTAAATATGTGGGAAAATTATGGGCCCCTTTTGTCGGCCCCACATTGATTCGATATGGCCTAAAGCAAATCATGCATGATAAAAATAAAGTCTCGGATGAACAAGTCGAAGCTTACTGCCTTCCCTATCGATTTCCAAAAGGGGTGATCACCTCAATCCTCACCCTGCAACAATTCAACAACGAACAATTAATCGAAATAGCCCGTGATTATCCGACTTTAAATTCCCCTATCTTAATCATTTGGGGAGATCATGACACCTTGATCCCAATGAGTCATTATGAAAAATTCACGCAAGATTTCCCTCATGCAAATCGCCTTCTCATTCCCAATTGCGGCCACATTCCGCAAGAAGAAGCTCCCGATCAAGTTTTAGAGGCTCTATTAAACTTCTTCGAAACTATCAAGCCAACATTATGAACAAATTCGTCATTAAATTAGGAACTAGCACACTCACGGAAGGGACAAAAAAACTCTCCCGACGCTCTATGTTGGAAATGGCCCGTCAAATTGTCTATCTCAGAGAAGAAGGAAAACAAGTGATTCTTGTCACATCCGGGGCTGTTGCTGCAGGGCGTGAACTTCTTGGCCACCCAACTGTTGAGCGCTATTGGCCATCCAAACAGATGTTCGCATCAGTTGGCCAAGGAAGGCTGATGCAAATGTGGGCCGATTTATTTGCCTTATTTAATGTTAACGTGGGTCAGCTCTTATTGACTAGGGACGATTTCTCCAATCGGGAGCGCTACCTCAACATTCGCGATACTCTCGATTGCTTACTCAAACACAACGTCTTACCCATTATCAATGAAAATGACACTGTCGCAACAAAAAACATTAGGGTGGGGGATAATGACAACTTGGCCGCTCTTATTGCGAACCTCATCGCGGCAGATCGTTTAATTTTATTGACAGATCAACAAGGACTGTATACAGCAGATCCGCGACAAAACCCGGATGCAACACTCATTCCCCTCGTCAAGCATATTAATGATGCGATACTCAATCTTGCCGGAGGAAGTTCTGCTTCTCTCGGACTTGGAACCGGAGGAATGGTCACAAAAGTCCAAGCTGCCCAACTGGCGTCCCAAACAGGGACAAGTACGATCATCGCCTCTTCTTCAATCCCGAATGCATTAATTGAAATCGCACAAGGACAATCGCTGGGCACTTTATTCGTCGCTGAAACTACAAGAAGAGAGAGCCGCAAACGATGGCTTTTATCAGAAAAATCCCAAGGAACGATCTTGATTGATGAAGGGGCTGCTTACAAATTACGCCATGATGGAGCCAGCCTATTAGCTGTTGGAATCATGCAAATCGCCGGATCATTTGAAAGAGGGGCGATTGTTCAATTAATGTCCCCTGGTAATGAGCTGATTGCAGTGGGAATGGTAAACTATGGAAATCAAGAGATTCAAAAATTGCTTGGTTCTCACTCAAAACATATCGAAGATATCTTAGGATATAGCTATGGATCTGAAATCATCCATCGGGATAATATGACCCGTATCAAAACAAGAGCGTTAAAAGATGAAAACAACTGATTTACATCAACTAGGGATCCGGGCAAAAGAGAGTGCCTTTTCTATGGCTCAAATCTCGACCGATAAAAAAAATCAAGCGCTTGAAACGTTAGCCCAATTATTGAATCAAGAGCAAGAGATGATTTTAAAGGCAAACAAGGAAGACATGGACTTGGCCCGATTATCGGGCCTGTGTGAATCGATGATTGAAAGGCTCTCGTTATTCGGGCGAATTTCCGCATTAGCTGATGATGTGCGAAAAATCGCCCAACTTTGTGATCCAATTGGAGAAGAATTTGAAAAAACTGAGCTTGAAAATGGCTTAAAAGTGTGTAAAAGAAGAACCCCTATCGGAGTATTAGGGGTCATCTATGAATCACGCCCGAATGTCACCATTGATGTCTCAGCCCTGACAATTAAAAGTGGAAACTGTGCGATTTTAAGAGGGGGATCCGAAGCGTTCAACACGAATCAAGCACTCTTGCATTTGATTCAAAAAGCCCTAGAAACAGCCCTTTTACCTAAAGAAGCGATTCAAATGCTATCGACCCCTGATCGAGAATCTGTGAAAGAACTTTTAAGGATGCATGAAACAATCGACTTAATCATTCCAAGGGGAGGAGCTCAACTTCATCTGTATTGCAAAGAAAATAGCAGCATTCCTGTCATCACAGGGGGAATTGGGATTTGCCATCTTTTCATCGATGAATCAGCCGATCAAAAAAAAGCTCTTGAAGTGATTGACAACGCTAAAACACAACGCCCCACTGTCTGCAATGCACTCGATACTCTTCTTGTTCACGAAAAGATTGCTCCTGTTTTTGTTCTAGAAGTGATCAAAAAACTGCAAGAAAAAGAGGTGGAATTTCGAGTTGATTCTACAGCCTGGCAACTATTAGGCGATCAATATCAACAGGCAGAAAAAATTGTCCGTGCAAAAACCGGCGATTGGGATAGTGAATGGTTAGACCTTATTCTCGGAATTCGCATCGTCAAAAATGTAGAGGAAGCGATGAGGCATATTCGTCAGCATAGCACCGGACATAGCGACGGAATTTTAACTGAAAATCCTCACCATGCTCAACAATTTTTACAAATGATTGATTCAGCCGCTGTCTATGTGAATGCTTCGACTCGTTTTACAGATGGAGGTCAACTAGGGCTGGGTGCTGAGGTTGCCATTAGCACTCAAAAACTCCATGCCAGAGGTCCGATGGGACTTAAAGAGTTGACTAGCTATAAGTGGATTATTCAGGGTGACTACCACATTCGCCCTTAAAAAGCCAAGCTCTAAGGAGAAAAAATGGACATCGCAATCATTGGATGCGGAAATATGGGAACTGCAGTTGCAGAGCTCCTCAGCCCATTACATCGCTTGATTTTGCACGATCGCGATTGGAATTGGACCCAAGAACTTGCACACAAAATCGGAGGAGAACCTCGCCAGAACATAAACGAGGCAATTGACGAAGCCGAGGTTGTTTTTTTAGCGGTTAAACCCCAAAATTTAAAAGAAATAGCTCCTCTGATAAAAGATGATCTAAAGAAAAATCACATTCTGATTAGCTTACTCGTTGGCACACCTCTTGAATCTTTGCAAAATGATTTTCCTTCTCCCACAATCATTCGCATCATGCCAAATCTCGCCATGCGGTATGGTGAGGGAATTATTGGCGTTGTGGACACCCCCGCGTTATCCCTAGAGATCAAAAACTCTCTGGAGGAGCTTCTCGCCCCATTAGGCCTTCTTTATTGGCTACAAGAAAGTCAGATCGATGCATTGGCTTCATTAGCCGGATCCGGACCGGCTTTTATCCTCACTCTTGTTGAAGCGATGATCGAAGCCGGGATTGCGATGGGGTTCAAAGCAAAAGATGCCAAAAACTTAACGCTCAAGATGATGCAGGGCTCTTTAACGATGATAGAAAAATCCGACACCCCTCTTTGCGAATTAAAATGGCAAATTGCTTCGCCGGGCGGGACAACGATTGAGGGGTTAAGAAGACTGGAAAAAGGATCTCTCAGAAGTGGGTTAATTGAAACATTTTTAGCTTCTCACAAAAAAGCCCAAGAGCTTGCAAAAAAACTCTGAAACATCGCGCTTTAGAACCTGTTCAGAACAGGTTCTTACAAGGCGTCTAAAAACCACTATCCTCAAAATTGATCAGGATCTTTTTTGAGTGAGAAATTCTTTTGCTTTTTCTAAAGCTTCGAGCAGCTTTTCAGGAGATTTCCCCCCCCCTTGGGCGCTTTGAGGTTTCCCTCCCCCGCTTCCTTGGACTAGCGGCATTGTCAATTTGATCAGTTCATGAGCTGAAAAACCTAGCCTAACACACTCTTCACTGACTTTTGCGATTAATTGGCACTTGTCAGAGAATGCCGCTCCAATTAAGACAACTCCTGATCCGAGCCGCTCAAGAGCTAAATCAACGCATTGACGTAAATCCTCAATTGAAAGAGATGTTTCAGCGACAATGCAGCGAAATCCATTAATCGTCGTTGCCTGGCTCAAGAGACTTTCCACTAATGTGTCAAGCTGATTGCGTCGGAAATTTTTTAACTGCTGAAGAGCGTGGGCATGTTCATTTAATAATTTTTCAAGACGCTCCTCGAGTTGATGAACAGGAGCTTTCAATACTTGTCCAAGACGTAAAAGATGATCTTCGTTTTCGCGGCAAAGGGCTTCTGCTCCCCATCCCGTGATCGCCTCAATCCGACGAATCCCGGCGGCAATGCTTCCCTCTTTTACGATACGGAAGAGGCCGATATTCCCAACTAAAGAGGTGTGAGTTCCCCCGCACAACTCTTTAGACTCATCAATATCGACAACACGGACAACAGCGCCATATTTCTCGCCGAAAAACTGCTTGATATCTTCTCGTTTCTGCACCTCATCAAATGTTAATTCATACCATTTAACAGGAACATTTTGACGAATTTTATCGTTAATGAGATCTTCAATTTTTCGAATTTCTTCAAGCGTCAGAGCTTTATGATGGCTAAAGTCAAAACGTAGCCGTTGAGAATCGACAACAGATCCTGCCTGTTTAATGTGCTCTCCTAAAACTCGATGTAAAGCCCAATGAAGCAAATGGGTCGCAGTATGGTTATTGGCGATTTTTTGTCGTCTATCACGATCGACGCATGCTTGAAGAGAATCGCCTATTTTAAGGATTCCTTTGTTTAAGAGTCCTTTGTGGCCAATCAACCCCTTATAGGGGACCATGCAGTCTGTTACAGTAAAATAGTGGATTTTTCCTTCTAAATAACCAGTGTCTCCAATTTGCCCCCCCATTTCAGCATAAAAAGGGGTGAAATCTAACAAGACAATTCCTTCTTGCCCTTCTTCCATTTCATCTACAAACTCATCATTCACAACCAATCCAACGACTCGTGCTTCGCACACTGTATCTGTGTATCCAATAAATGTCGTTTGGCCATGTGCCTTCGCAAAGTCAGCAAAAACACTCTCTGTTGCCAGTTGGTGAACGATTTTTTGCGTGCTGCGCGACCTCTCTCTAGCCTCTTTTTCCAATTGCTGATAGCGTGGTTCATCAACTTGAAGATGGCTGTCTTTGGCAATCAACAGAATTTCTTCGATCGGAAGTCCGTAAGTGTCTTTGAGTTTAAATGCCTCATCGCCCGTGATTGCTTGATGGGAGGCTTGCGCCCTTTCAACAATCTGGTTTAAAATATTGCCGCCACGTTTAAGTGTTCGAATAAATCCCTCTTCCTCAATCGATAAAATTTGAGCAATCCGATCCTGCCCTTTGATCAATTCCGGATAATCAGATCCCATGATAGAGACAAGCTGAGGGAGGAGATCAGCCAAAAAAGGGCGATCTATTCCAAGCGATCTTCCATAACGGACAGCACGACGCAAGACTTTGCGAAGCACATAACCACGGTCAACATTACTTGGTTGAACGCCATCGGCAATAGCAAATGACAAGCAACGCAAATGGTCAGCAATCACTCGAAATGCAGCAGAGTGGGAACCGTGCGTATGATAAGAGAGGCCGGTAAGCGTTTCAATCCCGGCGATAAGACTTCGAAGGACATCTGTTTCAAAGACGCTATCTACCCCCATTTTCAATGCAATGACCCGCTCTAGACCAGATCCTGTATCAATTGAAGGCTTAGGCAAATGCTCTCTCTCTGCCGAGGGAAGGGTATTATATTGCATAAAGACTAAATTCCAAAATTCAAGATAGCGATTCCCTTCTGTATCCTCTGCTGGATTGCGCCCCTCTCCATACTTTACCCCTCGGTCGAAATAAAGTTCAGAGCAGGGACCGCAAGGACCCGTGTCGCCCATTGCCCAAAAATTATCTTTTTCGCCCATTCGTGTAATCCGCTCGGCCGGAACATATTTTGTCCACAGCTCAAATGCCTCATCATCGTCACGAAAAACAGTGGGCCAAATATTTTGAGGCTCGAAACCAAAAATATTGGTCGAGACTTCCCAAGCGTATTGTATCGCTTGTTCTTTGAAATAATCACCAAACGAGAAATTACCAAGCATTTCAAAAAACGTCAAATGGCGACTTGTATGTCCGACATTTTCTAAGTCGTTATGCTTTCCTCCAACACGAATGCATTTTTGACTCGATGTCGCTCGTGTGTAATCCCGATGGCTTCTTCCTAAGAAGACATCTTTGAATTGATTCATCCCCGCATTCATGAATAAAAGAGTGGGGTCATCATGCGGGACAACTGGTGAGGAGGGGATAATGGCGTGTTGATGTTTTTTGAAATATTCTAAAAATTGTCGACGTATCGTTTGTGTTAACATATTTTTCCGATTTAATAAACTTTTAACCCGAATTGTATTCTCATTCCAAATCAATTCTGAATGTATTTCGGCATAATAAAACCACTTTAACCGGATAAAACGTTAATTTCAACGCCATTTTCTCTCCAAAACCTTTAGAGCCTGTTTAACATCTTCGATGGGATGATATTAAACAGGTTCTTAGACTAATCTTTTTCTGAACGATTCTCTTGATCTAGATCTGCGATTTGCTCTTTTGACGAGCCTTGAAATTTTTGAAAATTCTCGTGCCCCTTTAAATATTCTTTACGAGAGGCGGGATCTTTAATCCATCGAGAATTACTTCTGGGAGACTCTTGATCCTCGCTGTTTTTTCGGTTTAATCCATCAAAAGAGTTTCTATTATCGCCTGCAACTGAATATTGGGTGAAATTATCTGCAGCAACTCCTAGCGCAGCAATAGATAAAGCAATGGGTAAAAATCGTACTATTTTCATCATATTCCTCTAATCGTTAAGTTTTTTTTAGGGCGTGTCATCAATTGATGACACGCCCTACAACCTGTTCAAAATTTTAGCCTCCCCCTTAAGCACCAAGAGCGCGATTTGGGGTTCAACGGTTTTGCTTTGGCCCAACTCCCCCCCTACATACCATTCATTAGAATGGAAATCCACACACCCATTCGTGAAATTGTTTTTCTACAATCAACCCTATATCCTGAATTTTGATTTTTTTGCAATTTAAGTCAAAACTGATAGGATAAGGCAAGACGTTGTAATGTTTTTCAAACACTTACCTAGATAAGAACAGGTTCTAAGGTAAGTCAATAATCAATCAACATCTTGCGCCATTGGATGAACTTAGAAAACGGCCTCTTTTTGATAACCGCTCGATTTGATCAAAAAGCGCTTATTTTCAAGCAAAACGATTGGCACATGAGGTTTAATTTACCACAGTGAGGTCTTATGACAATTTTTTCAAGAAGTTATCTTCTAGCGTTTACCTTGTTTTGTTTTCTTTCTTCAATAGGCTTTCAGCATGCTCTATTCTCTTCCTGCCATTCTTCTGATTGTTCACCATGCTCTTCAAGCTCTGATTCAATGCACGATGTGATCAATAGATGCCAACCCGTTACGTGGCAAACTTTAAAAGAGGCGGACCACATTCTTCTCTACGCAGCTGCAAAACCCACCCACAAAAGCTTGCTTGCTGCTTTGGGAAAAAAAGATTTTCCTATTTTAGAACATCTTGTGAAAAAAAAACCGAATCATTCCCAATTAGTCCTTGTTGTATTGGATAAACAGGAAAGAGAACTGGAGATTATCAAAATCAATTTAAAAGGAGGGAAAGTCAAGATTTGTCAACCGCCTTGCGTGATGACCCATTTTCTAAATCCAGGTGAAATAGATGCCCAGTATATGGATCAAATTAAAGTCTCCCCTCACTCACCTGCTGCAACCTATCGCCTTATAAAAGGACATTTACCCGATGGATTAATTCTCTCTCACAGTGGAACAATCGCGGGTATTCCAACTGAAACAGGCATTTTTCACTTTGTGGTCAGAGCAAAAAGTAAATGCGGAAGTTCACGTCCTTACGGCATTAGGTTGATTATCGATTGTCCAGAAATCGTGTTTATGACAGAAACGTTACCTAATGGAAATCTTAGAATTCCTTATTCTGAGACAATTGAGGTTCTAGGAGAAGTGAATCCAACAACATTTAACGTCGTATCAGGAGATCTTCCGTACGGATTGACATTATCATTAGACGGAATTTTATCAGGAACACCGACTGCAACAGGAACTTACACTTTTGCTGTCCGTGCGGTCAATGATTGCGGCAATTCCGGAACGCGCGTTTTTAGTCTGTTCATTGCAAATCCTTGTACAACTCCACTGTTTATCACCACCTCATTGCCAAATCAAGACTACCCAAATGCTTACCTTCAACAAATTATGACATCCGATGGTGTAGCGCCAATTACGTTCAGCTTAATTGCTGGATCTCTACCGGCAGGATTGACTTTATCGCCCGAAGGTGTGATAGCAGGAACCCCCACTGACAACAGTGCGCAAACCTACAATTTTACTGTTCAAGCAACAAGCGCATGCGGCAACTTTTCCACTCAAGCATTGAGCATTACACAACTTAATAACGGTTAAAAAAGGGGTGATTCATCGGCCATATGGGTCGCCATATGGCCGAAAAATCGAGCGATAAAGCTGTGCAAAAATCATCTGTTTTTCAAGGGACCTTACAACTTGTTCACCATCTTTGATCACCATGGTTTGCTGCTATCACATTTCATCATTCTAAAAACGTATGGACTAAATGTGAAAATTGTTGATGACTTTGAAATAAGAAAGCATGTCCACCATCAAGAAAAGCTGTCCAGGAATAGGGAATTTGATTTGCGATAATGACTGAATTTTCAGGTAAATCAATCAAATCACTTCGGCCATCTGCTAGCAAAACGGGATGTTTAATTTTCTTAAGAGCTTCAAAATTTTCATTGCTGCTATCCCAAAGAGTTGTACGGGCTCGAGTTTGGCGAATTGCGGTCTGTTTATCAATGGTAAAATCGTTCGGAATCGTTCCTGCAGCAACAGCTTCTTTTAATCTAGCAAGACAATTTTTGGCAGCGGCTTTTCCTCCCTCATCATTTGTAAAAACTAAACTCAATTTTTCTATCTCAGGGATATCTGGATTATTGAGTTTGCTTTCGATATCCACAGCGGTTTTATCTGCATGGGTACCGCCAGGATTCGCACTACAAAGTATGGCTTTTTCTATCAAAGCCGGATGCCTGATCAATAACTGCTGTCCAATACGCGCCCCCATTGACCACGCCAGTATATTGACTTTTTCATAACCTAAGTTTTTAATCAATCCGGCTACATCATCAGCCATTTTTGATATCGTTGTATGATTCTCTTTCGTGTCTGTTGATAATCCAACGCCGCGGTTATCAAACAAAATCAGTTGATAGTTTACTGCCAGTTCTTCGATCAATGCCGGATCCCATAGGCTCATAGTAGAAAGAAAACCGTTGATCATCAACAGAGGTTTTCCCTCTCCTCGAATATAATAGGCGAGTGTAACATCTCCAACATCCATTCTTTTGACTTCTGCTTTAAATGTTGCATCAGCTGATGCGCGAATGCTCATACACAAAAATAGGACATACATTAACTTGAATGACCCTTTCATATTTCGCCCCTTTTTAGAACTTGTTCAGAATCTTTGATCCGATGTTGTGATTAAAGATTCTGAACAGGTTCTTATATCTTCGGATAGTTCTGAGAGGGTGTCTTAGACACCTTCTTAACGTTTGATAAAAATTTCAGCATCGCTTTTGCATAAACTCTAAAATTGCTTCACTCGTTTGATCCAAATGCCCATCATCGTGAGCTGCTGAAATAAACCAAGCTTCATGAGGAGATGGAGGCAAATAAATTCCCCGCTCAAACATAAATCGGAAAAATTCACTAAATCGCAAAACGTCCACTTCTAGAGCGTCTTGCAAATTCCTGACTTTCTTTTTACCAAAGAAAAGGGTAAACATGGAGCCAGCCTCTTGAATACATGCATTCCACCCTTTTTCAGCGATTTTAAGCTTAATGGGATCGAGCAAACGATTTGTTTTTCTTTGCAACTCTTCATAAAAACCGGGGCGCTGCAACAAACGCAAACTCTGCAATCCCCCTTCCATGGCAATCGGATTGCCAGATAGAGTGCCTGCTTGATACACGGCTCCTATAGGAGCCAAGCCATTCATCACATCTTCCCTTCCTCCAAACGCAGCAGCAGGAAAGCCCCCTCCGATGATTTTTCCAAAACAAGTCAAATCAGGTTTAACACCATACAGATGTTGGGCACACTTTGCATCAACCCGAAACCCCGTCATCACTTCATCAAAAATCAATAAAGCCCCCATTTTCTCCGTTTCCTCCCTTAAAAAATGAAGGAAGGGAGCATCAGCAGGAACAACCCCCATATTTCCTGCGATAGGCTCTAAAATAACAGCAGCGATTCGATCTCGATAGGCAGAATGATAAAAGAGATCTCGACAAGCCTCAATATTGTTATAAGGAAGGCAAAGCGTATGCTTGATCACCTCTTGCGGAATACCTGCGGAAGAAGCTGCCGGCGACACCTCTAAAACTCCGGAACCGGCTTGAACAAGAAATAAATCGGCATGGCCATGGTAATTTCCACTAAACTTGACAATCATCTCTTTGTTGGTAAATGCCCTTGCTAATCTCGCAACGCTCATTGTCGCTTCAGTCCCTGATGAAACAAATCGAATCTTTTCTATCGAATCAATCTGATTGACCACCTCTCTTGCAAGCTCACCTTCTAAAGCTGTGGTAATTCCAAAGCTCGTCCCTTTTTCCAATCTTTTTTTAACTGCCTCGACAATCACCGGATGAGCATGGCCATGAATAAGAGCCCCCCAAGAACCGCAATAATCAATATAAAATTCTCCATCTGCATCAACAATCACATCTGCAAACGCTCTATCAATGACGAGCGGAGACTGCCCCATATTTTTACACGAACGAACAGGAGAATTCACCCCCCCCGGAATCAGTTGGCACATCTCATGATAAATTTGTCTGCTTCGAGGACGCTCTTTCATAAAGACTCCATTTCTGCATTCGCAAGCTTTTGATTAGATTTAGCACACAAATCAGCCGATCGAAGATTTGAAAACAGACTCTAAGCTAGAAGCGGTTATCACATCCCCCTTCCCTCTTAACTTGTTTATATTCTTCATTAGTTTTATAATTTTGTAAGTCAAACGCTTATGCATTAGTAAAATGAATTTTAAACAGACTGCTTACACTCAAGCAAAAATAACATTTAAATCTAATAAAAAACTTTTTATTTGGATACTTCTTTTTTTTCTTTTCTCGATCAACCTTCACGCTTATGAAGTTTTAATTGAAGGTATTGAAAATCAAGAACTTCTATCCATCATTAAATCGGCATCGCAGTTAGAGAAACTGAAAACAACCCCTCCTGCAACACTGCTCGGCCTAAAACGAAGAGCTGAAGGCGATATGAAGAACATTCTCGAGGCGCTTCATAGCCAAGCCTATTATGGCGCTCATGTCGATTTTTCAATCGGTTCAGATGACTCTCAAGTTCTCATCCAAATAGAGCCTGGCCCAATCTATCCGTTTGCATCATTCGACATTCATTATTTGCAAAATGCAGAGGAAATTCCTCATCATTCACTATCCTCGCCTATTTCTCTTAAAAGCCTTGGAATCCAAATCAATACTCCGGCTCTTCCTGAAACGATTTTATCAGCTGAAGATACGTTATTAGACCAATTAAATTTGCAAGGTTTTGCCTTTGCATCAATCATAAAAAGAGATGTCTATGCCGATCAGAAAAATCGGAATGTGATTGTTTCATTAGTCGTTGAAACAGGTCCTACAACCTATTTTGGAAAACTTGAAATTAAAGGATTGCAAAGGGTTAAAGAAGATGTCTTGTATAAAAAACTTCGCTGGTCCCAAGGCGCATTATACAATCCTCGGGAGATCGAAAAAACGCAAGAAATGCTGGAGCTTTCAGGATTGTTCGGATCAGTCAATATCACCCACGGAGAAGAGCTGACAGAAGGCAATTTAGTCCCAATGGAAATTGCTGTGGTTGAGGCCAAACAGAGGAGTGTTGGATTTGGCCTTAACTACACAACATCGTTAGGGCCCGGCTTCACGGGAGAATGGGAAGATCGAAATATTTGGGGGAAGGGACAAAAACTTGGGTTTCGAACAAATTTATGGAATGATCTTCAAGAAGGAGTGGTCTCTTACTTAATTCCCGATTTTAGGCAGCAAGAGCAAAATTTAATTTGGGTGGCTGAATATCAAAAAGAGCGAACAAAATCATTTACCGAAAATTATCTAGCATTTTCTGGAACAATAGAAAGGAAAATCAATGAATCTCTTCGGGTCTCTTATGGTGGAATGTATAAAAAAATGCGCAGCCAACGGTCCGATTTTAATGGAATATTCGACCTTTTAAAAATTCCCTTACAATTGCGCTGGAGCAATGTAGACAGTATTTTGGAGCCGACTAAAGGGATGACCCTCCTTTTAAAAACAATTCCTTCGCTCCAAATGTTCAAGCCTCAATTTGCTTATTGCATTAATACTTTTACGGGATCAATCTATCAGGCACTGACTGAAGATAAGCGACACATATTTGCCGCTAAGTTAATGCTAGGATGCATTTTTGGAGCCAATCAACATGAAATTCCTCCTCCCGAGCGATTTTATGCGGGCTCTGAATCCACAATTCGAGGGTATCGATTTTCAACGATCAGTCCAATCGGAGCGGAACGCAAACCCCTAGGGGGCCGCTCACTCTTTATTTATTCAATGGAACTGCGTAATCGGATCGGGGAAGATTTTGGCCTGGTTTTCTTTTATGACATTGGAAATGTCTATAAAAATGCGTATCCTGATTTTAACGATGCAATTCGCCAATGTATCGGATTGGGAATCCGGTATTACACCCCTATTGGCCCGATCCGTTTCGATTTAGCATTTCCTCTTAATAAACGATCTCACATCGACAATTCACTCGAAGCCTATTTTAGTATTGGACAATCTTTTTAACTCGCATGGCGTTGACTTCCAAGGGTAATGTATGAAAAAATTAAAACGGATAGGAAAATGGCTTTCAGTCTTATTTTTAACGATCGTCATTTTATGGATTTTCTTCTTGGGCATCCTTCAAACAAAATGGGGACAAAAATGGGCTCTCAAACAATTAATGGAATATGTTCAACAGACGAGCGGAACTAAAATCAAAGTTAAAAAATTTCATTTCTCGTTTCCACTTAATTTAAGCTTAGAAGATCTCACCTTTTCACAAGAAGAAGGCCCTTTTTTAAAAATAGAGAAAATAGAACTCTCCTGCGTCTATAGCAGCCTTCTTCAGGGAAGATTAATTTTTTCCACTATTCGCGCAGACAACATTCAGGTTCTCAAACGCTTTAATGTTCAAGAAAATAAAAAAAAAGAACCCCTAGATTCATGGGACATTCCCCCTCTTCCATTCTATCTCAAATTACAACATATTGACTTTCAAAACATCAAGGTGAATCCCGATGTGATTCATCATTGCCCACTTTCTCCCCAAATAAAGAAAATTCTCAATGACGTCTCTTTCAACGTTCATGGATTAATCAGCAATAATCCTTTTAAATCTGCTCTCACAGCTCATTTACTTATTAAAGCGGTAAATGATGACGATTCCCTGACTCCTTTTAGTTTAGGAATCGATACACAACATCATCAACTCTCTCTCTCTTTTCATTCAGCTCTTTTTCCTTTAGACATTCTTGACATTGATTTACCGCCTGATATCAAAGGACATTTGGCGGTTTATGCATCAGGTCAGACTTCTGCATGGCAAAATTTAGCAACAGACTTTGAAAAAGAGCGAGGAGGGATTCAAGGACATTTTTCCCTTTCATTGAGTTCAAACCAAAACGAATCTCCGCTCTTAATCCCTACCCTCATTGGAGAGAAGACATTATTAAAAGGACGTTATACATTGAATCCCGAAAGCGGACTTAACGTTAACACTTTCAGCCTGAACAGCCCCTATCTTTCGATAAAAGGAGAGGCTGTTGTCAATCCAGACACCTCGCGTCTTGACTCTCATTTCCAAGGTAAAATCAGCCACCTCATCAAGTTAAAACCTCGGATCGGTGTCCCGATCAAAGGTTTTGTTAACATGCAAGGACACATATCGGGAGATCTCTTATCCCCCAAGATTAATCTGCAACTTGAAAGCCCTCAAATCATCGTTGCTGACCAATCTTTTGAACACATTCGCTCCTCCTTGGAAGTGATAGCCGAAAAAACAGATTTAAATGGACACCTTACCTTATCTGCAGACTACCTGGGAACTTCCTATCACACCTCTTCCTCTTTGAGTTGGAATCAAGGAAAAGAGTTCACCCTCTCCAATCTAGAGATTGCCAGCCTCAATTCCCACCTTCAGAGCAACATGGTTTATTCCTATTTTGATTGTTTATGGAGAGGATATGTTAACGCAAATATTGAGGATCTCAGCATCCTGTCTCCTTTCTTAAATTCTGCCATCAGTGGAGAAGGAGAGTTGAATTTAGAATTGTTATCGCAAGAAAATAGCGCGCATACGCCACATTACCGCCTTCAGTTGATTGGGAATCATTTAAAATGGGATCAATTGCAAACAGAATATTTCAAGCTCAATCTTCATGCAACCCCAGAAATGGGACAATCCTCAGCTTTTCAAATGGAAGGATTTTTAAATGGCAAGGGATTGCATTCAACATTTTTCGACGCTGAACAATATTCTGTCCATTTTTCACATCATGTTGAGATTGCAAAAAGAGAAATTAGCGCTCTTTCGATTGATTGGGAAGCTGAAAACATCAAGCGGCAAGAGACCTTTGCCAAAAAGACAAGCGGAAACCTTCAAGTCAACAATGTTTTGAAAGATTTAGATGGAGAAATGAAATGGGTTTTCAAGGATATTACAACAGCTTCAATCCAGATGGACCACATGATGGGTTCAACAACATTCAAGCCTGGCAATAGGGAGTCTCCTTTTGAGATAAAATTAAGTGGATTTTGGAATGAAAATTTTTTCCTTTCCTCTTCCGGTCATTGGGATCGACAAGAGAATCTGCTCCAGATTCAATTGAATCATTTAAATGGAGAATTTGGCCCCTATCCTTTAGAACTTAGACAACCTCTCAATTTAGCCTTTGGAGCCAATCAAATCAAGTTAGACCATGTCGAGATGCAGCTGGGAGAGGCAGAAATTGAAGGTCATTTTCACCTCAATCAAGAGACGATAGCCAGCCAATTTAAAACAAATGCTGTTCCCTCAGAACTCTTTCATTTTATCGCTCCCAATCTTCCTTTCTCAGGCAGAGCAGCGTTCGAAGGGAAAATTGAAGGAAGCGTGCATCAACCAGAAGGCGAATTAACAATCAATCTCCATCACATGCAAATCATCGAAGATCTTTTGACTAAAAAACCTTTTATTAGCGGAACTTTTTTTCTCACTCTTAATAAGACAGGAGTTCAACTCGAAAGTGAAATAAAAGGAATTGGAGAGACTCCCTTGATCATTTCAGGGGATCTTCCCTTAACTTTAAACTTAGATCCTCTTGAGTTCAAGACAGATCAAGACTTACCTTTCAACTTAAGTTTAAACGCAGAAGGTGAATTAGATCCCTACCTCCATCTATTTTACAATGACACAACAAATTTATCCGGACAGACTAAAATAGGGCTCAATCTCAGCGGGCAGATGAATGCCCCTCAAATCAAAGGAAATATTGATCTCATCCAAGGCTCTTTTGAAAGTCTAAGCACCGGCGCTCTTTATCACGACATTGAAGCTCATTTAGAAGGTGACGGCTCTCAAATTGTCCTGACTCATTTCTCTGCTAAAGGAAGTGAAAATGGAGAAATTACAGCAACAGGGACGATTCAACTAGATAAAGAGAAGCAATTTCCATTTTCATTCGATATTCATCCATCACGGATTTTGATTATTGACTCAGATTATATTGATATTTCAATCAGCGGAGAGCTGAATTTGGTTGGAAATGCTAAAGGAGCTAAACTGCTAGGGGAATTAGGGATTGATGAAGCGACGATCCACTTAGAAGAGTCCCTACCTCAAAAAATCAAAACAATCGATATTCAATATATTAATGCTGCTGAAGATGATAAAACAGCCCACGCATCGGGAAAAAAAGAGACCGCTTTTCCCATCGATCTCAACATAAAATTAAACGCTCCTCAAAAAATCAGGATTGAAGGAAATCATGTGAAATCCGATTGGAAGGGAGCTCTCCTCCTCACAGGAACACCCGATCTTCTTCAGCTCAATGGCGATCTGCGCCTTGAACAGGGAGAATATGATTTTAATGGGAAAGTCTTTAATTTGAGTCAAGGCAATATCCATTTTGCCGGTGCACCGGACAAAAAGACGAGCTTATACATTGTGGCGAGTAAAGAAATTGATCGTATTACAGCTGAAATTATTCTTAAAGGTCCTGTGAATCGTCCTGTCATTAGTTTTCGTTCAGCCCCTCCCCTGTCTCAAAGAGAAGTTTTATCCTATATATTGTTTGGTAGAGGGATTTCAAATATCACCCAAGATCAAGGGGACCAACTGAGTCAATCGTTTATCTCTCTCAACTCCAGCAGCCAAACAAAAAGCGGGACAGATTTTCTTTCTCGTTTACGAAATAATATTGGGATTGATCACCTGGATTTTACAACAAGCACCCCAAACGAAAATCCCCGATTAATGAACAGCATGGGAAATGACCACTTAGATTTAACAAATAACACAACGAAAGAAAATAAAGAATTCGGCTTGCAAGTAGGCAAGCAGATCACCGAAAATCTTAAGATTAAAGTCAATCAAAGCATCGCGTCTACTGCACCGGCAATCGCTGTTGAGGCAAAACTGAGAAAAAATGTAAAAGCTGAAGCTGAAGCGGGCTTTGGACAGGATGCTCCAATTCGGATGTCTATTAAGTGGAAAAAGGACTATTAGCGCTTGTCTTCCTATTTTTTTGCCTTTGGGCTGAATCACAGCCTGGGAGATTGATAATCGAAAGGAAGTCGATATTTGCTATATCGCCTCAATGAATTAAAGATTTTGTTAATAAACAATAAAGATTTCATTAATTTTTCTTGCTTTAAATATCCACAAAACACCATACTCTTCTCATTTTCAATCCATTTCGGACTTAAATCAGTTAAATCCTCAACGCATTGCCATCCTCAGTAGGAGTCTGAAAATGGGTTTAAAACTCATCCCTCAAAGTTTTCATCTTGTTTCGCTCTTTTTTTTCATCCTTTTCTCTTTTTCTCTAGAGGCAATCGTTGAAGATTACACTGAGCCTCAAGAAGTTGCCACAACTGAAGGACTGCCTTCAAGCTTAGTGAACGGGGCGGTATGTGCCATTTCGGGAGAAT
>JBIRBM010000035.1:0-16023 GCA_044326545.1 Parachlamydiaceae bacterium | reverse complement strand
TTTTTGATTCGAATTTATCGTTTTTTCAGCTGGATTTGCAAATTTTGCGGCAATATTGAATGAAATATTGTTCAAAATTTGTCAAATTCAGATCAAAAATCGAGAAATCGAAGAAAAAACAGCCCACTAGCGGAATGTGGGTTAGAAGATTGATGTCTGGAATCTGTTGACAGAGATTCATTAACAGATAAAAATCTACTTAGTAAATAAATTTTCAATTTTTTCTAAAAGGAGAAAATGATGTCAAAGTTTGTGCTTATTCATGGAGGGATGATAGGGGGAAATTGCTGGAAAAAAGTCCGAAAATCGTTGGAAGAGAAACAGCATATAGTTTTGACACCAACTCTTACCGGGATTGGGGAAAGAAAACATCTAACTCATCCAGATGTAGATTTAGAAATTCACATCCAAGATGTTTTGAATACAATTTTTTATGAAGAATTAGATGATATAATTCTAGTGGGCCATAGTTATGCAGGAATGGTTATTACAGGTGTTGCAGATAGAATTCCTGAAAAAATAAAAAAACTCATATATGTTGCAGCAGTACTTCCCATGAATGGAGAAAGTATGTTTGATGCTGTGGGCCTTGAAATTTCTTCTTTTCTTTCAAATAGTGCACAAAAAAACAATGGATGGCTAGTTCCTGCTGGTACACCTCAAAGCTATGGAATCAACACCCTTGAAGAGGTAAAATGGTTCAATAAGATGTCTACACCCCATCCTTTAAAAAGTTTTCAACAGAAATTATCTTTTAAAACGTCTTCTTTTAACGCACTAAATAAAATTTACATTAAATGTTTGCAGGATTTAGGTTTAAATTTCATGGCGACTCGAGCAAAAAACATGGGAATTCCTTGTTATGAAATTGATACAGGACATTTTCCTATGCTAACTTATCCTGATGCCCTGGTGGATCTACTAGAGAGTGAAAGCAATCGTTCGACCACATCGAGATGCGGTGACTCATCATCACACAACAGAGCCAGCCATCATAAAACGTCATGACGCAATATGCGAAATCAGTAGATCAGGAGGTGATGCTTGGCAAGAAAGAGATGGAGAAATTCACAGGTAGCCACAGGAAACTGCTTCTCTAGACGGTCATGTATCGCATTAACTAACTGATAATTTAAGGGTTAAGAAGGAGAAAGCGGGAAAAGCAGTGTGTAGAAGTCCAACCAAGCTCCCCTCCCTTTTTTTCACCTTCAAATAGCGCTACACGTTCCGTAAGGGGAGTCATGAAACATCAATCATGAGTGATGACTCCTGCATGAAGATCTGCTTTAAAACCCAACATGCGAGAGAGTTCTTTCTGACGCAAAGAAGAATCAAGTTCTTGAACAATAGTCAATGTGCGCCCTTCTTTTTCTTCTTTAGAAATTTGTAAATGATGATCTGCCTGATTTGCCACTTGCGGGAAGTGAGTGATGCAGATCACTTGGTGTTGAGAGCTAATTTCTTTTAGTTTATCTCCAACAATTGCTGCGGTTTTACCCCCAATATTTGCATCCACTTCATCAAAAATTAATGTTTCGGTTTTTTCTTTTCCTGCTAACAACGCTTCCATGGCTAATAGGATTCGAGAAATTTCTCCCCCGCTCGCCCCCTCTTTTAATGGAATCTTATGTTCGCCTACATTAGGGCTTAAGAAGAACTCAATCCGATCATCTCCATCTCTTGTCCGTTTTTGTTTGGTCAATTCAACACTAAATTGTGCTTTTGGCATGTTAAGGGAGTGAAGATGATCCGTTAGCGCTAATTCAAAGAGGTGTGCATAGTGTTTGCGCTTAGTCGAAAGGTCTTTTGCTATTAAGTTCGTTCGGTCCTCAGCCTCTTTCACTAGATCTTGCAACTCTTCAATTTCATTCTCAGCATTTTCAAGACGATTTAATTTCGCTTGTGTATTGCCTTGATAAGATAAGACCTCATCAATCGTCCCTCCATATTTTCGCTTAATGCGATTCAATAAGGAAAGGCGAGTGTCAATTTCTTGCAAACGGTTAGAATCGAAATGGAGGTGGCTTTCGTAGTGCCGTAAAGTATGAGAGATCTCTTGAAGTTCTAAGCATACATTTTGAAAAGATTGGTAGGTGTCTTGCAAAAAAGGATCAAAAGGAAGGAGCGATTCTAAGAGTTGTTTTTGCCTATTGATTGTCACAATCAATGGGTGGCGCTCTCCCGATAGAGTTTGATTAATTTCATTGATTTTGTTCGATACCTCTTCAGCATTCGATAATAACGTGTATTCAGCAAATAAATTTTCGTCTTCCCCCTCCTTGATTTGGGCTTCATCTAACTCCTCTAATTCGCGCTGACAGATGTCAATTTCACGTAATCGTTGCGATTCTTGTTGGATGAGGGCATCTAATTTTTCTCGAACTGTTTTTTCGTGATCGTACGTTTGATGGAAGCGTGTTAATGTAGGCTCCAAATCCCCATAAAGATCGATGATGGAGCGATGGTGTTCTAACGACATGAGAGATTGGTTGGCATGCTGTCCGACAACCTGAACAAGGAGTGACCCTAATTTTCGTAAAAAGTTGAGTTGAGTGATTTGATTGTTAATAAAAATCCGCCCCTTTCCAGATAGAGAAATTTCCCGACGAATGATGATTTCTTGTCCTATTTCGTGATCAATTCCTCCTTCATTTAAGAGCGATGTTATAGTCAGATTGTCTGATTCAAAAACCGCTTCGATGATCCCTTTTTCACATCCGCGTCTAATCAAGCTCGTGTCGCTCCTTTGCCCAATTGCCAGGCCTAATCCGTGCATAATGGCCGACTTGCCCGAACCTGTTTCTCCCGATAAGATATTCAATCCTGGATAAAATGAAATTGAGGTTTTTTCAATCAGAATGATATTTTGAATGTTTAATTGTTTTAACATTTTAAAATAATGGTTTAAAATTTATGTTTTTTTATTCTTAAAAGGGAACGGACAATGTCCAACAGGCTGATTTGCTTGCTAAAATTCCTTGTAAAAGGGGATCATTTTATGATGAAAAAAAAGAGAGAACCTATTTTTTAGAGATCTTTTTAGTCGTATGTTTTCGATAATAAATCTTTGAGTGCTCCATCACTTAATTCCATTAAGTAGCCATTTGGCACCCAATCAGGCGCAGATAAAATCAGATTATTTTCTACATAGGCGATGGGATATAAAACAATAGTGGGCTTGTTTTCAAACTGATAAATGACAATTTTTTCGATTTTTGGGGCAATCCGTTCATTTGATTTGATTTCATTGATGATAACAGCAGAATTGAGAATATCAATCACTTTATTTTGTTCTTCAAAGTTAAGAGTATAGAGCATTTGATTATGATCAACAGCCATTCCTTTAACATGATTGAATTTTAAGTAGGTTTGATTAGGGGGTTGCCCTGTGAGAAGACTTGTCATATTAAGACCAAATAATATGAGCATGCAGACAATGACAAGAAGTGTCATTAGAAACAAGGTCCGATTATTCATTATTATTTAATCCCTTTTAGAATGGCTTATTCTCATTTTTTTCTAAAATTGCGTCAAGTGTTTTAAAGTGTTTCTTACATATTTCAGTTAATTTTTCTTTACCCCATTTTCTCAAGACGGCAAGACCTGCAGTTTTAACAGCTTGAGAAGCTCCTTTGGGAAGGAGAATCCCCAATTCATCACTCAATCGTTTGATCCCTTCGAGGAAAGCATCTCGCGCAAGGATTGAAGCTGCCGCCACTGCTAAGTCTTCTTCTGCACGGTGGCGCTGACTGAGGTCGACTGTGATGTTTTTTCGTTTGAGTGCTTGTTCGACCACCCATTCATCGGCGAATTGGTCGATAATCACCTGTTTGCAGCCAGATTGCTCAACTAACTGCTCGATGGCTGTCGCATGTCCCCAAGCTAGAAGGCGATTGAGGTTTTTAAAATCAGCGTAAATTTGATTGTATTTTAACGGATTAATTCTCACGATATGGTAAAGGCATTGTGTTTTGATCTGCTTGGCTAGTTTTTGGATGGTCGAATCGGAGAGTGTTTTCGAATCTTTGACACCAAGTTTCTGTAACACTGCAAATTGATCTCGTTTTAAATAAACTCCAGCAATACATAAAGGACCAAAAAAATCTCCTTTTCCCGATTCATCAATTCCGATATGGGGATTCAGATCTGTATTGGAAAGAGGGGATGTGTAGTTGAACGTATTAAGGATGTTGGGTTCAAGATAAAATTCGATGAATTCAGAAGTGTCTTTTCCTTGAATGACAAACTTTCCCGATTCATACAGGGTACAAGCCAACCCTCTTTTTTTTGCAGAAAAACGGGTGTGAGGAGGTGTTGTGATATCGAATTGACGCTCTTTTAAATCTTCAAGTAATTGATCTGCCAGCCGCAGATCTAGAGTTGTAACGTATGGAGGGGGATTGGATAGAGAAGACATTTTTTTGTTTTTTGGTTAATTAGGTAGAGCTCAATTTTATCAAAGAAAAGGCTAAAATTCAATTTAAACCTCAACATTTTTCTATTTCGATTCAATCTTAGGATTGAATGAAAATGCATTTTTTTCTGTAAAAAAAGAGAGGTAAAGTAGAGTGAAGCTGTTCCTTTAATCTTAAAAACGGTATAACTATCTTATACCAGCCTCTAATCAAGAGTGTCTCCTGATAGAGTTTTAAGGAATACACTCGGTTTTTGAATGAGGAAAGGAGATGTTGAATTGAATTCACCACATATAGAAAATACGGCAAGCCTTGGCAATATCCTTCGACAAAAAAGGAAGGAAATGAACTTGACTCTTAAAGAGGCAGAAAATGCAACGTCGATTCGCATCTCCTACTTACAAGCTCTTGAGGATGGAGAAATGAAAAAACTGATTTCACCGATCTACGCCCAAGGATTTTTTAAGCAGTATGCATCTTTTTTGGGAATTGACGGGGATCAATTAATTCGAGATCACCCGGGAGTATTTACTCGCGCCGAAGTCCAAGAGTTTGACTATGGGATAGGAACCCTTGAAGGAAGAGGCAATCCAGGTTCAGGTGTTAAGTGGTTTCCTAATGCATTGTGGATTATGGCGTTTGTTGCTATTTTAATTCTAGCTTGGTACTTTGCTCGGTTATTAGGAGTCATTGGATGAATCAGAACCCGTCTAAAGATTCTCAAGTCACTTATCGAGGATGGGTTCTATTTATTTGTGGAATATGCATGGGTGCGGCAGATCTTGTGCCAGGCATTTCGGGAGGAACGATAGCTTTTATTTTAGGCTTTTACCAACCCCTTCTAGATAGTATTCAGACGCTGAATGTATCAGCTTTTCAATCTCTATTTAGAGGTCAATGGAGAGAGTTTTCTGAGCGTGTTGCCTGGAAATTTCTTTTGACTTTGGCGGGGGGGATTTTAGTTTCTTTCATCACTTTGGCTAAAGTATTTCATTTTATTTTAAGTCATGAGGTTTATCGCATTTATTTGTACGCAACATTTTTGGGGCTTATTTTAGCTTCTTTTGTTTTTTGCGTTCGACAAATTAAAGTGTGGAAAGGAAAAATGGTTTTAGGGTTATGTTTAGGTGCATTAGCAGCCTATTTATTAACAGACACAGCGATGGCTCCCTTGTCTGATGGCAATTTTGCAGTCCCCATCAATATTGATTCTGAACACATTGAACTTCGTAATTATGATTCATCTCATCGTTTGCTAACAGGTTTGTCTTCGCAAACGCTATCTGTTCTTTTAGCTCAAGGTTTGCTTCAAAATACCACTCCAGTTTATGACCAACAACGAGTTTTAATAGGCCTTGCCGGAGATTTGGTGATCCCTTATCGATTTTCTCTTTTTAATGGCTGGCTAGTGATGTGCGGCTCTTTAGCTGTTTGCGCACTACTGCTTCCGGGTATTTCAGGAAGTTATATTTTAACTCTTTTAGGGGTCTATCCAACCGTCATTGAAGCTTTGGTTGATTTATTGAATGGATTTGCAGAAGGAGTCTTTAATCTTGAGGCATTCGCCGTTTTATGGAGTTTAAGTTTAGGGATTTTGTTTGGTGCACTGGCTTTTGCTAAAGCATTAAGTTGGTTGCTCCGCCATTATCCCAACCAGAGTTTAGCTTTATTGTCGGGTTTTATGATAGGAGCGATCCGTTCTGTTTGGCCTTTTTGGTCTTATGAGTATGTTGTCATGCCATTAAAACTTTATAAAGGGCCTCAAATTGTTGCTTTACATCCCTTCCTTCCTTCTTTTAATTCCCCCCTTTTTTGGCATGCTCTATTTTGTGCCATCATCGGCTTTCTTTTTGTGTTTGCTTTGGAAGGTTATGTAAAAAAATATCATCCTGGCAGACTCTCAAAGTAGATAGGAACAATACCTGTTACTCCCAGTGACCAAAAAATGCTGGATCTTTAATCGTCTGAATATGATCTTGTAATGTGTCAGCCAACCGTAATGCTGACGATCCAGCCTTAAACTTCTTTTTGGCTAAAGCGATCGATTGCTCCAAAGATGGCCAATATAGTCCAATGTGTCGTCCGGCTGTTGCTGAATTTTGATAAATCTGATCATTCAATGCATAAGCATCAGCTAATAAAGGATACATTGCCTTCAATAGATTAAAATAGGTGGGCTGGCATTCTTTGCAAATGTTGTTTTTTAAGAGGGGTAATGTGTCGTAAAATATCGATGTTAAATAATTCATGTTTAATTCGTTCATGATTTCTTCGCGTCTAATTGAAGAAAGAGGGGTTGTGGGATTTGTAACGAATTTTTTTAGCTCAGTCAGCAGCTCTTTTCCAGTGAGTTGAGTATTAAAAATTTGTTGGTGGTTTTGAAGATACTCTCTGCGATTGTGTTGACGTTCAAGCAGTGCTCTTTGCTGGCGATAGGTGATGCGTGGAAATAATTGACCGGCTATTTTTCTTCTTTTTTTGTCTATATCAAGATTAGAAGAGGTTAAATCATACTTAATTTTAATTGTTCTTCCTGTGATAAGCTCTCTTTGATTTAGCTCTCTGAGTTCATGTGGGATCTGATGATATCGCTTTGCGATCAGTTCCCATGTATCATTTTTTCTCACAGTCACTGTCGATAAGGCATCTTCTAAAGTTTTCCAAAAAACATGATGAATCGATGGATCGCATATTTCATTAATAAACTGTTTTTTTAATCCTTTAATCGTGACATCCTCATTTTTTTCATCCTTACGCAAAGGACTAAGGCTGTATTTTTGAATCAATGGATCTAAATACTCTTCTATTGATTGTACAGCGGAATCGGATAATTGTTTGTAAATCGGAGCGTCTTTATTTTGTATCCATTGTACGACGCGTAAATCCCGTTCTTTACTGTCTAGTAGGCGATTTAAGGTCTTTTGAGAGAGAGGGGCGTCTTTCCAATCTGTTTCAAGAAGGACTGATCGCAAGGGAATAAGATGCCCTGGTACCCTGTTACGTGTTTGTTCCTGAAGTCGGTTGTCTTCATTTAACGATCGATCTGTATCAAAAATGACGAATTTCCATCGGGTTTGTAAAGCGTTATTTACATCTGGCAGATCTTGCAATATTCCTTGAGTCACCTTTCCTTTTTCTGTAAATTCGATAGGTGTATTGAGTAGAAGCTCTCCTTTCAAATAATGAAGGAGCAGTTGATGAAATGTGCACTTTTTGTGAGGTAAAGAGAATAGGATGTTCTTGAACCGTTTATATTCAGGAGTTGATTCTGGCGCTACCCCTAGATTTTTATCATTCATATCTAAAAGCTGTAATTCACCCGTCATAATCGCATTGAATTCAGATTCCGGGGTTAAGCGATTTAAAACAATGGATCTAGCATGATCATTTAATTCATCCATCAAGATCATATCATGGATGAAGGGTTTGACTTCGATATTGACTAATTCGCTCAGAGTTCCTGAATCGAGTTTCATGACTGTTAGGCTGACAATTTTCCATCGAACATTCAATGCTTGATTAAGCTCGCTATTTGTAGGGGATAATATTGACTTTTTCACGCTTTTTATGTTCGCCATAGGGGTCTCTTCTAAATAGAGGCGATGCAACGTCTTGAAATCGACTTCAATAATATCGGCAGTGGCGTTGGTATAGGTCCATTGACATTTTTCACATCGTAGATATGCGGTTTCGCTTTTAGGATCGCTCAAATCAGGAGAAAGAAAAAAAGAAAGGGGAGTAGGGGGGGAAAGAGATTGCATACGGTGATTTAGAACTAAAAGAGCTTCCTTTGAAAGTTTTCCTTTAATTTTTGTGAGTAAAGTAGACGAGATCTCTTCAGGCACATACCCTCTCGTCCGTTCATCTACCGAAATCTCAATGCCGAAGTTAGACGTTAATCCTTTTCGAATATTAAAGCTTCCGACAGTCGCATTGTCTGAAACCAGATCAAAAAGAGCATTGACAATAGCCTCTTCTTCTTTTGCTTGTTCAGTTGAATATTTAAAAACAGCTCCTTGTTTAGGGAGGAGGAACACTTGATGCGTAGAGATTTTCTTTACTTTGATAATAGGCAAATGATGAGCTAAATGGTTTAGCGCTGAAAATCCTGCTTGAGCGGCTTTTCCTTTTGCAGCTGCTTGAATGGCCGCACATTGATAAGGATCTTTTTTCGTTGAATCCATTAATCGCTTGATAATTGCTTGGCTTATCACAGGAAGAATAACGTGATTGTAGAAAGCTTGTTGTTTGTCTTTGTTAGGAAAGTCTTCTTCTAGAAGCGATCTGATTTCATTGTCTAGCTCGAGAATGAATCTGGGATTTTCTTCTTCTTCGGTAGGAAAAGATGCTCGTAATGTCTCGATTTTTTCTTTATACTGAGCTTCTTCCATTATTAATAGATCGGTTTTCATTTTTTCTACAAAAATTAAATTTTTGTTGTACCAATGAAAAAAAAAATGGATTAATAAACCAATCAAAGGGAGTTTTTTTATACTCCCTCCCTGAAGCTTTGTCATTTTTTTTTGAGAGATCTCTATTTTTTTTTGGATTTCACGAATTGTTGAGTTTAATAGAGTAATTTTTTTTTGGACTTTTGGCTTGACTTTTAACTTTTCGATAATGGAATGTTGAAAAAGTTGAGTTAATTTTTTTTGGGGATCTAAGTACACATTATTAGACGCTTTCGATCTAAATTGTGGGGTCGGGGGAGTGTAAAGAGGATCATTGAGGTTGATTTTCATGAAAAATATTGAATGCGATTAAAATTGGCTAAATTGTCTAAGAAATCTATTAAGATTTGATTAATTTAGCGTTAGATTCATGAAAAAGGTGTGTTGGTCATAAACTCACCTTACGCACCACGAGTGCCATTTGGGCTAAAGCGGAAGGCTACTCTGGTGTGTATCGTGATTTTTTGGAGGGAGAAAAAAATGAATCTTTACGGAAGTAAACGTGTTTCGTGACTTTAAAAAAAAGAAGGTGTCGTCCTTCCATCTCGTTTATTTCATCCTATCAATGATAAGTTGTCCTTCAATCGCATCAATAAGAACGAATTGATGAATGTTTGGTTCATAGCAATAGACATCAGCTTGCGCGATATCAAACCACCATCCGTGGATTCTGAGCTGCTTTTTTTTAAGTCGATCAGCAATAAATGGATAAGTATGAAGATTCTCCATTTGCTGAAGCACATTGACTTGAGAGAGTTGGTTGTCGAAAGACAATTCCGGATTAAAAGTAAATCCATCTTTAACTCTATCGAGTGATATTTTTCCATTTTTTAGCCAAGAATTAAGGTGAGAGGATGATCCAAAATCAATCCCGCTGGCAAGTGCTTGCATGGCACCACATTCGGAATGCCCGCAAATAATAATATCGGAAACATTTAAATTGAATACAGAAAACTCGAGTACAGCCCCCACACTATTGTCATGAGCCGTGCAAGAGAGTGAAGGAATCAAATTTCCAATATTTCGTAACACAAAAAGATCTCCCGGATTTGTTGACGCAAAAAGATTGGGAACAACCCGGCTATCAGAGCAGGCAATAAAAAGAGCATCGGGTTTTTGCCCAAGAGCAAGTTGTGCAAAGAGGGTGCGTCTCTCTTCTGTTAAATTATTTCTAAAATCAACAATCCCTTGAATCAATTTCTTCATGCATTGTTCTTTATGTTTTTTCTTGGATTTTACTAAAATCTAACACTCCTCCAAAAAGATTAAAGACTCTTCTCAAAATTGATAACCGATTTTTTCTCATCACCGGATCATCGGCTAATATTTTAACGTTTTCAAATAAATCTGCTAACGGAATTTGAATTGTCGCTATCAAGCGATAAGCTTTATTGTAATCCCGTGTCGCTAAAGATTCTTTAAAAGGCACTTGGAGCTGCTCTAACGACATATAGAGTTTTTGCTCTGCCGATTCAACAAGCTTCTCTTCGTTAACGTCTGTCGTTTGATGCTCTGCGAGTTGTCCCTTCGCTCTTTTGTATACTTCATATAAAGAATTGAATTTCTGTTTCTCTTCTCTGCGAAATTCGTGAAGAGCTTTAATTCTACAAAAGGCGTCATAAATGTCATCGGAACCAAAAGCTAGAGTTGCCTCTATTTCGTCTTTATCAAATGAGTAGTCCTGTAAAACTGTTTTGATTCGGTTGAGGATAAAGAGTAAAATTTCGTTGACAATGTCATCTTTATTTAGCCCCACAGTGGAGGGGAAATGTGAAGCGCAGAGGGTTAAGCATTCTCTTAAAGGCAATTGATATTTCCCTTCGATCAAGATCTTAATAATTCCGATGACTTGACGACGTAAAGCATAAGGGTCGCTCGAAGAAGTGGGTTTTAATCCAAGGGTAAAGCAGCCGATTAAATTATCAAATTTATCTGCTAAGCTGATGATTGTTCCCGTTGGAGTTTCGGGTAGTGGGGCGTTTTCTCTTATTGGCATCCATTGCTCATGGATCGCTCTTGCGACTTCCGGATCTTCATTTTGCGCGGCAGCATAATAAGATCCCATCACCCCTTGAAGTTCAGGGAATTCGTAGACCATATTTGAAGCTAAATCAGATTTAGACAGAATAGCAGCGCGCTCAATTTTTTGTAAAGAGCTAATATTCAATATTTTTTGAATTATCCTTGCATGTTTGCCTATCCGTTCTACTTTTTGGTAAACAGTGCCTAATTCTTTTTGGAAGATCACTTTCTTGAGTTTTTCATTCAAATCTTCTAAATGAATTTTTAAATCTTCCTCGTAAAGGAAAACGCCGTCAGATAAACGAGCAGAGAGGACTCGCTGGTTTCCTTCTCTAATTTGATCTGTTGGAGGAATGTTCGCAGTAATGACAAAAAGGTTTTCAAGCACCCCCTCTTGATTGGTGACGGGAAAATATTTTTGATGTTCAACCATCTCTGAAATTAAGACTTCTTTTGGCGCTCGAAGAAATTCTTTACGAAAAGAGGCGATGGTTAGGTATGGCCATTCGACAAGATTGAGAACTTGAGGAATCACTCGATCACGCTCAACAATGAGAATCCCCTCTTTTTTCTCAAGAGCATTCAGTTGGGATTCAATGCTCTTCTCTCTTTCTTTTGGATCTGCCATTACAAAGTGATGAGTTAATGTTTCAAGGTAGTCTTGTGCACGGTGTAATGAAATAGGATGGGAAGATAGTTGGCGGTGTCCATACGTGGTGCGGCCTGATTGGATTGGACCGACGTCGAGCGGGATGACAGTTTGTCCAAATAAGGTGAGGATCCAGTGAATCGGGCGGGCATAAGTGATGTCGAGATCACCCCAACGCATTTTTTTTGGAAATTCTAGGTTTAATATGACAGAGGGGAGAAGTTGCTGCAAAATGGAGGCTGTCGCTCTTGCTTCCTGATGAAGGGTTCCGAATAAGTAGGGAATTCCTTTGATCAAACGGATTTCTATACCGGGGGCTTTTCCCTCTTGAATCTCTTTAAGATGTGGAGGAGAGATGTTTAATGAACGAAAAAATCCTTCGCCAGCAGGCTTCAGGCTACCATCAGTCGAATAAATACTTTCAAGGGGAGGACCTTTTTTCTCCGTTCTTTGAGAGGGTTTTCCCATAGCCAATTGATGGATATAAACAGTTAGACGTCGGGGAGTCGAGTAAAGAGTGAGACGGTCAAATTTAATCTCTTCTTTTTCTAGTAACAACCGCATCTGTTTTTCTAAATTTTGGCTTCCAATTGAGACAAAGGGAGCGGGCAGTTCAGCCGATCCAATTTCCAAAACAAAGTCTTCCTTGTGATTTGGATCGATCGTAAGAAGTTCTTGGGGGATGTCAAGATTTTCTCTTTTTTGGCAAAACGATTCTGTTGGAATTGATTGAAATCGTTCCAAAAGAGGAAATCCTTGGCTTTGGCGGCTTGCAATATAGGTTTCTGCTATTTGGCGGGCTAAATCGCGAATACGTGTAATATAACCTGTCCGTTCTGTGACGGAAATTGCGCCGCGAGCATCAAGAAGATTGAATGCGTGAGAAGCTTTCATCACAAAATCGTAGGCCGGAATAGGCAGCTGAGCTTCAATGAGCTGTTTGGCTTCTTTTTCATAATCTTCAAAATGACGCTGCCACATGCTTGTTGTTGCTTTCTCAAAATTATAATGGCTCCATTCTACTTCATTGCGATGGTAGATATCGCCGTATTTCAAATCATGATTCCACTGTAGGTCGAAGATGTTATTGACTTTTTGCAGATACATGGCAAGTCTTTCAATTCCATACGTGATTTCACCTGTGATGGGTCTCAATTCGACTCCACCCACTGCCTGAAAATAGGTAAATTGTGTAATCTCCATTCCATCCATCCACACTTCCCATCCAAGCCCCCACGCCCCTAAGGTGGGGGATTCCCAGTCGTCGTGAACGAAACGGATATCATGTTCTTTTAGATTAAAACCCAATGCCTCTAGTGATTCTAAATAAAGGTCTTGAATATTCTCGGGAGAGGGTTTTAAAATCACTTGGTATTGAAAATAATGTTGCAGGCGATTAGGGTTTGTCCCATAACGTCCATCGGTTGGGCGGCGGCACGGTTCGATGTAGGCAGCGCGGTAAGGTTCAGGTCCTAAACAGCGAAGAAAGGTTGCAGGATTAAAAGTCCCGGCACCCACTTCTAGGTCATATCCTTGGTGAATAATGCATCCTTGTTTTTCCCAGAAAGTGGTGAGGCGGGAAAGAAATTCTTGAAACGTGACCATGTCTCATATCCTGTTTTATTTTAAACTCACCTGAGGCACCAAGAGAGCTTTCACTTGACTGCGAATCGCTCTCTTTGTCTTTCAGGTAAGTTTAAACGTGTGTTCGTTTAAAACCCTCTTGATCGATTGCATAACCTTTTAAAAACCTGTTCTAAGAAGTAGTGTATGCAGGAAAAACAATAGCTCATCATGGATTAAGAGAAAATAGAAAAATCATTGTGATTTTCGCCATCTCTTCAGTTCTGCTGCTTCTCGATATTTGCGGTTTTTTGCAATAGATTTCTTTGGAAACTTGCTTTAGTTGACAAAATTGATGATTTTTGAGCAGATTGATTGGCATATTTTGAGAGGATATGTGAACATATGCTCAAAAAAATGGATAATAAAGATGCCAAAAATGGCAATTTTATCAACCAAATGAGGTTTCGAAAGAAGTCTAATTGAGTTTTAAGGCAACTTCTCAAGGCGATTAATCGGATAAACAATGAATTTTTTGATTTCTGATTTCATGGTTAGAGTACCTGAAGATGAAGAGTCTTTTCCTTTTGTTACAATTTTAATTCCGACGTTTAATTGTTCGCAAATTCTTCCATACACATTAGATAGCATTATCGCTCAGGACTACCCTTGTTATGAGATCTTAATCATTGATGGAGGGTCAACAGACCGAACGTTAGAGATTTTACACGGCTACCATCCATCGATTCGCCTTTGTTCGGCCTTGACTTACAATGTTTATGCCATCCTCAATCAGGGAATCGCTTTAGCTAAAGGACAATATATCAATATGTTGTTTCCCGGAGATGCTTATATTTTTTCGCGGACTCTTGAGCAAATGATGAGCCTTGCTTTACAAGAGAGATTGCCTGACTTGGTGTATTGCGCTACTCTTTTGCATGATGGACGTTCTGAGGGAAAATTTCTTTTTCGCTATTTAAGCTTCTCTCTTTTAAAAAGAGGGCAGCAGCCTACCTGCTTGCAAGCTTGTTGGTTTCGAAAAAATGTATTTGATGTACTGGGGGATTTCCGCCTCGATTTTGAAATGAGGGGAGGGTTCGATTTTTTTTGTCGTTTTTGTTTGAGCCGGTCTCTTCGCTTCATTGCGCATAAGCGTGCTTATGTTGATTTTGATCTAAGGGGGGTCACAAGTTCAATGGTTATTCGACATTTTTGGGAAACAGCTCAAACGATTTACACTTATTTTGGAAAGTGGGCATTGCTCAAATGGTTGATGAGGCAGAAAGATGTCAAGCGTTTTGTCTCTCTTTTGTTAAAGCGCTTAAAGATGGCATTTGTAGAGAGAAGATAAAGTGATTAGGGCGTGCCATCAATTGCTAATCGCCTCTATTGAAGATGATTTCTCAAGCGATGTGACCACCCGTTTGGAAAGAACTTGAATAAAGGGTTATTATCAATTGATGACTCGCCCTAAGTAATTTAATAAAAACAATTTCAAGTAGAAATATATTTTTAGATATGATATCATCTGCTAAAAATATTACAAATTTGGGTTTATGTTTGATTTTACTGATTTGAATCACAAAGAATTAATGGAGTGGCTAAAAGAGCTAGGTGAGAAAGAATTTCACGCAAAGCAAATCTTAGATTGGATCTATAAGAAGGGGATAATGTCGTGGGATGACATGTCTAATTTGAGTAAGGACTTGAGAGAAAAGCTCGCCTCTCATATTCGTTTTCCTGTATTAGAAAAAGTTCGGGTAACGGAATCTCATGATCTAGAAACATTCAAATTCCTTTGGAGGCTTCGTGATGGTCAATTAGTTGAGTCTGTTTTGATTTGTTCAGGACCTCGTCGAACTGTTTGTGTTTCGTCTCAAGTTGGCTGTCCAGCTAAATGTGCATTTTGCGCCTCTGGCCAGCAAGGGTTTTTTCGCAATTTAAGGCCGGCTGAGATTGTTGAGCAAGTGTTGCAAATTAATCACTGGCTAGCCCCTAAGGGGGAAAGAGTGTCTCATGTGGTTTTTATGGGGATGGGAGAGCCGCTTAAAAATTATGAGTCGGTGGTTAAATCAATCAATATGTTAAGTCATCCAGATTTTTTAAATATTTCGCAACGGCGCATTACCCTTTCAACGGTTGGAATAGTCGAAGGGATCCGCAGAATGGCTCTTGAAGGGTTGAAAGTTAACCTTGTCCTCTCTTTGCATGCCCCGAATCAACATATTCGTAAAAAAATTATTCCATATGCTAGGAAATATCCTTTAGAAGAAATTTTAGGGGCAATGGATGAGTATTCCCAGAAAACCAAGCGTGATATTACCTATGAATATACGTTATTAGCAGGGATCAATGATCACCCGGATCACGCCTTGGAATTAGCTCATCTTTTAAAAGGAAAGCAATGTACAGTGAATCTTATCCCTTATAACCCCGTCCCCGGAATAAAATTAAAACGTCCCGAAAAAAAGGCGATTAAGAATTTCCGTAGTGTGTTATTTGGGTCTCATATTGTGAATACCTGTCGTTATACCAAGGGAGATGATATTGCCGCAGCCTGCGGACAACTCGCATTGCAGGAAAAAATGGAGGTGCATTCCTCTTCGAAAATGTCTTCGTTGACAATTTTAAAAGATGAGAAACTGTCTCAAAAGGACAATTGCTTCCAGTCGTCTTAAGACCCTTGAGGCCAAGTTTATTATCGCTTGTTTAAACATCGACTCATACAAGTTCAAAGTGAGAATTTAGACAACGCAAAGCGTCGCCATTGATAGATTAGACTTCTTCGGAAACTTGCTTTGCTTGAAAAAATTGCCCTTTTTGAGCAGATTGTTTTGAAAATGTTGAGAGCGTATGCGTGCATACGGTCGAAAAATTTTACAAAAAAGATGCCAAAAATGGCGGTTTTAGCAAGTACATGCAG
>JBIRBM010000029.1:0-23146 GCA_044326545.1 Parachlamydiaceae bacterium | reverse complement strand
GTTCTCTTTTTGCCAGTTGGAAAAAATCCGTGTCCGCCAGTTGATCTATTTCTTTTTGAAATGCGTTCATTTTACACTGCGCCTGTATTGATTAACCGGAGGATTATGCACTAAAAGTTATTTTTGATAAATGGTATTACGTTTATCTTCTTGTTTGCAATCCCCCCCCTTTTTATCTCTTAAAATTCACCAGCAATTCAACGTGATTGCTTCCTGGAAAAAAATGATACCCATCAACGCTGTGCACTTTCCATCCCTGCTCAAATAGTTGTTGGTAATCTCTTTTAAATCCTTCCCATCCACAGCTAATGTAGAAAAGATCCTGAATCGAACACGCCTTGTTTAAAGCGGAAAAAAAAGTAGGGTCTAATCCTTTGCGAGGAGGATCGACAATAACCGTTGTGGCATTCTCAAGAATGGATAATCCTCCTTTTGTTGAAGAGGTCAGAAATGAGAGGCGATTGGCGACTTTCTCTTTGAGTTTTGAGCGTGCTTTATGAAAATAAGCTTCTGCAAACGGGTTGATCTCACTACAACAAACCCACTCTGAGCGCGAAGCAATACATAAACCAATCGCCCCGACACCGGCATAAAATTCAGCGACACGTGCACCAAAAGGGATGAGCTGTTGAAGGCGAAATAACATCCTTTCGAAAAGCAAAAGATTAGCCTGTCCAAAGCTTGCTGGGCCATAACAAACGTCCACATCACCAAATGCTTCCCATAAATCTTTCTCTCCCCATGCACACATCCAGTCAGACCCAAAAATGGTGTTGGTCGCCTGATCATTGAAATTGATCCAAAGTGAGTGCCATAACAAAGGATGTTCTTGGGATAGTTCTACTAACAAAGAGCCCCATCGATCCAATAGGATGTCAGAAGCAGAAGCATTTAAAACAAATGAAAGCTGGACGCGGCCACTTTTTCTTTCGACAACTCCTTGTAAATAACGAAGCTCCCCCCTTCGGGAATGTTCTTGATAAGGATCAATCTTATGCTGCTTCATCCATTCTCTGACAATGTCAAAGGCTTTATTAAGATGTGGATGATGCACTAAACATTGAGGAATAGAAGCGACATCATGAGAATGCTCTTTAAAGAGTCCAATCAAAGGAGTCTCTGAGGTTCCTCTGACAGCCAGTTTTGCTCGATGCCGCCAATGGATAGGCAATCCCGCATGAAAAGAAGGAGTTGGCAATTGCAAAAAAAAAGATAATACCTCTTCCCATATAGGAGGAGGATTGTGGGATAAATGCTCAACGCATCCTGCACATGCCTGAAAATGAGGACAAAATGAAAACTGAGAGTTTGATTGATGCATCATGCCATGAGAGCCTTTGTTCAAGTTTTTTCTCCATATAAAAACGGTTATCCCGTCTTGGGATAATAATAATGCTCTTGTGTTTTAAATCCACTTGGACTGTTGTCGTTCGTGATTTGCGGCAAGTTTTTATTCGAAATGACATGAAAATTCCCTGATTTTTCATCGAAATAAGCGGGTCTGACGTGACAGTGAGGGGTAAAAAAATTCAATGCGGGATGTCCTTCTGAATGAATTTGCACTGCCACAAAAGAGGTCTGTCTGCCATTGTACTGATAAGGCAAGTCTGTTTGATAGATCTTTGTCGCATTGATGATTCCATCATCTGTATGATCCCCGGACAATTTGATGGATGCTTTTTCGATTATTGAGCCTTTGATAATCCTAGCATCTAGGAAAGCGGCATTTCTAGCACTTTGAAAATTTTTAAAAGACTCTCCCGATGGCTGTTTGACTTTTTCTTCAGTCGGTTTATTTGAGATGATTTTTGGAGGAACATTTGTCCAAGCGCGCTCTTTTGGAAATAAAAAGGGTTTTTGAACAGAGGGGCGCAGATCTCCCATCGAAAGACTTCTTTGCAATCGGATGGGTTGCATCGACGTTTGAGAGTCGAGTTTCACTCTCGACACTGTATAAGGTTCTAATTTACTGAATTTCATGTACCCATCCAGCACCTTTTGCCCTTTGGGATTTGCTAAATCTAAATAGTCAAGAGACGAGCGATCAGGCCTCATCCTGCTATTATTCATTTCATCTAAGGATCTCCTCCTCATCGATCTGATCTTTAAGTGGGCAAGGGTGTCGAGCGCCTTTTTATTTTCTTCTCTCTTCCAATTGCGGCTCATTTCCGCAACTTTTTCCACGCGTCTCAACATGACGTTTTGTCTTGAAGTCTCTCTTACAGCTTTCCAATGATTGGCTTGTTTTTGTATTCCCGCTTTGAAAAATCCAGAGAGAGCACTTTTTAATAATCCCCATCCATCAAATTCCTTTTGTTCCTTCAAAAGAATTTTTAATCCCTGCTCAGAGGCGTTGCTTGCGAGGTTGTTTAATCCTCCGGCAAGAACTTCCCAATGCATTTTTGATCCAAAGCATTTTGAAAAAACAGTCCCTCCCGCTCCCCCGATCAATCCGCCAACCCCTCCATAAAAAAGAGCTTTTCCGAATTGTTCTGCTGAAACGGTTTGCTTGTCTACCCCGGATCGGACAAGATAGCCCGCTCCTTGACCGGCAGCCCCTGATAAACCGCCGATTCCAATTGTCACAGCAGTTCGTTTTAACGTCGTTGCCATTAAATGAGCCCCTTTTGCCGCATGACCCAATCCGGCACCTATTCCTCCTGTCACAAAACCTGCGACAAATCCGATCAACATCTCTTTTCCAAATGAAGATAAAGAAAAATTTCCATTGATAGCTCCTGTTATCGCCGTCATCGCTCCCCCTATTCCAGCTCCAATGGCAGCAGAGCCTAATATGGAGATCAAAGGGGCAAAAGCTCCTCCTGAAAAAACGATTGCAGCGACTCCCAAAGCGATGACAGCAATGGCTAAAATTGCGCAAAAAATCGCTAATCCCGGCTGTTTTTTTGCGGAAAATCGCAGCGGCCCTTTTAGACCAAGACGGATTGCTTCCGGTAGAAAGCCATCCACAATGGCATACTTTTTCGTTGTGCTTGTCTCTTTGTTTTCGTTTTTTTGTTGCGCAGAGGAAGAGGTAGACAAATCCCAGGGATTTTCAAAACAGACATCGAACTGGCTATGCTCTTTTTCAATCGACTCGATTTCTTTGAGATGATCGCTGATTAATTGGGTCATTGTCAGAATCATTTTCAACATTTCCGTTCCCATCATCTCTTCTTGATCAGAAGCATCTTTGGATTCGGACAACATCCGTCTCACTTGTAAAAGAGAGCGTTCATACTGCTCGGCTTCTTGAAAAGCAAGAAGAGATCTATTCAGAACGTTTTTAACCAAATCGATATTTGCCGGATCCGTTTTTAAAATGGTAAAAATTCGATTATAATTGGCGAATGCCCCTGTGATATCTTGTTTTCTTCCCCTTAATTCATAAAAGAGATTCGCTTCACGATGGATCGCGTCATGCGGGATATCGATGATCGTATTAAAGTACTGCACTTTGTAAAGATCGTTGACCTCTATCATCTCTTGAAGCGTTTTTGCATATTGAAATTGACGAATAGTGGGCTCTCTTTCATTTTTCACCACCCGATCAAGAAAGAGGGCCCACTCATCGAGCAAGTAGGTTTTATAGAGCTCAACTAATTGGGTTTTAACTTCTGAAAAGCGCTCTTCCAATTGAAAATACGATTCGACCTGATGAAACTTCTCTTGAAATCCTTTAAAAAGCGCCTCTTTCTTGATCAATTTCTCTTTTTCTTCATGCAAGAGATCAAGTCTTTTTGCTTCCTTTGCATCGCGTCCCCTCATTAAAGATTCATAAGTGATTGATGAAAAACAGACTGTTACCGACGAGGGATCGGCAGATTTGACTCGATCAATCAAGACCTGATTAAAGAGGGCTTGATCACCTTCTGTGCCATTATGGCTCAGCTCAATCGTTTTTTTGATTTTCGCTCCTTCAAGCTTTTCGATCTGGAGCGTTCGTTTTCCTTGGACAATCAAATCGTCTTGTATGTGCCACAATTCATGTCGATATTGAATATTCAATCCTTTGAGATTGCTATTTTTGACATCATTAACAACTTTTAAAAGAGGAGCATATTCATGTTGAACGTGATGCGCTTGCAACTCTTGAGCTTTAATGATCAGCCGGCCCGTTCCGGGGAGGCCGCCTCTGGCACTTCTTCCGAAAACTTGTGAGTGCACACGTGCATTTTCCGGTAGATAGGTGAGAATGACATGAATCCCTCCTTCAATTGCAGAAGCCTCGATGTCAGTTCCTCGACTCGCCAAATTTGTGGCAATGATGATGGTTCCCTTTGAAGCTTTTCTTAAGTGAGGACCCTCTTGTTCTCCATTTGTATAGGTGATCGTTTCAAGACCTTTTGAGGTAAAATAAGCGTTGATTTTTTCGACATCGGCAATTGTTTCGCAGACAATCAAACTCGCGCGATGCCTCTTAGTCGAGGCTTGTGGGCAAGCGCTTTTTGCAAGGGGGTCACCCAAAGTCCCATCGAGAACAACATCTGAGTAGATGCTCTGGAGCCATTCTTCATCGTCTTGACATATCCAACTCTCTTTTTCTTTAAATTGACTCGTTTTAAAAGTGGGAATTTTACGTGATTGAACTTGATATAAATTCTGAAAAACCTCTGCTTCTTTATCACCGCCAAGAGTTCCTGAAGCTCCAAATACAAATTGATATCTATTGATGAGGCCAAGATAAGACATGAATGCTTTTGTCAACATTTCTGTTTCTAGCTCAAATCCATGCCGAATAGATAAAAACTCGTGGAGGCCATCTTGCCAACGGACTGATTTTTGCCACTCCCCTGTGTTTGAATAGTCGATCGGGATAATTTGATTGGGGCTTTCTGAAGCGTAATATTCTTGTTTATGAGTATAACTTGCCGCTTTTATGGCGCTATCAACCCAGTGGGGGATTCGATTATCGACAAAAGAGCGTAGATGAGGCAGTACCCCAAGATAGCGCCCCTCTTTTGTGTCGGCAAAAAATTCCCCTTTTTGAGCCATCACCTCTTGTTTCATTTCCTCGACAAAGGCTTCGTAATCGGTTTGATTCTGGAATGTTTTTTCCCCCATTTCTTTGAGTTTCTTGATGACTAATCCCCAGATATAATAGAGAATTGGCTTGACAGTTGACATCCCTGCCACCGCATCGCTGATTTGACATAAAGAACCGGGCTCTCCAAGCAAAGGGGCATCGACTTCATCGATAATGGCGACATGTTTGGGACGTCCATTCAACGTTTGTCCTTGATAGAATTCCGATCGAATTGTGTCAGCTTGAAAGTTTGACCATGGGCCATACACAATCGATTTGGGCTGATAGCAAGGATTGGGTTTAAGGTCTCCTTCTCCATTGCAATTATGAGACGAAAAGATGCCAAACATCTGCTGATAAAATGGGTGGAAATGATCCCAATCTCTTTTAGCTAGAGAAGGAGAAAACGTGATCACATCTACTTCGAGTCCCTTTTGATTAAAAATGATCGCGCAAACCGCAATGACAAGAGATTTTCCTTCCCCTGTTTTTAGCTCGCAAAGAGTTCCTCTAATCGGATGAGTGACAGAATTTCCTTGGCCGACCGATTCTAGCATTGAAAGGATAGCAAACAGCTGGGTGTCTCGGATTTGAAGATGAAAAAAAGAGTCGATTTTAACGCATATTTGTGCAATAACCGCCAGTGGATAAACCTGATGGATATCATTTGGCACTTGTTTTCCTTGTGTGATTTCTCGAATGAATCCTCGGATCGTCAATATTTTTCTTTTGAATTCATCGGTCACTGATGAGCTGACTTGATTGAGTGTTTGATACTCGATGCAGAGTTGGTCTAAAGATTTCTCTCCTGATGTGTTGTGAGACTGTTCATTTTCAATATTCTGCGATCGATCAAGAGCTTCAACAAGTTCGTGTGGATTTAAATGCGCAAGATGGCGATATTTTCTTTTTGATTGGCAGTATTGCTCGAAGGAATCAGAGTAATGTTCTCCATAAATGGCTTCAAATAAAATATCTGTTGCTTGCTCATCCGTTGCTGCTTGATTGAGTTTTGCAACGGTTTCATTTCCTTTAGAAAGATCTTCTCCTTTGAGAGCTCTTCGCACAGCCGCTTTTTTCCCGCTCGGTTTTAGCCCCTTGATTTCTTCTAAAAGAGCGCCGATCTCCCTTTTTTTTTCTAAAAAAAGACGAATGGAAGAGGTATCTTTAAAATAGGCCTCCATTCGATCGTGGCAACGTAATCGACTTGGCAGATGTGAATGAAACAAGATCAGCAACGATTGAATTTTTTCTTTTGTCGTGATCTGATCGATTGGACAGCTTTCTTGAATTGATAACAAAGAAAAAAGGGAGTTGGCTTTTTCCTGATAAAACGCTTTAACCCTCTTTTTTTCATCTCCGTAGAGAGTATCATTAAGTCCGACTTCCTCTTGTTCAATAAAAAAAAGAAGATCTTCACACGCTCTGGCAATTCCAAGACTTGAATTGAGCGTGTCACTCTCTTCTTTTAAGATGTTGAGATCAAATGCTCTCCACTGTTTTTCAGATGAATGTTCGTTATCCGACGAGGCGAGCATGACCGCTAAAGGCTGTTGATGGAGGCGATTTTTTATCAATTGAAACAAACCTTTGAATGCTTCTTCAGCTTCAAATAGATTGTAAAAAGCGACCTTCGGATCAAAGGGGCGATGTTCATTTTCCTGACAGTAAGCGGCATAAGCGAGCTGATCGCTGTCGATTTTTCCTGATAAAAAAGCGAGGATCTCTCGTTTCATTTTTTGAATTGCGCTTAACATATCGCCAATTTTTGGCAATGTCTCGCTGTCGAGGCAAACAGATGCAACGCCTTCTTCATCAAAATCAAACAGCCCTTGTTCTTCCCCCATTTTACGGTTCAATTCCAAAGTAAAGCAGGCAGAATCGTCCAATTGAAAGGCACTCCACACACAACTTTCTTTGATGATCGGCGGCTGTTGTTCTTTTGAATCTAACACAATCAATTTAATCCCAAGCTCTTTGCAGATACGATCTAACTGAGTATCGCTCCTATTTTCTCCCTTCCAGTTTCTTTTGAGGATCTTGAGCAATTCGATTTCAAATGCATTTTTATCAGTTTCGATCAGCCTTTCGAGCTCCTGTTGATGTGAGGAAGAAAGTGTTAGGGAGAGATAGATGTTTTGGCGCTCCTTATCCGAAAATTGAGCAATGATTTTGGCAAGCGGGGCGAGCGGAGTGTTAGAATGGGTTGATGGCTCGTCTAAAAAAGACAACGACAAACATTCAAGCGGGACTGTCAAGCAATCAGAGCGTATGGAATCCAATGGGGAGGGAGGGCAATTGTCTATTTCAATCTTTTTTTTCAGGTCTTGTAAAGATAACGTGCTAAATGGAAAATCGAAGCGAAAAGGATGAATGCGATTGAGTAACATAAATTGATCTTTTTAAGTTTACGATGTGAGAGGTCAATAAATTTATAGGTTGCCTGCAGACTGAATTTCCCAAATGTCAGCCTCTTCTGCCACGACAACTGTCCGCCTTTCATCATCATCTGACGTTCGTTTAAACAAACTGACACACAAGTAGTTACGATAATAAGTGTTAAACACGCGAAACTGATGATTGCCTAAAGGTTCTAATTGCCAATAGGCTTCTTGGACTAACTCTTTCGGTTTCCAAGTTCTCGCCGGATAAGCATCTGAAAATGGCTGGTAATTCGATGCGAAGAGATACTCGTCGTGAGTGGTATTTTTGAAACTAAAAGTGCCATTTGAATGGGAAATGATTGCCCAATATCCTTGAGTGATCCGTTGACCTCCCTTCCAACAAAAAACATAGCGTCTATTAGGAATGTTTTTAGGGGAATATGTTGCCGCATATGCATACTCGTCAACTTTAACATTGCGGATCGTAAAACGTTTTGTGTTCACATAAGAGCGGGCGCTATCTAGCCGATTTGCTATCTGGTTCAAATGGTGATGTTGAGTCGTTCGGATCTCTTGCAAATGATGATCCCATAATCTTTGAATGGTGCTAAGGGCTTCTTGGTTGATCGTGGAAAGGTTTGTCAAGTCTTGATCGATTGCCTGGGCAATCCGATCGAGTTGGTTGTCAAATTGCGATTTCATCTGGGAGAGTTGATTGTTTCGCATGACATCAATATTGTGAAGCAGTTGGTCAAGAGTCTCCCTCTTTGCATCGAGAAATGTGTTGATTTCGTTTTTCACCGTTTGCTCTTTTTCCAACGTCTCTCGTTGCTGAGCCTTTTTTTGCAACACTTGATCTTGATAGAGTTGAATCTGCTTTTGATAGCCTCTTTGTTGCTCGAGCAAGACATTCCATTGTTCTTGCAATGATCGACATGCCAGGGAGGTTGCCTTATGTTCTTGCGTTAATCGTTCTTTCTGTTCCATTAACCCAAAAGTTTCATATTGGACGGTGTTGATTCGGTCGAAGCGGACACGAGTCGCCTCTTGAATGTCCGTTTCTTCCCTTGAATGAACGGTAGCGTCAACTCTTTTTTCTTCTTCTCTTTGATTCAAAGATGGAGTAAGAGGGTGATGAGAAGAAGGAAAAGAATGGATCTCTTGTTTGATCTCCTCCAAGGCATCTTGAAGAGCTGTGAGTTTTAGATCACATTCAGCTTTCTTTGCACGCCATTTTGTTTGTCGTTGATTTGCTGTCTCCTCTCCTTGTTTTTGGTCTTCCTCCAGCTTTTCAACAGATTGATAAGAGGGGGTTTTTGTGATGTCAAACACGAAAGATTGAGGGTCCGACATTGTGTTGATTAGATCATAAAGAGTCTTGTCCTGCTGGTATTCAGGTGTTGTTTTTTGATAAAAGTGAGGGGGGTGAACATTAAACACTCTTTGACCAATCATGTGTTCCTCTTTTTTATTGAGACAGGCTCTAAGTCCCAAGATCCATCGCTATCGCTATCGGGACAATATGCCTCGATTCTATTCCTATTTAAAGCAAAACGTCGTTGTTCGATGTCATCTAGCTGTTCTTGAGGTAAAAGGGGAACGTTTTTGATGACGTTTTGGATTCTGTCATAGACGGGATCAACAATTTGATCATCCCATCGATCAATTTTAATCTTGATAAACTCTTGTGTTAACTGAGGCTCCCTCTCAAGCCCTTCTTTTAATGCATTTACATTAAAATCGATGACTTGTTTGAGGATCTCATCAGAAAGAGCGGGATATTCTTCTCGTCCTTTTTCGATTAAATCTTGACGAAGAGCATCAAGTCTTTGTTGCGTTGAGTCATCACTGTTGATCATCATGATCGCCCAAGTTCTTTTAATATTTTTTTAATCAATACGTCACCGATGTTTTGAATTGTGGGTTTGAAATAGCGTCTCTCTTCTTTTTCAAGCAAATTCACTTGTTTGTTTTTTTCTTGTTGATGATGTTTGTGTGTTTGTTCCGCTTGATTTTCAGCTCTTATTTTTTCGTTTAACTCTAATTGTTTCATTTGTAAAGAGAGAGCTTGTCGTTTTTTAAGTTGTTGATCGATTGTTGTGATATTAGGATCTGTCAAATCAATCCTTGGATTTCTTGGAAGAGATTCTGTGGGTTTAATGATCAGATCGTCGTATTCACTTCTGATTTCCTCACATCTTTGTTCATAATCTAATTGAGATTCATTTTTCATCGATCGATAGCGATGGATTGTTTCACTTTTCTTTTTTTCGCATTCTTTGATCGCTCTATCCCGCTTCATTGTGTAAGCATTCAACAAAGAGGTGATTCTTTCTTTTTGCTCTTTAAGGAGTGCTGCATGTTCTGTTGCAAATCGATTGCAAGACTGTTCGACCTGTTTTTCCCAAGATCTTTTCAGAGAATCGTCTTCTTTTTTTAGCCGATCGGGTTCTGTTTTAATTCTTTCAATGCAAGCGTCGATGCTTTGATTGAGTGCGTAAATTTTTTTTACGGTCGCATTTTGTTCTTCTTCACATTTTTTCTCCCATTCTTTTGTCCGTATCAGCTCTTGTTCGACTTTTTTTTCCCACTCTTTTTGTTCGGCATTGATGGAAAGAAGGCTGTTTTTCAATGCTTGGATTTCCTTGTTTTTTTCTTTTTTTGCTTGAGTCGATCGGCTTAAGAGGCGGCAACTTTCTGTGTTGATTGTTTTGATTTCCCCTCGAATGTGAGGCCCCTCCTCCTCTTTTTCCTCTTGATCTACCAAGGGCTGTTTTTGAAAGGACAATGTGTCGAATTGAGCGGTTTGCTTAAGAACATTGAGTTGGAAAAGCTCTTTTTCAGTTTGAGCGATAAGCGAGTGTTTGTTGATAGAATAGGCAATCCGATCTAGATAGTGATCCACATATTGTTCAATCGGTTCCGATCCCGATCTCTTTTTGAGAATTTTTTCAATGCAAAAACCTAAATAACGCTTAGCCTCTTCCTTATAAAGAGAGTGCCGGTATCTTTGATCGACCCTTTCTGTTAGATTCAAGATGAGGATGTGGCGAGGATCAACAGAGGGGAAGGTCATGCAAAAATCTCCTGTACAACTTGGCGTGCTTTCATAAATTCTTGCTCTTGCTCTAATTCAATTGATCCGGATGAAACGAGCTCGACAAACAAAATCCATTTTTTTGTGTAGGAAGCGAGCGATGCATCTGAGGGTTTTCTCCGATTTTGATGCAGACCTGATAACCGGTTAAAAAAATCAAGGGAGAGAGTCATTTCCTTATCTCTTATGTTTAGTTTACGATCCTCTTTAAGATTCTTTTGCATCTGCACTAGCGCTTTTTGTTTAAATGCCTGATGGTTTGTTGTGAAGATTAAAGAAACAGATCCTGGAAGCCCATTTCTCGCCGTTCTTCCAATCATTTGGGTGATTAATCGGTCGCTCTCAGGCTCCTCGATAATGAGGACATGAAGACCGGCTACAATCGCTTTTGATACCTTAATATCAATCCCTCTTCCGCAAATTGCGGTTGAAAGGACGATGGTTTTGAGCGCTCCAATTTCTGAAAAATGCTTTTCAAGATCGTGTTCATTCGTGATAGTGATACAGCGGTAACCCGATTGGAGTAATCCAGAATCTGCAATTATCTGGTTAATTTGATTTAATTGATTTTCGTCTGAACCAAAAAGTAAAATGGGTTGTTGATGTTCAATGCTTGTTTGAATGTCTTCTAATATCTTAGCATGCCAATCATCTAAGGATAAATTATCTGATTCAGTTCTGATTTTTAAATTGCGACTGGTATTGTGAGAACCAAAGAAAGGGGGAACGTTCACAAAAAGATTGGGGCGGCCATTTGAAAAGAAATCTCGATATGCAGTCATATGCTCGCTGTTAAGACTTCCCGATAGAGCTAACACATGTTTAAAAGAGCGGCAAATCGATAAGAAATTGAATAAATGGGGGCAAAAGGTGTATTCCCCTTGGGCTAATCGGTAAGCCAGGCTTGCAGCATGATGTTCTTGCTTTCCACTTGCTTGATTTGTCGATGTTGAGGGAGCTTGTGTATTAGAGGCCTGCCTGTTGTACCATCTAGAAAATGCTCCGTTAAAACGGGTGTTGAGTGTTTGGATAAAGGATCGCCCGATTTTTTCCTCAAAAGCCATCTGATTCGCTTGCATCACCAATTTTTCTTGAAGGAAAAGCGAAGAGAAATCTCCAATATATCGCGATAGTTTATTGTCTAGCGTCAGCAGATCGAATTCATCGCCAACCACTCCTTTATCATGTTGGTTAAAAAAGAAATCGATGAAATCGGCCGGGTTGTGATTGTGCAAGAGGCATGCTTCAATATTGCGCGTCAATAACACTAAGAAATCTTTGCAGTCCATATAGACAATCTGTGCTTTTTTCTTGTGTGTTTCTAGTGAGAAAAAATTGGTTTTATCAGACAGATAAATGGATTGATATCCAGCAGCTTCAACGAGAAATTGAAGGCTTTCTTGATCCCTTTTGGCTAAGTGGCTGTAGGTGGTAAACACAAACACTTGATTCACTTGTCTAGAATTCAATAATTCGATCGCAGCGATAGCCGCCATCAAGGCTTTTCCTTGTCCGGTTGGAATCTTTAAAAAAAGATTGTGAGTCTGAATTTTTTCAAAAAGAGAGATCGCTCCGACTTGATTATTATGGAGCGTTTTAAAATCTTTGGTATTTAAAACAGCTCCCCATTCCCGTTCTAATTGAGATCTTTTGCTCTGCATTCCGCTTAAGGCTTGCTGAATCTCTATCCGAGGAATGTGAGGATTTTCATTTACACACCACGTTTTGAAATCGTCATCAGAATAAAGGAGTTTGAAAAAAAAGTGAAAAAAACTTTTGCTAAACGAAGAGACCTTATCCTCCACCTCTGTCATGAGTGCAGTTTCTGAGGAGAGGCTCTGTTGAAATTGTTCGATAAGGGAAAAAAGGGGCTTGATTCGTTTCTTACTCCTGAAGGACTCAATGTGATCAATTTTCACATCTAAAAAAGTGTTGAGTAGCTGATCGGCGATCTCTAATTTTTTTTTGTTTGATCCCCCTACATTGAGCGCTTTTTCTAACACGTCAAGCACTAAATTTAAGAAATGAAAGAGCTGGCCATCACACAACTCTTTTGAAGAAAAGCAACCCCCAAGCATTTGCAACAATCGGGTCACGTTTTCGAAATGAACCTCGAGGGTGTCGACTTGTTCGACAAGATCACTGCCGGATTCGAGGTTATCGATCAGGTGAAAAAAGATGCGCAGATGTTTTTCCAGGATGTGGGAGTCCTTTGTAACTAAAAAATCGGGAATGTATTTGTATAGAAGGGGGTTGAACAGATGTTTTTCAATTTTTTGTTTGATAGATGAGTGGGTACGAGAAATAGGCCAACAATAAGTCTCTATGACAGTATTGTAAAGATTGAGATGAGCCAGCTCCCTATTTTGATTTTTTTGATTCAAAAGATCAACCAGTCTGCGATTTTTTAAGATGATTTGCAATAAGCGGTAAAATGTTTGTTTCTCTGTTTGATTTTCTGATCTCCCAAGCATTTCCAATAAACAGAGGAGACGAATCTCTAAAAAACTCGGATCGATCCCCTGAAAAATAGAGGTGAGAAAATTAACACTTTGGTCGACTCTTAAAAGTGCGGTAATCGCATCTAAAAAGTATTCGTGATAGATCTGATTGGGATGAGTTAAAATGGAGTAAAGAGCCTGTTTCTTAATCTCTTGTTTGACGATGGAAAATGAGAGGCCCAAGCGGATATAATCGACAACTGAAGCATGCTCAACCAGCGTGATGACAACATTAGCCCTATTGTCATCTGGCTTTTCTAATAAAATGTCGAGAATCATCGGGAGTTGGGCGCACTGTGTTCTTTCCAGATAAGAAGATAAAAGATGGGCCAAGCGTGAAGTTTTCTCTTCATAAAAATAGGGGAAAGAGCGAATGCATTGTGCGACCTGTTGAGGATCTTGAATGTCTTTGGATTCAAAGAAAGTCAATATCCGGAGCGCTTCCTCATTTCGAGAAATGGCAAAAGAACAAGAATCAACAGAGTGTTGTGGATAGGGAGATTGATTCATCCATTCGATTAATTGAGGCAGTTGACTCTGTTCATTTGCCTGACGAGAAAAACCAATCAGCGCATCTCTAACCTCTGCAGGGACTGTCTCGTTTTCCTTGCAAACGACATGATAGCGCTTTAAAATCTTCTCGCACATTGTGTCGATATTTGCATGCTGTCGAGGTGTGTCTAATCGCAAAGCGGCAATTTTTTGTATGACAGTATCAAGAGTCTCTTGGGTCGTCTCATTTTCTTTTTTTACCTCTTCTGTCGCTTCAACTTGTTTAACCTTTAAAAGTGGCTTAGAAGTATTTGGGAATAAATTTTTTAAAAAAGGAGATGAATTGTAAATCGTTCTTATCAAAGGATACATAGAAAAATAATGTGATTATTAAAAATTGATGATTCATTTTTTATTTAAATAAAAATATGGCGTTTCGATAATTTTATTTTGAGCAAAAATGTTATCAATTTTTTCTATTTTTTTCTATTTTTTATTCACTCACCTGACGCACGGGAGCTTTTGCTTCAGCCGAAATCGCGCTCCCGCTGTGTCAGCTGAGTGATGCAGATCGCATAGTGAAATTGAGAGGAAAATGAGTTAATGATTGTCCCTTAGTGCTTTAATAGGATCCATGTTGGCAGCATGGCAGGCAGGATAGAGGCCGGAGCATAATCCGACGCCAATCGACATACTTAAGGCTAATACAATCGACCATAGAGTCACGATGGTTCTCCATCCGGCTGCAATACTGATCGCAGTTGAAAATCCAATCCCTATGATGATGCCAAGTGAGGCCCCTCCTAAAGTGAGGACCAATGCTTCGAAAAGAAATTGAGTCAGAATATGCTGCTTGCTAGCTCCTACAGAGCGCCTGATCCCAATTTCACGTGTTCGATCCGACACATTTGCCAACATAATATTCATAATCCCAATTCCCCCGACCAAAAGAGAAATGCCTGCAATGCTTCCCAAGACCAAGTTAAATGTGTGTTGGGTGCGGCTTGCTTGTTTGAGAAGTTCTTTTGGAACGATTATTTGATAATGTTCATCCCCTTCATGTAATTTTTTTAATAAGGTTTTTACCACCTGAGCCGTCGTTTCTATTGATTCTCCATCGGTCACTTGAAGAATGATTTCAGATAAGTGATAGGGCCCCATCTGATTTGCTATCTGCAGAGGGATGAATAACGTCTGATCGAAATTGCGTGCGGTAATCGATTGATTTTTACTCTTTTTCCAATCCGTTGAGTTCAATACCCCGACAATCTCATAATATTGATTCCCTATCAGGATTGTTTGCCCAACATGTCCATTGGGACCTAAACTCCTTGCCACCTCATAACCGAGGACACACACAAGTTTACGCTCGTTTTGATCAAGATCGCATAAAAAACGTCCTTCGCTTAATTGCAACCCTTTTATCGCTTGAAAAGAACGATTCGCAGCTAAAATTTCAGGGGATATCTTTTTTGAAGATCCGCCTATAGGAGCATGAATGACTTTGATTGGAGCAACATGGAGAATGGCAGGAATATCATGACCAAGAGTCTCTGCATCATCCCAAGTAAGCGTCCGGGATTCATGCTCTATCCCTTCATTGTTTTGATCTTGAGATAACGTGTGGTTGCGAATCATGATGTTTTTCATCCCCAATTGTTCAATTTGTTCAAGGGTGTCTTGTTTAGCTCCCTCTCCTATTGAAAGCATGGCAATTAGAGCAACAATTCCAAACATAATCCCAAGGGTGCTCAGTCCTGAGCGAAGGCGATGAAGAAGGAGCGAGCGGACACTTCTTTTGAGTTCTGTGTACAATTTCATTTTGCTTTGCCCTTGTCGATCATAACGCCATCTCGCATATAGACAATCCGTTGACAATGAGAGGCAACATGCCGATCATGCGTGACAATGACTAAGGTGGTTCCTTTGCTATTGAGTGTTTGGAAAAGGTTTAAAATTGAACTTCCTGTTTCGCTATCTAAATTACCAGTTGGTTCATCCGCCAAGACAAGGAGAGGCTCAATTGCCAAGGCTCTTGCAATTGCCACCCGCTGTAATTCTCCCCCTGAAAGCTGTGAGGGTAAATGAAGAAGGCGGTGCTCGAGTTTAACTTTTTCAATAGAAGATAAGATACGCTCTTTAATCTCCATTTTTGACAATGCAGCAGGTTGGTACAAGAAAGGGATTTCAATATTTTCAAAAACATTCAATTGGGCAATCAGATTAAATGATTGGAATACAAACCCGATTTTTGTTGCCCGAAGAATGGAAAGTTGTCGATCATCTAAATGAGAGAGATCTTGGCCATTGAGTAAATACTCTCCTTTCGATGGACGATCTAAACATCCAAGTAAATGAAGGAGAGTGGATTTTCCCGATCCTGAAGGACCCATGATGGCGACCGATTCTCCGGTATTAATTTCTAAATCGACATCACAAAGAGCGTGAACAGCTCCAATCTCTAAATGATAAGATTTTGTTAATCGATGTGTTTTGACAAGAGGAGGGGAAACCATATCCATTTCCATCTAATAAAAAGGATTGACAAGGCAGACAGGCTCTGCCTCATCAAGCCCATTTTTGACTTCTATCCACTGTTCATTGCTGATTCCTAAAGAGAGGAGCCGTTTTTCATACTCCTGTTTGGAGTTTAAGGTGTAGCAGTAAATGTGATCATGGTCACTGAATACGCTATGCAGTGGAATTGTGAGAATATCTAGAGCCTCATCGCATTGAATGCTTGCACGGGTTGTCATTCCTGGGCGTAGGCGGGGATCACTCTGATCAAGAGTGATGCGCACCTCAAAATATTTGTCATCCCCTATCCGATTCATGTCGGTTAATGCTAAAACCCCAATAGAAGTGACAGACCCTGTAAACGTGAGTTGAGGATAAGCATCGACCTTAATCACCGCTTTTTTTCCGATCGAAACTTTGAATAAGTCCACTTCTCTTACCCGTGTTTTGATCACCATAGAGCTAAGATCGGGTAAATCGATAAGCGGTTGATTTTTCACGAGAATGTCCCCAATTCGAGGCTTTCTTTTTTGGCTTGCGCGGTACTCCTCTCTAAGGACAACCATTCCTTGGGCGGGAGCGATAATGTCTGTGTGTGCCAATTCTTGTTCTGCGTCTTGCAATTGCATGAGTAAATCAATAAGAGATTGCTTTGCCTGCTCCAAAAGAGCTTTAGATTTTGCGATCTGATAGAGTCCTGATTTGACTGTCTCTTCTTGAAGAATGTGCGCTCGCTTTAAATGAGTTTCTCCTTTTTTGACCTGCATGGGATAGACGTGCTGGACATAACTGTCATGCTGCAACTTTGCTATCTCGTAAGTTTCTTTTTCTTCAAGCCATTTTTTATGCGCTTGTTTAACTTCTGTGCTGTTTAAAAATCCTTGTTCTTCCAATTCTTTTAAGTCGTTTGCATAGGCATTGAGTTCATCAAATTTGAGGCGAGCTTTTTGCATTGCTGCATGTAAACGGGATGTCTCCTGAGGACCATCTCCATATTTGATTTTATCAAGCTCTAACATGGCCGATTCGACCTCCAAAAGAGCGATCCGATTTTTATGCTCCGCTTGAATCGACTCCCATTCAAGTGCTTGTTCAAGAGAATGAAGATAACTTTCTACCTCTTTGACTTGCATCTGCAATTTATCGACCTTTTCTTCAAACGGTGTGGGGTCTAATCTAGCTAAAACTTGACCCGGTTGGACGTAGAGCCCATCACAGATCAGATCAATGATCTTGCCTTGATCTCCCTTGATTGAAGAGGCAACAGTTGTGGAACGAGCAGCTTCGAGTTCGCCAATTGTTTTGACTTCAACTCTTAGATCTTGCCTGATGGCAAAAGTCATTGGAAGGCAGAGAGGTTGAGAGCGATGTTGAATCAAATGAAATCCTAGAATCAGTCCGCTGAATACTAGAAACACAGGGATTAACCACCATTTTTTGATCATATGAAGAGTTCCTATGGGATGTTCATGCGAGGTTTATCAATTAAAAGTCCCATTGCTCCCATGAGTTGGAATTGACCGACCATATGGTCGATCATGGCAGACCAGTAGTGTTGTTGCGCATTTCGCAATGATTTTTCTGATTGAATGAGATTAAAATTATCTGTCATTCCTCGATCGAATTTAATTTTTGCAAGGTGCAATTCTCCCTGGGCTGTTTTGATCTGAGCCTCTTGCAAATCGATGCGTTCAAAAGCGCGTTGCAGCTGCCTGACAGCTCGTTTAATTTCTAAAATTAAGGTAGCCTCGGTTTGTTCAATGTCTCGAGATCCCGACGAAATCGCGATCAAACTTTGTGCGTAGGCAATTTGATCGGCTAATGGATTCATCTCATTGGAACTGGTCAGACCGATTCCCCACGTATTCTCTCTTGCGTTTTTACACGATGTTGAGAAATCTTTGGCTCGTCCAACATTTGAGTAATTAAGAACCAAATTGAGTTCTGGATAAAGATTTTTTTTTGCCAAAGAGGATAATCGTTTGTTTTCGTTTTGATCGTCCCTTGCTTGGTCCATTTCTATTCGGGTATTTAGAGCAATCTCGATTGCTTGATCCACATCAATGGGATGAGGAGCATAAAGGGTGGGAATATCCACCTTGATGCAAAGATCTAAAGGCAAAGCCAATAAATCGCGCAACGCATCTTTTGTCTCTTCGAGTCGCTCTTGTGTCCCTTTTAGGGCGTCTTCTGATTGGCGCAGTTCGATTTGGGCACGATAAACATCAAACGCATCTGCCAGTCCAATTTTTTCTTTTAATTTTGACGCTTTATAAAATTGGGTGATCCGTTCATACGACTCTTGATTCAAAATGGCAGTGTGTTCGAGCTTCACAACCTCATATAAAGTTTGAATCGTACGTAAAACTAATTGAGTTTGTGCAATGTATACATTCCGATAGGCGGTGCGAAGAGAAAATTGAGCTCCTTTCAAATAGGAGAGTTGATAGTCTTTTCCTAAGCCTCTTAGAAGAGGTTGTACAATCGTTGTTTCGATTTTTGTCTGATAGTGATCGCGCATCTTAATCACACTTGGGGCAACAGAAACTGAGGTTCCGGTTGTCAATTTTTTGCTGAAATCAATTCCTCCTCCTAGCCTCCAGCCAGGTTTTCCTCTATCATGCCCCACATATCCAGCTTCGCTATTGGGAGAGATGGAGAGGCTAAATTCATTTTTAGCCAGATTCACCCCATACTGTGCTTGGGTTAAATGATCGACTGTCTCAAGAAGCTGACGATTCGCATTTAATGCTTGGGAAACAGCTGTCTCAAGTGTTAAAACGAGGCATTTTTTTTCCTCTTTAGAATGGGGGGAATCATCTTGGGAATAAATGGAGGTGACAGAGGTCAGAAAAATGAGGAGTGAATGGAGATAAAAACGCTTGAAGAGCATAAGACCGGGATCAAAAGATGTAAATGTCCATGTTTTTTAAAATGTTAGAGGGAATTTGGAAATGAGAGGACCCCTCTTGAACGGATACACATTTAAGCTCACAGGATAAATGTGGCCGAGCCACAATTGGCACTTTGAACTTGAATGAGTCGATGGAAAAATAGAGTATCATCGATGTGATTAGATTCCCTAGATTTTTTTAAAAGGGTTTTGATTGAAATTGTCTTTTGTTGATTGAAATTTAACTTAGAACCTCACCTTACGCACCGGGAGCGGGATTTGAGCTGAGCTAAATCCTTCAAGGACAAGACCTTTCGCTCTAGCCCAAATCGTGCTCTCAGTGCGTATCCTACCTATTGGCAGCACCGCGCTCATCCATTTTATCTCTCGTTTTTACCCTTTGAGAATCAATTAGGTGATAGCTGGGATCCGCTTTTCGTCCCATTTTGAACCGCCTCTTTTGTACCAGACTCTATGTTTGGGGCCTTTATAAAAACTGTAGACAGTTTTCCATGGTGGGGATTTTTTAGATCACAAATCCTCCTGTCGAAGTTTCTATCATATTTTATTTAAATTGTGAAGACAGGTTCTAATTTTCCAACCCTACGCATCAGAAGAGGCTTTTATGAGTTGTTTGCCTTGATTTTGCCCTGAAAAAAGAGAGAGAAAAGCTTTTGGCGTGTTTTCTAAACCGTTGATAATCGTTTCTTGATATTTCAGCTTGTTCTCTTCAATCCATTGGGTGATTTGACGACGAGCGGCAGGAAAATGCTTCTCATACTCATTCACAATAAAACCTTGTGCAAGAGCACTTTTTATTAATAGTTGAGGAAAAAGTCGAGGCCCAATATCTTGTTGATGATTGTACATTGAGATTTGGCCGCAAATGACAATGCGGGCGTGTCGATTTATTCTGCTAACAACAGCGTCGGTAATAGATCCTCCAACATTATCAAAATAGACATCTACACCGCGAGGTGTTGCGTCTATCAATTTTTCTTCAAAATTGGGATCTTTGTAGTTAAGAGCTTTATCAAAACCTAGTGTCTGCTCGATATCACGAACTTTTTCTTCATTTCCTGCAATTCCAATGACATGACATCCTTTAATTTTACCTATTTGTCCCACTACAGATCCAACGGCTCCTGCAGCTGCTGTTACCACAAGGGTTTCTCCTGATTGAGGTTTACCTATCTGCAATAAGCCAAAATAAGCTGTCATTCCGGGCATACCTAAAATCCCTAAGGCTAATGAAAGGGACTCTTGAGGAAGATCAATTTTTTCTAACTCGTTTGCAGGAGCCATAAAATAATCTGCCAACGTTGAAAAACCCAGAACAAAATCTCCTGGTTGGAATGTTGGGGAATTTGATTCAATGACTTGACCAATGACACCTCCTGTTATAGGCTTCTGTAATTGAAAAGGGGCGATATAAGAGGGCCTTTCATCCATGCGATTGCGCATATAGGGATCAACAGATAGGTAAAGCATCTTTGAAAGAACTTCTCCTTCCTTCGGTTGAGGAATGGGGCTGCTGATCATCTCAAAATTTGATAAGGAAGCCATTTCGGCTGGTCTTGAAGCGAGTATAATCTGACGATTGGTTTTCATAATCTCTCTATTTTTTATTTCATTAACATATTGCATTCAACTTGCTTACTCTAGAATCAGTATCATATCATTTCCAAAAAATAAAGCGATATTTCAGCTGCGTGAAAGTTGTCAAAGCCTGTATCAAGCCCCCGTCATCGGGCAGATCTCAAAGACGAAGAAACGCCGTAAAAATATGACCAACATCATGAGTCAATTGATTGTGAATGCATTGTTTTTTTGTTGTTGAAGTGATAAAATAGGCGGTGATTGATTTCTGATTAAAAAGGCGTGATGATGTTGAAGCAGGGATTAGCTAAGGCAATGTTCTCTGAAACGTACCAAAAAATTCCTTGGTTGCCGCTGAAGGAAAATGTGAAGGAGCATCAATGGCCTTTTTTGGATGTTTTATTAGGCAAAAAGCAATTATCTTATCTTGATTATGTTTTAGCCCATCGGCTATTTCGTGATGTTTGTGATGCTTCGCAAGAAGCTGCTTTATTTGTTTGTCATCTTATCATGGCTGCAAAAGAAGGACACTTATGCGTTCGGATAAATGAGGATGGAATCACCCCTTCGATTGAACAGATTTGGAAAAATGATGACGGGCACCAGATTGAATCAGAAGAAGAGCAGATCATGACACAGATGCTATTGAGAGGGGTGAACCACCTTCCAGAAGCAATTAAGACGACAATTGATGAAGATTGTAACGTTAATTGTCAAACACCGATTTGCCGCAAAGGAAATGATTATTATTTACAAAAATATTGGATCTTCGAGACATCATTTTTAAAATATTTGAAAAAGCATGTTAACACTTTTCCCTTGTTAGTATTCAATCCAGAAATTCTTGAAAAGAAAATTCAACGGATGTGCCAAGAGAAGATATTGTTGGAGGAGCAAGCGGAGGCTATTAAGCAGGGGTGTTTGAATGCATTGACATTGATTACGGGAGGTCCGGGAACAGGCAAGACCTATACAGCCGGTCATTTAATTCGTGTTTTTTTGGAAAATCTTTCTTTAGAACAAAGGCAATTGTGTCAAGTCGTTTTGGCGGCTCCAACCGGGAAGGCTGCAGCAAACCTACAGCGAAGTTTAAGTCGTGTGTCAGCTTCGTTAGAGTTTTTTCCGACGATTCAAGCCAAGACACTTCACTCACTTTTAGGAATGAAACAAGGCTCGTCATATCAAGACGTTCAACCTTTATCTGCAGACCTTGTGGTGATTGATGAAAGCTCGATGATTGATATTCAGATGATGTCCCGTTTATTTGAGTCGTTAAAGCCGGGATCAAGACTCATTTTGCTTGGGGATAGGCATCAACTTCCTTCGGTTGAAGCTGGAAGTGTGTTTTTTGACTTAATCCAACTTCAAGAGACCCATTCTTATCTCAATATTCCATGTGTGACTCTTTCTCATTGTTTGCGCGCTGAATTGAAATCATTAATTGATTTTGCCTTACTAGTGAATAAAGGACTTTCACAACAGGTTTTGAATTCTTTAAATGATTCAAAAGGGGGAGGAATCAAGCGATTGAGATTTCCCGATGGAGTAAAAGAGGCTCAACGCAAATTGATTTCTCATGTACTTCCTTATTTTCCTTCCATGATTGAGGAGGGGCAGCCATCAGGGGGCCTACTGGATCTTTTTCAATCGATTCGATTACTTTCGCCTATTCGTAAAGGTCCATTTGGGGTAGAGGCGCTCAACGAATTGATGTGGCAAAGAGTCTCTCAAACAAGTTGGGTGAGTGGATGGATTGCGATTCCGATTATGATTTCGATGAATGACTATAGGCAAGAGTTATTCAATGGGGAGACGGGAGTCTTGATTCGACGTCTTCCTTTGCATTCGATTGGATCTGAAGATTACGCTCTTTTTCCTGCACGCGAAGAGGGGGGGCAAACCAGAAGGCTTCCCGCATTATTACTACCCAAATATGATTTAGCTTATTGTATGTCTATCCATAAAAGTCAAGGAAGCGAGTTTGATCGAGTTGTTTTAGTTCTTCCTGAGGGATCTGAATTATTTGGACGGGAGGTATTTTACACCGCCATTACGCGAGCACGTAAAAATTTAGAAATTTATGGGTCTGATGTTGTGATACTTAAAACTGTTGAGCAGCAAGGGATTCGTTTATCCGGGATCGAGAAGCGGATGAGTAAAGAGAAGTGGCTCAAGGATTAGGGAGCAGCATCTTTGATTTCATTTTTTCTTGATTGTCTGAAAATCAAGACCTATCATAGACTGATGATTCTTTGCCTAAATAGCTCAGTTGGTAGAGCAGCGCATTCGTAATGCGAAGGTCGCAGGTTCGACTCCTGTTTTAGGCAAGTCTATAACCCCTCTAAACTGAAAAGTTTATGAGGGGTTTTCTTTTTAATTCTCCTTAATTTTAAAATATTTCCCACGCTTTTCCCACAGCAAGGAACAAAGTGAAACAGGAAAATACAGCAGAAGATGCATTCAAGATCGATAAATGTAAAAAGCAAAACCTGTCAAGTGATACCATTTATCAAAAATAACTTTTAGTTCTTGCCCATTCTCTCGTACATAATTGACGTACAGCACCGACTGTTGAACAGAAGTTGTTCCAGGCATCGCAACAACTATCCAGAATGTGTTCGTACGAATCAAAACAGC
>JBIRBM010000032.1:0-20612 GCA_044326545.1 Parachlamydiaceae bacterium | reverse complement strand
CTGCATGTACTTGCTAAAACCGCCATTTTTGGCATCTTTTTTGTAAAATTTTTCGACCGTATGCACGCATACGCTCTCAACATTTTCAAAACAATCTGCTCAAAAAGGGCAATTTTTTCAAGCAAAGCAAGTTTCCGAAGAGGTCTACTCCTCTTGCTCCATGTGTGATGGATTGGGCCGATGATCAACCTGCACCCCCTTCTATTTGTTTGAGTAAAGAAGGCCATAATGAATCGGGAATCTCAGCTCCCGGAACAGTGACAAGCGTGCCGCCTAGGAGATTTCCTACCCAAGCGCATTCTTCAAGCGAGGAATTTTTTAGATAGCGGTCTAAAAAGCCGGCGATAAATGCATCTCCGGCTCCATTGGTGTCGATGGCTTCCGCTTCATGTGCAGGAGACAAGAAAGGCGCATGATCTCTGGAGCATACAAGTGCTCCTTCACTTCCTTTAAAAAAGACACAAATTGATGGATAGTGAGGTGATGTTAAAAAAGAGGCGCTCTCTTCAATTGAGTGTTGGGGGAGTAATGCTTTGACTTCCGATTCATTTGCAAATAAGATATCGACGTTTCTCAAGAGACTAAGAATTTCTGACGATTTTTCCTCAGCGATAAACGGAGACCCTAAATCAAAGCTGACCATCGCTCCTGATTCTTTAGCAGATTTAATACATGCAGTCAAAAAATCAAAAGAGAATTCTTTAAGCATATATCCCTCAAAATGAGCTAATTTAACCCCTTGAAAAGGGCGTTTATCGAGGAGAATGTCTTCAGATAAATCTAAGCTTAAACTGGGATAACTGACAAACGTTCTCTGTCCCTCCGCCGTAATGAAGACTGCAATTTGTGTAATAGAATCATCAGATGGTTCTGCTAATAAATCGATATTGAGCTTGTTCATCACTGTGCGAAAAAGATCACATGAGGGATGATCTCCAAGTTTACAGAAAAAGGCTGTCGAATTTTTTAAAGAGGCCAGGATTTTGATTGTATTAGAAGAGCTTCCCCCGGTTCTTGTGATGGGGTTTTCAGATGTCAACAGGATGTGCTCGGAGCGCGCGTCTGTTAAAAGAGTAGAGAATTGATCCCATTGCGTCATTCTGTGCCAATCGCCTGGTTTTAACCCATATTTTTGAAGAAATAAAGAGGTGACACGGTAAATGATATCGAGGCATGGCGTTCCTACCCCAATGATGGTATACTCTTTTTGTGTTCTCAAAGAGTTCGCTAAATCAGGGCTCGTGTGATTAGGAATGCTCATCTTCCATTCATTTATTGGATCATGGTTTGACGGCCTCGTGTTGTTAACTTGATTTGAAGTTAACGAAAAATCAGACATTTGAGGATTGGCGATGGAAAAATTCGTAAACATTAAAAACTCCTTGCTTTTTTGGGAATTCAATTCTATTGAGACTTTTTGTTTTTATCAAACTGAGTTTTTCTTTTTTTACTCACCTTACGCACCAGGAGCGCGATGTCCTCAAGAGATTTCAAAGTTCCAAAAAATATGAGGAGGTTCTAAGATGGCGCGCCGTATTAAGCAACAAAACAAACATCTCAATGCTTCTCCTCACAGAGCGGAAGCGCCATTGTGGCTGAAGCGAAAGTTCTCTCGATTGAAAGCGTGCAAAAGGGGAAATATCTCTTTGGATATTGCCCCTTTTGCAAGGTTTGAACCCCGAGGCTTTGGCTCAGCCCACATCGCCCCTCCTGTCGGTAAGGGGAGTAAATTAAGCTTATTGAATGAGCATCAGGCCAATGAAAGGACATTTCTGGCTTGGATCAGGACAAGTATTGGAATCATGGCATTTGGATTTGTCGTGGAAAAATTCGGCTTATTTGTCAAGCAGCTGCGTGATGTTTTATCTTTAGATCCCCATCATCCCTATCCGGAACACATCAGGTCACCATGGATCAATTCTTCTTTTTTGGGAATTGCTTTGATTGGGTTGGGATTAATTCTCGTCCTGCTTGCTTTTTTGAATTATAAAAGGATTGAAAGGGAAATCAAAGAGGGAGTTTTTGAACAATCTTTTCTCTTGGGCACAATGTTGACAATGTCAATTCTTTCCATTGGAATCTTTGTCATGTTATACTTGATCCGCAGCGCTTAATGCCTCTCCTTAAGGTGAGTTAGGAAGATGAGTGATTGCTAAATATGCGCTGCAACTCATTCAACGTGTCTGCAGCTGTTGGACGTTTTTGAGGATCAATGTTGAGTAATTTTCGCACTAACTGTTGAATGTCAGTGTGACTTTCAGGGAGCCAATTCTCTTTTAAGTTCTCGATATCCCTCATTTTTTCTTGGACATTCTCTTTATCGAACCATGATGGAACATCAAAATAAAATAAAAAATATAAAACCATTCCCGCAGACCATATATCAGCCGGAAAAGAATTACTGCAAATGATGGCTTCTTGTTGTTGAGTACGCAATGCTTTTATTTTTTCCGGAGGAAGATAATCGATGGTTCCGATAGCCCTCTTCCGCATGGCGAGGTCGCTTTCCTGACATGAAAGAGCAAAGTCTATCAAAGCGATTTTTTCTATTTCATCATCATCTTCGTCTTTTGGCTTTTTCCGATAGACGATGTTTTCTGGTTTGAGATCTAGGTGCATTCTTTTTTTCTTGTCATGCAGCCACACTAAATGCTCGAAGAGAGACAAAGCAATGAACTGTCGATCTTTTTGTCTTGAATCCGGATTTTCCAGCATCTCATTGATCAGAGAACCAAGATCTCCCCCTTCGTATCGTTCCACCATGTAAGAATACTTTCCAATCGATTTTTTTTCCGAACCAAGCCGCCGCTCCATCAAAGTGGCGGGTAATAGAAAAGGAACGGCCGGATGACCGCTGAGCTCTTCCATGATTTTAAATTCAGCATAAGCCCTCTCTCTTTGGATTTCATTATCAAACGGATGGATGATCCGAATGAAAGAATGTCCCGTTTTCATATCGACGGCAAGCTTTGCGGTTTTACACACTCCTGTTACTGGCTCTGTATTTTTTAAGAGGAGAAAAAACGATCGATCGAAGGGGTGATACTGAAGAGAGCAAGGGAGCTTATGCTCTTTTTTTTTCAATTTGATTGGTGATTGAGAATGGGGATGATTATTTAAAGGGGTCATCAGAACGGTTTGCAAGACGTTCAACATTTTCTTAATCGCATATCTTGAAATACCCCAGCGATTGATGAGGTGGCTCAAAATTGAATGGGCTTTTTCTGCTGCACATCCCGTCATAAGGGTGTAGTGTTGAAGGATAATAGAGGTATTGAGTATCTTGTTCAGGGGGTGGGGATTGTAATGTTGAGAGATTTTTTGTTGCTGTTCTAGAAGGCGATGTTGGTGTTCTAGCAAGCTGTCGATGATCTCTGAATAGCTACTTTTGCTAAATTTTCTAATATTTTCTAATCGCTCAAAAACAACATCAGGATCTATAGAAAAGCACTCTTTTTCTAATAAGGTTTTTTTAAGGATTTTTTTCTTTATGTCGAGGATGTTTTTAGGAGGAAAAAGAGTGGCTATCTCAGGTTGATCAAAGCTCATTTCTGAAAAACCGGAATTTTCTTTCATGAATACAATCTCTGCCAAAGTTGAATTGAGCCATTCAAAAATGTTCAGATAGCCGGTGTTTGCCCCAAAGTGGATTTTTTTGTTCGCTTTAAGTTGCGCCTCTTGAATCTGTTGAACAATTTTGGCAATATCTCTTTCCTTCATTAACTTAGCCCCTAAAAACTTGTCAAGAAGGTTAACCAGAGGGATTTTCAGACTGTTTAGGGCAGGGTAATGATCTGAAATGAATAACTCCACAGCCTTTAAAAAAATGGAATGCAACAATTGGTTATTCTCAAGTGCCTCGATGACCTGCTCCCTAGAAAGGCTAAGAGGTGCTAATCGCTTGACGGCACTATTCATATTGATTAAAATTGTCAGTTCGCTCCCATTGGCCGCTTTAAGAGTTTGCGGCTTCCAAAAACAAGAGAGACAAGGTTGGAATCGATGATGATTGAGAGTGCGAATCGCGATCCGGTAGTGGGGCTGGTCGCTCAGTATGCTAATGCCTATCCTTTCAGTCTCTTTGCCTTTTTTTAGCCAAACGGGAACGTTTTTTTGCACCAACGACCAACCAGCTTTTGTTTCTCCAACCAAAGGTTCCCCCTCGTCTTGACTTGAATGGTGGCGAATCGGTTTTTCTAACCAATGAAAGGGGCATCGAGTTGTAGAAGAATCAGAGGGAATTGCTTCGTCTGTTCCACTCAATCTCTTCTCTTGAGGAAAGCCAAAAGGGAGGGAATTTGGAGTAAAAAGAGTATAGGAGGGGGAGTGCAATTGATTCATCATTTTTGAAACATCCAGTGATAAAAAATGCCGATCTGTATTTTTAAAGACATCTGCTTCGTGGTCCCCAAAACGAGTTAGAGGGGGCTAAAAAATAGAGCCGCTTAGGGCGTGTCATCAATTGCTAATTGTCTTGAATATTCGCGTAAAGATTATCATAAACGGTATTTTTTCCAAATCTTAAATTATCTCCTTCGACAGGATGGAGAACGAAAATCGATGAAGACTGAGCCGTTTCTCCTAAGAGCGGGATCTGAAAAATCTGATAAACCCGCCTTAAGTAGTCGACTTCTTCGGAAAATTGAGGTGAAATTCAACCAAAATAGCACGCTTGGGGGTCCCTAAGGTGACAGGATAACAGAATGCACAGCGTCTTTTTCCACAATCTTTTCTCTTGGCCGCAATATTGACAATTTCTATTCTTTCCATTCGAATCTCCCTCATGCTATACTTCATCCGCAGCGCTTAGAAGCTGCGTGCAAATCGAGTCAACAATGCGTTAAATCAAATGACTTTGAATTTTAGGACAACTTCTAAGAAAAAATAGGATGCAGAATGGCTAAAATCGTGATTTATTCTCCCAACCTGATTGGAAAATCAATGGCCGGTGCGGCCATTAGGCCTTGGGAATTTGCCCGAGTGCTTGCTCAAGAGCATGAGGTGATCCTCTTATCTCCAGGTGAATCAACAGTTGAGTCTAAAGAATTTCTCATTCTTTCAATGCGAGATCGCGCCTCTTGGCAACATGTGAAAAATGCCGATTGTCTCATTGCGCAGCGTTTGACATTTCCCCTTGCCTTAATGGCAAAATTTCATCGATTAAAAATCATTATTGATGCTTACGTTCCAGGTCCCCTTGAGCTTTTGGAGCATTTTAAGTATGAGTCCTTGGATGAGGGGGAATCGAAAGTTTTCTCTGAGATTTCCAATCTTGTTCTAAGTTTTCAAATGGCCGATGGAATTCTGTGTGCAAGTGAAAAACAAAGAGAGCTTTGGTTGGGATTCCTGTTAGGACAAAAATTGATTACTCCCGCCTTATATCATCAAGATCCTGGTCTGCGCCGATTTTTAGCTGTTGTTCCGTTCGGTTTATCTTCTACTCCCCCCAAAAAAAACGGACAGGGACTGAGAGAAAAATTTGGATTAACTGCCGATGATAAGGTGATTTTGTGGGGAGGGGGGATTTGGAATTGGTTTGATCCTCTTTCATTGATTAAAGCGATGAAAATCATTCATCAAACAAGGGATGATGTCAAATTGATCTTTATGGGAGTCAAGCCGCCTGATCCGACCCTCCCCAATACGCTGATGTCTGCCCAAGCTTTGGATTTGGCCAAAGAGTTAAACATCTTAAATCGCGCTGTTTTTTTCAACACAAATTGGATTCCTTATGAAGAAAGAGAGAGTGTGTTGGTGGATGCAGACATTGGAGTGTCAACCCATTTTGATCATTTAGAAACCTCTTTTGCTTTTCGCACAAGAATGCTCGATTATTTGTGGGCCGGCCTTCCGATGGTGGCAACCCAAGGAGATTGGTTTAGCCAGATAATAGAGACACATCAATTAGGGGCGGTTGTTCCTTATGAAGATGAAAAAGCCATTGCAATCGCCATTTTGAATTTAATCGATGATCCAGAAGAGATGAACAGAATGAAAGACAATATCGGGCGATTACGTCCGGCATTTTATTGGGAATCAGTGACTGTCCCGTTAAAGAAAATGATTGACGAATTAATGAAGGAGCCGCCTTCTTTCAATCATGGCAATCATGTGAAAACACTTTGTCGATTTTTGATTGCAAAAATCAGAGAAAGAGGGATAACGGCCTGTTTAAAACCTTATTTGCCTGCGAAAATCCGCGGAGAGAAGCTCTCATGAAAGATCGGGTTATAACATATTGCCGCTTTATTAAAGATTTATTTGTTCACTTTATCCGAGATTTTTCCACCTATTTTTATAGAGGATGGAAAAGTGGGTTAATGGGCGCTTATGCTTACTCTTTTGTCTGTTCGTTGATTTTTCATCTCAATCAATTTCGCATTTATCTTTATGCCGGGGGGGGAGAGCATCACCACATTAGGGAAGAGAAGATTCAACGGTTGCAGCGCACCGCCCTTGGCCTCCATGCGCTTCTTCCTCAAGAAAATTGTTTTAGTTATTCGATTTTGATTGCCGTTCGCAAGCCTCGTCTCTCATTATTTCAAGAGACTCTAGACTCTGCTTTAAATCAAAGCGCTCCCCACCTTGAGATTCTCATCGGGTTAATGGAACCACTTTCTGAGGAATTAAAAAAAGGGGTAGAGAATCGGATCAAGAGCAATCAGCACACGTTATCGATCATTGAATGTTTTTTTGCTCAAAATAAAGAAGAAGCGATCCAACATCTTGCCCAACAAGCGACAGGTCGTTTTCTTTTGATTCTTGGAGAGGAAGATTGGCTCCGCCCAGATCTTTTCCTCCGCTATGAACAAACGCTTCGCCTCTTTTGCGATCCCGATAAACGCGTCTTGTACTGTAATCTTAATCGTATCAGCGACAAAGGGTACTTTATTCCCAATAGTGAGCATTGCCAGCCTCATCGCCTCTTTTTTCCTTTCTTCTTTAAGCCGTTTGCCGAACAAGGATGGCTGATTCCTGCACAATTGTGGAGAGAATCAGGTGGTCTTGATGGAAAAAATCAAGGGGCAGAGTATGAACGACTGCTTTTGCAATGCGATCTTGCAGGCGCTTGTTTTCAGCACATTCCTCTTAACCTCTATTCGATTCGCTCATCCCGTCAACAAGAGGGGAAAAAATCCCAAGAGGTGCTGTTGCACGTTTTGAATGATTATTCAAAGAGCAAACAATTGGATTGGAGATGGTCGCCCGGTTATCAAAAAAATGGCGTTCGGGCGATCCCCCCCCTTCCCTCTCATCGGATTCAAGTCGTGATTCCGTATAAAGATCAAAAAGAATTGACATTGAAGTGTCTGCGAAGTGTGATGAGGCAAAAAGATGTCGAATTTAGCATCACGGTAGTCGATAATGGGAGCGCAGATTCTTCAATTGGCCAAGAGATCAAGGCTTTTGGGGCAGAGGTGATGGTTGCCAACGAGCCTTTTAATTATTCCCGTTTAAATAATTTAGCGGTGAAGAAGAGTGAAATGGCGGCAGACTGTCGGGTGATTCTTTTTCTCAATAATGACGTGGAATTGCAACCCGATGCCCTTTGTGAGATGCTCCGTTGGATCGATCAACCGGGGGTTGGAATGGTGGGGTGCCGTTTGCATTATCCCGATGGACGATTGCAGCATGGCGGGGTTGAGATTAATCCTTACGGACGAGAAGAGATCTGCTGGGAGCACATTGAGAAATTGCGTCGTTTTGAGGAGATGGATGTGACAAAACAATTGGGTTTTTTTGATGCCGTCACAGGGGCTTGTGCGATGATCAAACGGAACATTTTTTTAGAGGTGGGAGGGTTTGATGAGGTGTGGTATCCCATTGGATATAGCGACACGTATTTAGCTGTTAAACTGGCATTAAAAGGGTTGAGATGTTTTTACACCCCTTATGCCGTTGGAATCCATCATGAAAGCGTGTCGCGCAAAAGTTCGATAGAGGATTACGAAAATTCTTGGTGGCTTCATCATCTCTTAATGAACAATCCTCAATGTAAAGGCTATTTTCCCCAGCGATTTAACTGAAACACTCACCTTGCGCACCCCAAGCGCGTCAGGTGAGTGTATATTTGACAACCTACTTAAAAGCTATTGCTGACGTCCTCTTGTCATCACGGGATCGTTATCGTCACTCAGTTTTTTTAAAGCATTCATCGCCTCTTGTTTATTCCGAGAAGCCTTCTCCCTCAGAAGGTTAATCAAAACAAGTTTTTTTTCATCAATCAAAGCTCTTTGCTCATCATTTTGAGTCTCGATTTGATTTAATTCAGACAACCGTTTGCAGATCAACGCTGTTGAGATGTTTTTACCGGGCAGGTGAGCGAATGCCTTCACTTTATTTGCGAATTCTTTTTCAAGAGACTGTAATCGATTATCGTCTTTTAAAATGGGTTTTGGCAGAACATCCCCTTTTCCTTCTTCTTTTTTAAAAAGTTGACCTGGAGCCACGCTCTCAGATACAATTCCTTTGGCAGCTGCTTGGCCCAATGTTGCAGCTCCCTGATAATGACGCATCCGCTCCCTCAATCCGAATAAGGCTCTGTTTGGTGCTAAAGTTTTGACAACCGTGTGTCCTGCATTAGCTTTTGCAACTTGTCCCATCACCCCTTCTTCTCTTGTCAATTGAAGTTTCCACGCCTTTTTTTGTGTCTCATAAATTTCAGGAAAATGTTCTTTGAGTGCTGACTTGGTCAGAAGAGCTAACAGGGCGCCTGTTCTATCTTTTCCCCCATAACAATTTTCAGATGCATAGCTATCAAGACATTTTTTTACAGTTTCAATGATTTGACGAGCTGTTTTATTTGTATCTCCTGTTAGCGAAATTCCACTGCCTGAAATCTTCTTTAGCATTGTATTGATTTGTGCAATCTCTTCTTGAGGAACACCTAATTCCTCAAGTTTTTTGATCCCCATTTCATTGATTGATTTTTGCAACCCTTTATTTGAGACGTTTCCTTGAACAGAAACATTCAAAAATACGGTAGATAACGTGGTTTGTGCCACCCCCTCTTTGCTACACCTTTTTGGCATATGAATCGTGCCATCCGGATGGATAAAGGAGCCTCCTTCTCCTTCGACATCAAATACAATCTGTTTTCCCTCTAGGTAATTGAGGCCAGCTAGGATATCAAGACCTTGAGTGCGTTCATTGAAGAGACTGTTATACTCATTTTTAGCATCCTTGGATAAATCTAGAAGGCCAACTCTTGTGTAAACAGTTTGACTTTTAGCAACAGGTTCATTTTCAAAATGTAATTCTAAGTCTTGTAGAAATAATTTTGCTATATCCTGCTCTCTTTTTGCCTCAATTTGATGGAGTTTATCCATGTCAAGATCAACGTGTTGAAGCTCTCTTTTTAATAGGGCAAGCTCCTCTTCGGGAATAGAGCTGAGTTCATTTTTGACAGCCACTTTTTCCATGGCAGATCTTAAAGGATGATCTCCTGTCCAAAGATTTTGCATGGTGAGTGTGCGATGCTCGCCCTTCACAATATTTTCTCCCCCGTAGCTTAATATCGCTTTAGCTTTAATCATCAAAAGAAGATCTGCTAATTTTTCTTCATTCAAGCTTCCCTCTTTTTCAAGATCATATAAAGCAATCAATGTGTTGTTTTCTAACTCAATCGGCAAAGGCTGATGTTTGAGTAATTGCAACCTTTGATAATCACTCAGCTCTTGCAAACTGATTTCGCCATGGGCAAAATCTGAGGGAGCTCCTGATCGCCCATTACTCGAAACAACCTTTTTCCCTTGCGTTGCTTTCACGATTTGTAGTTGAGAATTAATCAGAACCTGAGTGCCTACACTTTTGGCTGCTTTAAAGTCTTCGATGTATTGAGGGATAAATTGATCTCTTGCTTGAAGCAGATATTTTCCGATTTGTTTTCTGTAGCTTTGCTCAGATGTGCCTTCTAGATAAGATGGCTTTACAAGCCCCTCAATTTCATCGAGATTTTTGATTAATTCTTTAAGATCATCTAAGGAAGCGAAATTTGCAATTTCCTCTAATTGAGCTCTCTTTTTGGTTGCTAAATCTCGATGAGGGATAAACTGAAAGCGATAACGGGGGGTGTTCGTTGTCCCATGAGAAGCTTGTGTTTCATCTGCCTCTTGTGTAAAGGTCGTGAGCTCTTTTTTGGCTTCATCGATTGAGATCTTTAATCGTTCGATTCTTGTCGTGATGAATTCTTTGGAAGCAAATGGATCATCTTGTAAACCTTCCACTTCTTGCTCCAATCGACTGATCTTGCTTTCTAATCCATTGATTTTTCGCTGAACAGTGGGATTGCGTATGGCGGTTTCAGTGGCAATCAGGCGACCTTGATGATCTGTGAATTCATCCGTAAAGTTTTCTAAGGCGATAGGACCCGATTTTTCAGCTGGCTCAATGAGAGACTTCTGATCAAAAACGAAGGGAAAAGCGGTGAGGTTCGCTTGGATTTGAGATTTTTTTAAAATCTCTTCCACTTTGGCTTGACGAATCTCTGCCATCAGTTGACTATGGGCGTCGCTTGGGTTATTCATCAGCGGTCTTTTTTTCTCTAGGGAGGAGGGATTTTTTTTCTCATCGAAAGGATGAGCAATAGAGTGTGGGCTTGAGGGGGAGGAATGTTCAACTTCCACCCCCTCTTTGCTCACTTTACGATTTTCGATGATTGGATCACTGATTGTCTGTGTCGTTTTGTTTTTTTGATAAGATTCAATAGAATCATGAAGAGTGTTGATACACTCCTTCAAGTCTTTCTTGTATTCTTCCTCTTGTAATCTTTTTAATTTTTTCTCTTCTTTAAGCTTTTTCATTTCTTCCAATTTTGCTTTTGGGAAAAAAAGTTTTTGGAAAAAAGATTGAATTTTGTTTTCAGTTTCTTTAGGCGTTATTTTTGTTTCTAATTTAACGAGATTGAATCTGAATTTGTTTAATACTTCTTGATATGTTTGAAGATCTTCGTCATTTGTTATTTCAAACATTTGGCGAGCCGCTTCAGCTGTTTTTCTTGTCTTATCAGATTGTTCGGGAGGATGATATTCGTTGAGTAGATGAGAGCTCTGCTCTACCCCATTTCCCTTAAAAGTATGATGACTGACTGAACTCATAGCCGCTTCTCTCATGATAAAACTAAATGGTTTTTTTGTTTATTACATGATTTAATTATATCAATTATTTTATATTAATTGTTGTGTTTGAATTAATTAATTTATTTTTTATTTTATTTCGTGCTACTATTTATTATTGAATACAATGAACTCTCTCATTGAGAAATAGGCTTCTGCAATTCCTATGCCAGTCATGTCGTTGCGGGATCAGGCAGCCTCACGAGGCATATGAAAAAAATCATGCGGAGGACAATTTTGATTTGTTTTAGATCGTCGTCCTGGTATCATAATCCGGATGAATTGACACACAATAGTTTCTATACCAGTCTTTTCCGTTGAATCATTTGAGACTTTGCCCGAACCGATGCGAATGAAAAGCAAAGATTTCCAAAGAGAGCTCCACATGTGTCAGATCATTTTAGTTGGGGCGGGCTGGGTAATTTTCTCAACCAAATGGGTTGAAAGAAGTTTAATCAATACAAAAGGTGTGAAATGCAGTCTGTGAATTTTCCTCAATTAGGCTTAAGGGGAGAGCCGCTTAATGCGAACCGCCCCTCTCAATTAGATGATGCAGAAAGAAAGGTCTCAAGTCTGAGCCCCTCAATTCGAACAATCCCCTCTGATGAAATTGAAATGGGCAAAGAACTGGGCAGCGGGGGATTTGGAACCGTTTATCTGGGAACATGGAATTTTCAAAAAGTCGCTGTAAAACGTTATCTAGGTTCGCAATTGCCGCAAAAAGTGGCAAATGAAATGCGGCGTGAAGTCATGGCGATGCATGGTTTAGACCATGAATGTCTCGTTCGTCTGTTCGGAATCATTGAAGAGGAGGGGCTTACCCCAATGCTCGTGATGGAATATGGGGCGGGCGGCTCACTCTACACTTTTTTACATAGTGAAAGGGACATTTCTTGGCTGAAAAAATTACAGTTAGCGGAAGAACTGTCTCGTGGTTTAGCTTATTTACATTCTAAAGGGATGATCCATCGTGACATTAAAAGTTTGAATGTTGTCTTAGATCGTGATGATCATGCCAAATGGTGCGATTTTGGATTGGCTCAACTCAAACAACACACAACCCTCACATCACGAGTCGATGAATCATCCGGAGGGGGGGTGGCTGGAACCGTTCACTGGATGGCACCGGAATTATTTGAGCGTAAAAGTTCCACTCCCAGTCCAGAATCCGATATTTGGGCGTTGGGAATGGTGTTTTTTGAATTAGCGAGTCGAGAGATTCCTTACAAAGAGGGGCGGACGTCACTGCAAGTGATGACGTGGATTATGAAGGGGGGTGGGGAAGAGATTCCGCCCGATTGTTTAACTCAAGCCCCTGATTTTGCAGAGGTGATGAAGCAATGCTGGCAGAGTGTGGGTAAAAGACCCACTGCTGCGCAAATCGCAGGAGAAGTTGATAGAATCATAAGGGAAAGGCAAGAGAGTAAAGGAGCGCCGGATCCGGCCTTGACATCTTGTGCCCCTTCCTCTCTTGTCTCATCGGGTTATGCTCTATTTTCATTAGGATCTTCTTCACACGTTTTAGAACGGCCTTCGCAAGAGAGTCAAAAACAAAAGATGATCTTTGATCAAACCGAAGAGGCTGGGGTGGAGATGAACCTGCCAACATTTATGGATTTTACCTACAATGACCCAACAACCGGTTTATCGAATACAAGACGGATTCAATTTGATCAAGACTCAGGTGCAATCCCCAATATTCAAACGAAAAACACGTGGTTGCACATTGCTGCAGAGATTGAACACCTCCAGATGCTGGCAGCCTTTATTTTGTATGATCCTCAACTGAATCTGGAGTTAAGAAACGCCGACGATATGACCCCTTTAATGGTTGCGTTCAAGAATCAAAAAGAAAAAAGTGCACGGATTCTTTTAGAGGCCGGAGCCAATCTTTATGCCTTGTCTCAAAAGCATGGATCAGCGCTTCACGTTGCAGCGACCACAAGCGTTAGAATGATGGAGATTGTGATCGAATACACCGGATCGCGCCTGAATTTAGAGATCGAGGATGCCGAAGGAAAAACCCCGCTTTTTTACGCCATTCGAGCCGACACGGCATTGGCCATCAGGTTAATTGATGCGGGAGCCAATATTCATAAATTTGCAAAAGATGGACTCACTTATCCCCTTTCCGAGGCCACTTGGTGCTGCAATACTTTAGTTGCTAAACATCTGATTCAAAAGGGAAGTCGATTTTTGCCTTCTTCATACTATTCGTCGTATAGCCAGGAAGACAGCTTTAAGAGTTGTCTTAAAGGGGCCACTCCTCTTGGAGCAGCTGTCTGTGCGGGAGCAGATTTGGAGATGATTAAACTTTTTATCGATGCGGGTGAAAATCCTCGCGTGATTTATAAAAATCATACAAATCTTGTCTGGTGGGCCGCTTATCAAACACCGTTTAAACAAACTCGTGTTTTAGAGTATTTACTTAAAGAGATTCGTTTAGATCCAAATGTGCAATCTACATCCGATGGGGAGGCCCCCCTTCACAGGCCTTATATTCACCTCGAATGTGTGAGGGTTTTAGTTCAGTATGGGGCAAATCCAAATCTACAAAATCATCGACATGAAACACCTTTTTATAAGTTCTGTGAAGGGAATTACATAAACGATAGATGGGAAAAAATCAGAGTGCTATTGAATGCAGGAGCGGACCCAAACGTCAAACCTTTAGGTCTGAAGACTCCCTTTTTTGAATTTGTTAAAAAAGCGTTCGAGAGAAATGAATGCCCTAATGAAGCCGTTGAACTCACTCGGTTATTTATAGAAAAAGGTGCAACAATCACTATTGATGAATCAATCATCATAAGCGATTCTCCTTTATTTAAGAATAATCCGGAATTCCAACAGTTCATTAAGAAACACTATAGCCTTTGCACGATCATGTAACAGCTCTTAAATAAAAGATGAATGATAGACTCACGCTAGGTAGCAGGCACGTGATTTGGGCTGAAGCCAGAGCTTTGGCTCAGCGCAAATCACCCTCTTGCTCGGTAAAATAAAATTTCCAAAAAAATGAATGTTCTCGGATTTAATTATGGCTGCCTCTCACATTCGTGTGTTGAATGATCAAACGATCAATAAAATTGCGGCCGGCGAGGTGATTGAAAATCCGGCCTCTGTCGTGAAAGAATTAGTGGAGAATTCTCTTGATGCAGGAGCAACGGCGATTGTCGTTGAAATCAAGGAAGGGGGGCGGCAGTTGATTCGCATCTCTGATAATGGATGCGGCATGTCTTCTGATGATGCAATTCTTTGTTTAGAGCGGCATGCAACCTCTAAAATCCGAGAGGTTGAAGATATCGAAGCGCTATTGACGATGGGATTTCGAGGAGAGGCTATTCCTTCTATTGCAGCGATCTCTAAATTCACTCTTCTGACTTCTCCTCGATCTGAGGGAGAAAAAAAAGAAGAGGGGACGTATCTGATTGTTGAAGGAGGAAAACTGCTCACCTGCTCTTCGGCTGTTCGATCTCAAGGAACAACGATAGAGGTCAAATCTCTTTTCTTTAATGTGCCTGTTCGACGAAAATTTCAAAAATCGCCAACATTTGACAGCCAGGACATTTTAAAAACGGTCGGATTCTTGGCATTGGCCCATCCAACTGTTGAATTTGAATTGATTAGCGATGCAAAAACACTGTTAAAAACACCTCTGTCTTTGTCCTCCCTTTCCTTTCATGAATTGTTGGGCAGACGAATGGAATGTGTTCTTGGAAAAGAGTACGCCTCCTCTTTAATTCCACTGAAATTTGAGCGAGGAGCATACAAATTAACGGGATATATTGGTTCTCCATCTGCTCATAAGCCCAATAAAACAGGACAGCACTTGTTTATTAATCAAAGATTGGTCTCCTCTCCTTTGGTTTCTTCCACAGTGCGTGAAGGGTACGGGACGATGCTTCCCGGCCATCGCTATCCCCTTTTTGTGCTTCATCTCCATCTTCCGGGCGATCTGCTGGATGTGAATGTCCACCCTCAAAAGAAAGAGGTGCGTCTGCGGCAGGAAACGGATCTCAAAGAGATGATCATCCAAGGAGTTCAAACAGCTTTGCGTCAAGACAAGAGGCATCTGCCTGCAATCTCAATTGAAGAGGAGATTTCAATTCCTCCTGTTTGGGCCCCTTATGGCTCTCCCTTTGCACAACATGGGAGGAGTGGGGCAGTAGAGGAGGAAAAATGGGCATTTAAATCGATAGCCCCTTCTGCTCCTGTTGATGTTGTTGAGAAAAAAATCGAATCGGTCGCAACAATTAATCCCTTGGCATCGCCCCTTTTTTGTCCCTCTTCGGTCAAGATCCAGAGACGTTCCTCCGATCAAACGTCAACTCTTGGCCTCTTGCCTAATGCGCCCCGAGTTCTCATGACTCTTGTTGGGTATTGCATCATAGAACCCTCTCAGTTGCAAAGCCAATTGATCGGCGTTTCAGCAGCCAAACGTGAGGGAGGCTTACTCATATTAGATCAGCGGGCCGCTTATTCAAGGGTTTACTATGAAAAATTATTGAAAAGGTCAGGGGGGCAAGAGGCGCAACACCTCTTAATTCCTTTAACGCTACAACTTTCTGCTGTCGAATTTCAGGCCATGTCCCAGTATGCTCCGCTTCTGAATCAGATGGGATTTGGAGTGCGAGAGTTTGGCCAAGATGCTTTTCTTGTGGATGCCTGCCCCTCCTTTTTAAAGGCAGAGCAATTGCAGGGGTGTCTGCATGAATTGATTCAAGATCTTGTAGAGGTGCAAAGCTCGCGTCGTGTGCAGATTCATAAAGAAGAGCAGCTGGCTTTAGCGGCATGCCGAGCTTCTCTTCCTAGTGCCAAACAACTTTCTCTTGATGAAGCGCAAGGGTTGATTGCGCAATTATTAGCGTGCGATCTTTCTTCCCAATGCCCGATGGGTAAGCCAACATGCCTTTATTTCTCTCCTGAAGAATTAGCTAAATGGTTTCAAAAATAGACTTCTTTCTCAACCAAATGAGGTTTCCAAAGAAGTCTATTATATCTTCAATGGCTACTTTTACTACTATAGCCGCTTCTGCAGCAAGGGTTGTGATGTCCTTGCACATATTTGAAAAGGGCGTTAGTTGTTTTCTTTGAGGTGCCAAGCGGTGTTGTCACTGTGACATGGACATTTTTGACCCATTTTTTCTGTTTTGGAACGACAACTAAAATCTGATGATCGGACACTGAGAGAATCTCTGCTTCCTTATTTCCAAATTTTACTTCTGTTGTCGTGGCAAATCCTTTGCCTAAGATCTTCACTTTATCCTTCGCTTTTGCATGATCAGGGACGATTTTACTTACCTTTGGAGCGATGGTTTCGATTTGATGAGTGGTCGTGGCACTCAATCCTCCCGAGCGGAAAAGGGTTGACCCAATGAGTTCGTCAGAATTCCATTCAGGAGAAGACTGGTAGTTATACACTTTGTCGACGGAGGTTCCCGCTGAGTTGACAACGCGTAAGGTGGCGCTGAAGTTTCCCCGTTTTTTATACACATGCTCTACGACTGAATTGGTTGTGATTAAACTTGATCCATCACCAAAATCCCAGATGAATTGTGCGATTGCTCCTGTGGGCGATAGGGATTCGCTCGCATCGAACGTCACTGTCTTGTTTTTGATTGTTGCCTCATAACGGGCTAAAGGAGCTTGGTCGGGCAAAATAACCAAGACATCAGATCCAAGGGGGACTGAATATCCCAAAAGAGGATAAGGTGGGACTAAACTTCCTAATTGAACGTAGTTGGGATATCCATTGGCAGTGTCGCCGCCAAACATGAATTGTAACCCGTCCGGAGCAATGGCCACTCCTTCAGGATCGGGATAGGGGAATGTCTCGAGAATTTGAGGGTTTGCAACATCGATAATCATGACCGATGCATCATTTGGATTGCTCGCGTCATTCATCACCGTTGCCAATGATCCATCCGGTGAAAGGGCTGCAATGATAGGATTTTCCCCTACACTTAACGTTGCAATGACGGTTAAAGTAGACAAATCGATAAAAGAGACGGTTCCATCGCTTAAATTTGTGACAAGGGCACGTTTTGCGATGCCGGGGATGCCGTTATCGGGAGTGATGGAAACACCGCAAGGAGCATTTCCTACTGTCACGGTGTAGACAGTCTCCGTTGTGATGTCAATGATGGAGACGGTGTTGGTGTTGCTGTTACAGACAACGGCCATGGAACTGTCGGGAGAAATCGCAATCCCTTGTGGACCGTTATCGACGGCAAATGTTGCCACAACAGAAAGAGTGGCAACGTCAATTTTTGATACAGTGTTGCTTCCATAATTGGTCACGAGAACATACGCGCCGTTTGGAGAAGCTGCAAGAAGATTGGGATTTGTTTGAACCGGGATCTGAGCTTCGACTGTATGTGTCGCGGTACGAATGACAGAGACATTAGCGTCATCAAAATTTCCAACAAAGAGGAATTGGTCATTAGGAGTCATGCAAGCGCCAAAAGGGCTGTTTCCCACACTGATGGTGTCGATGACCCGGCTATTATTTGTGTCGACGACTGTGACATTATTGCTATCATAATTGATCGTGAAAATTCTTGTCCCGTCAGAGGTGCATAAAATAGAAGAGGGGGCAGATCCGACCGAAAGAGGGGGAGAGGTTGTGAGCGTCTTAACGTCGATATAAGCCAGATTCATCGAGCTTGTATCTCCATTTGTCGCATAGGCACGCCAATTTCCTTGATAAACAAAATAATCTGCTTCAGTTGGAATGGAAGTCCCTGAGGGATCGACAACCAAGACGTGAAGCGTTGATGGAACATGTGGAGGAGATTCGGCGACAATCTGATGCTTTGACTTGGATAAAATTCTTCCGGGAGCATCTCCGAAAAAAACCGCTGTTGCCAACGAAAGGTCTTTGCCTTTAATCGTCACTTGCGTTCCGCCTGCTGTATCACCGGCATAAGGAGAGAGGCGTGTAATGGAGGGAAGAGCTAAAAGGGACAGGTGCAGGCTGAGAAAGAGTGCTGCGCAACCGGCAATTTTTCTAAATGTTAACAAATTGGGCATAAATGACCTCATGATTTGGCGATTCCCCCCTTGTTTATCATTGAAATGAATGGGAGTCAATATTTTTTTGGTGAGTTTTTATCGAGAATAGCGTAGATGATTCCTTTCCTTGGCGGTCTCCACGATCGGTTTTCCTCTTCCTGTTTTTTGGCCTTTGGGCAACGGGAAAGATTTCTTAGGTTAAGCAATCTTTCCCGTTATCCAAATTCCCTGATTCAGCTTGAATGAGGATAGGCCCTTCCATTCGAAAACAAGTGTTTAGAATGCAAACCCGGCAGAGAAGTTTGCTCCATCTAGGCAAAGATCTCCGTAATCTCCAAAGCGATTTTGGTTAAAGTATCGATGATGTTCTAATCCCAATTGGAGCCAGACAAGACTTTGGCAGACACAAGTTTCCCAGCGGATCCCAAGTCCTAGGTCGGCAACGGCCTGACACGCTTGTGTTTTACGCTTGATCTCACAGAGATCAGCGCCATCTGTAAATTCTTCGGATTGATGAAAATGCAAACGGAAATTTCCGTAGAGAACAGCGACCGATGCATTGGCATAAAGGCTAAAACCGCATCCAAGTCTCCAGTCTCCTTCAACCCCAATTAAAGGACCCACTCCCATGAGTTTGTTTTTAGCATGTCCTTTTGCTCTTCTAAAATCATCATGATTGTCGAAGGTTTGCGAGCTTGAGTTAAGGTAAGAATTGCGATCAAAGCCAATGTAAGAGTCAAAGCGATTAAAATAAGAGTCTGATGAATCGCCATAAGCACTTTGCCTTCCATCATTCTTTAAACGCAATTTTTCCTCAATTCTCACTGCCCTTAAACCAAAAAAAGGACGAGCCGCAAAACAGGAGCCTACATCAAATGCACGTCCTGCAACGAGATCCAGCACATTAAAGTCTAATTTCCAATGGAGTTTTTGATCCCTTCCTTGATTTTGTTTTGACTCGGAGTGAAAGTGAGTCCAAAAGGCAGCAATGTCCCAGCCTGTTCCAAATGCATATCCGGTTCCAATTCTGAAGCCTGCATCCCAATTGAAATGAGGATCTTTTCCATCTCCTTTAAAGGTGGAAATGACGTTGCCTCCCGATGAAATGTAGTCTTCATTTTCTATCGGAAAGCAATCATTGAGTCCCCCTTGAAACGCTCTCCAATATAAAAGATCGATGCTGGCGAACGCCTTGCCGCAGCAAGGGGGTTCGCAGCAAATAGGGGGGCAGCATGAGGGATCAATACAGGGTTGACCGATCGATCCATTTGGAGCGGCATCTGCTTGAATAGCCCATGTCAGCAATAAGGCTGTCAGCGTTAGATGGGCTTTTTTGAAGAGGTTTGTCATGGGATGTTTTCCTTTTAAGAAGATGAATCTATTTTTAATATTTTAATAGATGCATTCACATTTGTTTTTGTACCGCCCGCAAGGGTTTGGAGAGTGACACTAGCAGCTGAAGTGTGATTGCACAATGTAAGAGCATCATTTGCAGCCATGACAATAATGGCTTCCCCGGTGTTTTGTTGTGTTCCTGCACCCGATCCATAAATTGCCCCTGCTACAGGGGCGCCATTTACAAATAAAGCGAATTGATTCGGTTCTACGCCAGAAACAGAAAAAGTGACACTATAAACTCCTCCATTGATAATTTGAATATTTGCCGTGCCGGGTGTATGGGTAAATCCCGATGTGATGGGACCGTTTGTGTCAAATGTGATCGCTGCCTCTAATGCGACAATTTGAGCTGCTGTATTATAGACATAGGCGTAATCGGAGATTAAACCCGAAGCACCTGTTGCTCCCGTGGCCCCTGTGTCACCCGTCGCTCCCGTAGCACCCGTCGATCCCGCGGCTCCCGTTGCTCCTGTGGCTCCCGTTGCTCCGGGGGGGCCGGCGATTCCATTTTCTTTAATAATGGCAGCAATCGCTCTGACCACTTGAGGGTTGGATAAATTGGGGATAATAATTTGCTGGGCGACTAAAGGACGAACCTGAGGCAATCCAAAGAGTCCTTCATTCAACATCTTTTTCAGCATCTGTAATAATCCGGCTCCGGACATTCCTCCTCTGCAGCCATCGCAAGAGGTGACACAGTCCTCTTCAGATTGAATGAGAGGAATGGGGTGATGCTGATTGAATAACATCAGGCGCGCGAGGGTTTCACCTCTGTTCTTTCGCCCGCGGCACTCAAAGGGAGCGTGAGCCCAATCGCTAAAATAAGGAGATGTAAGATCATAGGTTCCTAACTTTGTTTTGCAGTTCAACTGTTCACTGCTTTTAGAATCTGTCTAAAAGAGTCTATTAGACTTCTTCGGAAACTTCATTGACTTGCTAAAACCGCCATTTTTGGCATCTTTTTTGTAAAATTTTTCGACCGTATGCACGCATACGCTCTCAACATTTTCAAAACAATCTGCTCAAAAAGGGCAATTTTTTCCAGCAAAGCAAGTTTCCGAAGAAGTCTATTGACAAACACTCAAT
>JBIRBM010000048.1:0-9861 GCA_044326545.1 Parachlamydiaceae bacterium | reverse complement strand
GGATCAGACTTTGGATGCTTAGAGCGCGCTGAAATCCATGAGAGTCCGCATCGTTCAAGTACGTGATAAACACTTGGCAAGGCATGATCAACGCAGAATTTTTCCTTAAGAAGTACTTGCACGTCCTGTCCTCGGATTCTGCCTCCTTCTCGATCCTGTTGCAATGCTTCTACCTGCCGCCTAAAATTCTCTTCCTGTTCAGGGGGAAGCTTCCTTTTGCGTCCTTGTCCCTGTTGTGGTTTTAGACCGTCTATGCCTTTTGCAATAAATCGCAGCAGCCATGTCCGTAAAGTAGGAAAGGTAATGCGAAACATGTCAACAACATCAGTTTTTGTTTTGCCTGATTGCAGATGTCCTAATGCAAGAAGCCGAGTTCGTAATCGAGGATGAGGTTCTCTTTTTGCCAGTTGGAAAAAATCGGTGTCCGCCAGTTGATCTATTTCTTTTTGAAATGCGTTCATTTTACACTGCGCCTGTATTGATTAACTGGAGGGTTATGCACTAAAAGTTATTTTTGATAAATGGTATTATCTGATGTTTGAGAGATTTGATAAATAAAAAATATCAAAGCCATTCCAAGAGCTAAACAACCATCTATCAAATTTTTTCTATACAAAAGCTCGAAAAAACCTATTGCTGCAATAAATAATAAGGGAGCTATATCTGAATTTCTCAATTTTTTCATTGTGAATCCCACATTGGGTTACAAGAAGCTTCAATGCCTCGCAACACCAATAACATGTTTCGTTAATTGCATATATGGGCCATCCGATCAGATTATTCCTTCAAGGAATCAATGTGTTTATTAATCCGAGGCAAAAATTTTATCTAAAATATAGCCGCCTAAAGTGGCATGAAAAACAGTATGAACAAAAACGGGCAACGCTCCCGCATAAAAACCTGAAAATCCGTGTCTGCTAACGAGTTGGCGTACTACAGATGATAGTTTCATTTGTTGTAGATCAGCATCCATTTGAATGCGCGTCTTAACAAAGTCGATAGGCAATCCCCATGTAATAAGCCCTATTGCAATCAGAACACTTGTCACTGCCTGCCGAAGGTGTGGATTGGCTTTATCTTGATCTAAAACATCAAATCTTTTTTTAGATTCATGGTTGATTGTCATAAGAGTCGTCCAGACAACACCCTGACGAAAGACATTGACACCAAGGCCGCGATATAAAGAACTGATGCCATCTTGAGTAAATTTTTTTTGAAAAAATGTGAGATAACGTTCTCTTTCTTTAACACGATAGGCCATTAATTGCTCAAGAGGAAGTATGAGTAAAGAATCAAACAATGCAACAGAAATTCCTGTGACGACCTTAGCATTTGTGCTTTCTCTCGTAAATGTTTCGGGAAATTCTCTCATAAGCAGCTCGTGTGTATAGCCAATCACCGGCCATCTAACAGCTTCTCTTAAAAGACGACGAGGAAAATTAGTCAAACAAGTATCAAAAAAGCCAACCCCTCCCTTTTCTTTCACTATATTGTGAATGATTTGCCAGGAGGTGTCTTTAGGATTTGCCTGAGCTGTTATTTTCATTAATTCTAAAGGGTGTTCAAAAGGAAATCCCGCTATACTGCGCATTCCACCTAGAAAAATAAGAGAAGACAATGGAGGCTGATTGTGAATGGGTTGGCTCATCTAATGACTCCTTATGAAAAACTCACCAGACATTTTATCTCACAGTACCTCATCAGCAATTTCTTTTAAATCATTTTGAATCTCGCGTGGGGTGGTTGACCTAATTTGTCAACAATTCTCTATTAGAAGGGATCAAAGATTCTGAACAGCTTATAAAGGATATCCTAACGCTGTTTGCAATTCCCCGAAATTTTTTTTAAAAACCTCTTGGTGTGCATCGTTGAAATGGGTTTTCCAGCTTCCAATAAACCCAGCGCGAAACGTTTCAGAGATTTGGGGGCCCTGATCATTTCCAAATAAATTTTCTGTGATGAATGAAAGTTGTTCCGGGGTAAGAGGAGCGTTGATTGCGCTGGCGATCTGTTTGATTTGTTTGATCTGCGCATTTTTCTCTCCTCCGCCATTGGCTCCCACCAATTTCTCAAAGCGAGAAATGACACTATCGGGATGCTGTTTCAACCATTTAACGGCCAGACGCGCATACTTTTTCATTCGGAAAATATTCACAGGAATTTCCTGATCCTCCAAAGTCAGAATCAACATAATTTTATCTGCAATTGAACAAGGCCCTATCCATGATTCAATTTTTTCTGCACAGTGGTAGGCGCAAGAGACGCAGGCATCTCTTAGGTCTCTAATTTGGATAATTTTGACATATTCGGGGTGTTGAAATGAAAACTTTGAAAATTTTTTAGCCATATTAAAATGGGCAAGAGAATAGGCGTGATTTAGACGCCACTCAGCCAGTTTCTCTTCCATGAATGTTTGTTTGAATAGGGAAGTAAACTCAGGAGATTTTTTCTGGCTTATAAACACATGACCATAAATAGAAGGATCGGGAACAAGGAGTTGATATTTCATTTCCACTAGCATGGAAAGGAGTTTGATCATTAAATGAGTGCCTGATTTTGGAATCGTTAAGACATAAAAAGGTTTGATTTCCTCTGCCACCTGATCAGATTCTAAATCAGACGAGGCCAAGAGGGGGGATGGGTTGATCAACAATAACATCCACACGATCAGGAGCCAGATTTGCCTTAAATGGATTGAATCACTTGGGGATTGTCCGCTTATTTCGTTCATCTTATTTTTTTTCCATTAAGCATAAAAATTGCAGCAATTTCTTCATTTTTAAACCAATCCGATGAATTTTTGAAGGAGGGAGAAGCGATGGCTCGCTTGGAGTCTCCCATTTGATATATCCATTGCGAATCGATATATCGGTTAAATAGGATGCCTCTTCTAATGAGGGTGATAACGTGTGATCCGATGCTAATGCAATAAAATATCTAGGAAGAGGATCTTCTTTATTCGTAAAATGAAAACTAAAATCCGAGGGATTTTGATTGACTGTATATCTTAGCGCATGAGACTGCCATGTTTGAGCTGGGTGGGCCAACTCGATGGCTCCTTGCCCCTTCTCATCACGAAAATGTTCTTCGCCTTTATTGTTCGATTGTTGGAGTGGAAACAAATGTGAACTGGCGTAGGTTTTTTGTCCGTAGATGATCAAGTTGTCAAAATAACGGCCGATTAACTCCTCAAATTCTTCCCGATCTAATTCTTTTACATGATAAGGGTTTTTTCTCATGCCATTTTCGGAGTAAACAGGGTGATTTGGAGTCGAAATGATTAAAATTCCATCGGGTTTTAATAGCCTCTTCATTTCCTTTAAAAGAGCATCTTGAGCGCCAACATGCTCTAGCGCTTCAAAGCAGACGATCACATCGAATTGTTGATCTCTATTGAGCGGAACTTGTGTGATATCCCCCACCATAAAAGTGAGATTGTGTTTTTTGTATTTATCATCGGCGTGAGAAATGACCTCTGGATTGATATCTATCCCTAAGACGTGGCTTGCATCATCTGCCAATAGGGAAGCTCCATACCCTTCACCGCACGCCAAATCGAGCACGATTTTATGTTTAACCAGCTTTTTTGCTAAAGCATATCTGTGAATATGCTCATAAGCCGTACAAAAATCTAAGGACCAAGGAACATATCTTTCATCGCTATTTTTTAACATACACGTTTTGCACTCCATACTTCTTTAGGACTTCTTTTTACCTTGAATCATTGATTTCACAAAGTGTTCAAATGAATCTTGGAACAGGGCTATTCTTCCATTTGAAGACATGGGATAATTATTGGGGGCAATCGAATTGGACTCAAGGACTCTTGGACATTTCACACTTTCTGCTAGCGTATAGAGAAAACCTTGGTTACCAATAAATAAATGGCAGGAATTGAGGATATCGGCCAGAAGGTGAAAGTTATCAACCGTTAAATACGCACACTCAATCCCCGTCTCTTCTTTAAAGCGCTCGCACTCTTGTGGTAAGCCGATAAAGAGGAGTTGCTCGGCAAATTCATCCAAGAATTGATAGGAAATATAATCGCTTCGCAATCTTGCTGTTCGCGATATCACAATGGTTTTTTCATATTCTTGCAATGTCTTGGCTTCAATCCATGGATCAAAAACATTTAACCAAATATTTGTGCATAATTGCTGCCATCCTTGTATTAAGCCTGTGCACAAATTAATCGGAAGGTGTCGAAAGAGGTTTAAGTCCAATTCAATCTGATGGAGTTGACATTCTCCATAAGTCACTTCTGAAACATAGGGTTGGGCCAACAGGAGAGGGACTAATTGCTCGGCTCCCCTTTTATCCATATGAATGTTTTTTAATGGATGTTCAACGCAATATTCAGTGGGGACATTTGTTTGAAGATGTAATTTGATTTTTTTTCCGGTCGATTGCCAAAAAGACTTTAAAAAAAGGCAACTAAAGACAATGTCTCCAAGATTTCCTGCATGCGTCGCTTGTAAGTCGCCATCAGACAAGGAAGAGTTTTCGATCAAAAAACGGATCGGTTTTTTCATTGCCTCTTTTTTAAACATACGATTGGACACAATTTTTTTTAACTGCTGCAATAATTCGGTGATCATAGCGCTCATGTCATTGTATTGGTGGACACTTTGTTGAATAAAAAAAGATATTTTTCTGTGATTGCTTCTATAGAATATTTGTTTAATACACTTTCTCTTGCTGCTCGCCCTATTTGCTCTCTTCGTTTTGCTGAAAGGACAAGTTCCGTCAGATGTTGTTTCCATTCAAGGGGAGTAAAGGCATATAAACCCGTCACGCCATCTTCAATCACGAGGCGATCGGCTGCCGTTGGTGTGCATATGACAGGAAGACCTGCAGCCATGAAAGAGATCACTTTTGTAGAGGGTTTGTTTCTTTGATGCATATCCTCCATTTTTTTATTTGTAATGGCAATGTCTGCCTTCAGAAATTGTTGAAATGAATTTTCGCGGGTCCATTTGAGATATTTTATCCATTCGGTGTCGGGAAAGACCTCTTCAGAGTGATAAGTTAAGACGATTTTTTTTCCTGTTTCCTTTGCAACTTCACGGATGATGGGCTCAATTGAAATTAAGTGCGTTAAGTTGGCATAATACCCATGCGCTAAAATGTGAACTTCTTCCCTATTGAGATAGTCCGTTTTATAAACATCGTGAATAATGGGATGTTCTATAAGGAGACTTTCAGAGGAAAAACATTCAACGAGAGGCTGATGTAAGGGACTTGATAAAATAAAAGCATTCATTTGATTTGAGAAATCGGGATAATCGACAAAATAAAACCGATATTTTTCTTCGCTATTGGGATTATCGACGATATCGTAAATCAATTTTTTGTTTTTCTTTTTCAAAGAGGAGATAATTGGAATAAAGGAGGGGTTAAATTTTTTTACAATGATGCAGATGTCAAAATCTTCCATTTCCCTAGGATCAATGAAAAATCCCGCTGTATAATTTGATTTGAGGGCGTTAATCGCGTTAATGATTGGGTCAATTCTCCACTTTCTTTCAGCCAAATCGTCTTCTCCTGTTGTAATAGGACCAAACCCAACTTTGATTTTTCTTGAAAAAACATGGCGTGCTTTAATTTTAATATGCCAACGTGTATCAATCAGCGGATTGGCGCGGATGATGGGAAGAAGTAGACAGAGAAGAGGGCGAAGGCATGTCGATTTGAGTAGGCGATGAATGACATGTTTGTCATAAAATAGATGGGCCTTTATGGAGCGATTTGCAATTTTCCACACGCGGTGCTTTGATGCACTCCAGAGTCTGCAAAAATGTGAAGAGAGGTTTTTAAACATCGGCACGCAACATCTGATAAATAGAGGTTAATTTTCTCAACGCATCTTCTCTGGATGAAAAAAGAAGATAACGATTGAATGCATTGATGCTCATCTTCATCCTTAAATCACCGTTTTGCGCCAATTGTTCAATGGCGCCAGACAATCCATGAATATTATGAGGGCTGATTAGGAGCCCTGTTTCTCCTTGAATCACCAATTCAGGAATTCCCCCAACAGTTGTTGCAATAACCGGAAGGCCTGCCGACATTGCTTCAATGATGCTGCAAGGACATCCTTCAGAAAAAGAAGGCAAGCAGAAAATATCACTATTTTCCATTTCATCAAATATTTTTTTTCTTTCAAGATATCCTAAAAAACGGATGTTCTCAGTCAAATGCAAATCTGTCGCCAACTGCTTGATCTCATCTAAACAAGGACCTCTTCCAATAATCGTCAGTTTACTATAGGGGTAGGATTTGAGGACAATTTTAAATGCTTTAACAAGAATATCGACCCCTTTTCCTTGAAATATATTGCCAAAAAAAATCAGATTTAAGCGTGGGTGGGGTGATTTTTTTGGTTTAAATGAGAGGGGAGGGGGGTCGATGATGCTGTGAATCACAGTTCCCCCTCCCTGATAAGAAAATCGCTCACGCAAGAGGATAAGGCCTGCTTTCGAAACTGATATCACATGATCAAAATGGGGCATATAGACAGGAAGAGGCGACCACCATTCATCATCTTTAGGAAGCCCCATTTCGTGATAAACAATTTGCATTCCCGCTAATTTTGCTGCGGGAATCAGAAATAGAGATCTTGGATTAAAGAGGTGGAGGATGGGGGTTTTTAATCTTCTGAAGAGAAAGCTCAGATAGAGTCGATAGAGGGAATGATTATGATGATGGGTTAGATTCGGCCCATTGATGTGGATGTGAACAATTCCCTCTTTTTTCAGATCCTGGATAACCGGATTGAGAGATCGATCGTGAATCCTGCCGGTTGTGATCACCATGTTGAGCAATCCACTTTCCTTTAAATCCTTTGAAATCAGTCGAAAAAGTAATTCAGCCCCTCCTACGGTATTGGGGCTATCCATGCAGCAGATAACTGTTTGTCTGCCTTGTTTTAAGGAACTCTCGATCATTTTTATTCCGAAAATAAGAGCTTCTATCCCGTTTTTTAATCCAATCAGTGGTTTTTTAATTGGTTTAAGGATCCATTTTAGCCATGAATAAAATGGACGATTTTTTGATAAAGAGGCTTGATGATCGGGTTGCATATCAGATAAAAAGGTTATTGATAAGTTGAAAGATATTCTCTATATTGCTCACCTTAGGTTCTAAATTATCATAAAATAATTTTAAAGGATCGAAAGGATCGAATGGAAATTAAAAATAAACGAGTATTGGTCACAGGGGCTGATGGTTTTATTGGATCGCATCTTGTAGAGGCTCTATTACAAGAAAATGTCCAAATTAGAGCCCTTTCATTATATAATTCATTTAGCAATTGGGGCTGGCTGGAGAGTGTATCTGGGCTTGATCAAGTCGAGGTCTGTACGGGGGATATTCGCGATGTCAGTACCTGCAAATGGATCACAAAAGACATTGATATCATTTTTCATCTCGCGGCTTTAGTTGCAATTCCTTATTCTTATCGAGCACCGGACGCTTATATCGAAACCAATATTAAGGGAACGGCAAATTTGTGCCAATCGGCAATTGAAAATCACTGTGAACATTTTTTGCTTACTTCAACTTCTGAGGTGTATGGAACAGCCTCTTATATCCCTATGGATGAGAAACATCCTTTAAATCCACAATCTCCTTATAGCGCCAGTAAAATCGGCGCAGATAGCATCGCATTATCTTTCTATTATTCATTCGGCCTTCCTCTAACGATTGTCAGGCCTTTTAATACGTACGGACCGAGGCAGTCTGCTCGAGCCATTATTCCGACAATCATCACACAGATTGCGGCAGGTAAAAATACAATTGAATTAGGCAATTTAAAACCAACGCGCGATTTTACTTATGTAAAAGATACTTGCAACGCCTTTATTGCATTGGCAAAAAGGGAAAAACCAATCGGAGATGTCGTCAACATCGGGACTCATACTGAAATTAGCATCGGGAATTTATTTCAAATGATTGCTTCGTTGATGAACCGCGATGTAAAAGTTGTCGAAGCCAGTGTGCGTCATCGCCCTTTTCACAGTGAAGTGTCTCGATTGTGCTGCAATCCTGAAAAGTTGAAAAGGCTGACGGGCTGTTATCCGAATACCCCTCTTGAAGAGGGGTTGAAGAAGACGATTGAGTGGTTGATCAATCCGATTAATTTAATTAAGTATAAAGCAGAACTTTATCATGTTTAAACATGCTGTTATTCTTGCAGGAGGGCTTGGAACCCGCTTAAAGCCTTACACCACGGTGCTTCCCAAGCCATTGGTTCCTGTTGGAGAGCGTCCAATCCTTGAGATCATCATCTCTCAGTTGGCTAAGAGTGGGTTTAAAAAGGTTACCATCGCGATCAACCACAAAGGGAACTTAATTAAAGCGTTTTTTGGTGATGGCTCTCAATGGAATATTGACATTGATTATTCTATGGAAAAGCGTCCTTTAGGAACAATGGGCCCCCTCAACTTGATTGGTGATTTACCAGATAACTTCTTGGTTATGAATGGAGATGTGTTGACTGATCTTGATTTTGATTGTCTTTATCACTTTCATCTCAACAATGAATCATTATTTACGATTGCATCGTGTCAAAGAGAGGAAAAATCTGAATTTGGTGTATTGGATGTGAGAGAAGGACAATTGGTCGGATTTAGAGAGAAGCCAATCATGCAATACATGGTGAGTATGGGAATTTATATGGTTAATAAGAGAATACTGCAGTTTATTCCCTCTGAAGTCCTATTTGGATTTGATCATTTAATGATGAAATTGATTGGATTAAATGAACATGTGTTGACTTATCACCATCAAGGATTATGGTTGGATATTGGCCGCCCCCAAGATTGTCTTGAAGCAAATGAGAGATTGTATGGCATAGAGGGAGAATGGCTCAAATAAAAAGTGTTTTAGTCACGGGTGCTTTTGGGTTTATTGGAAAATTTCTGGTTCGTAAATTAATGAAGCAAGGGTATTGTGTTATCCCCGTTGCATCCAAGGATATTGATCTGGTTAATCCCAAAGCGATCGATCAATTGCTTGTAAATAAAGCCGATTATATTTTTCATTTAGCCGCAAAAGTGGGAGTGCCTGCGAGTTGGGATGATAGTGCCGGTTTTTATTCAGTCAATATCAGTTCCACTCTGCATGTTTTAGAATATGCTAAACGTTCCGGGACACCTGTTCATTATGTCAGTGCCTATGTGTATGGCAATCAAGAGAAGCAACCTTTATCGGAAGATGTCGCTCCCCTTCCCGGCAATCCTTATGCTCTTTCTAAATGTATGGCTGAAGAATTATGTCGATTTTATCATCGGCTATTTGGACTTGCGATCACGATTTCAAGGCCGTTTAATGTTTACGGTGAGGGGCAATCACGCAACTTCTTTATTCCTTTTGTGATCGATCAAATCTGTTTTAAAGATGAAGTGACAATTCATCACGGATCTCCAAAAATGGATTATATTTATATTGAGGATGTGACAGATGCTTTAATTGCCATCATGGAGAAGGGAAAAAATGGTGCTGTTTATAATATTGGAACAGGAGTTTCAACAAGTTGTCTAGGGGTTGTTTCTCTTCTACAAGGAATTTTAAAAACGGATAAAAAGGTCAATGTTTTGAATATTGCCCGGTTAAATCAAATCCTTGAAGCACGTGCAGACATTTCAAAAATCAGCTTAGAGACTGGATGGAGTCCCAGATACACTTTGCTTGAAGGCTTAGAAAAAGCTCTTTATTTTCTAACCTGAGTTTGGAGTTTATCTAATTGAAAAGCAATTAGATAAATTAAAATTTGATGACAAAAGACCTCTTGATGATTTAAAACATTTGTTTTTCAGCACGAATGTTAATCATAAGAGGTCAAGATGGATTTAACAATAT
>JBIRBM010000081.1:0-1936 GCA_044326545.1 Parachlamydiaceae bacterium | reverse complement strand
GTTTTTTATTGCTGTTGGCGGCGTGATCGTGCATAGCTTTGTCGCCTATCCGTGGGTTGGGGTATCGTATCAAGTCGGTGGTGTAGAGCTTGAAGGCGCTAGAGAGTGGGAAACTAGCGGTGGCAGTCAAAGATTGTCTGGCTTAGCCCGATCATCTTTCGATGTAGCTGGTCAAATAGTTGTGGCAGCTGGACTCTTGAGCTTAAGAATTCCAAAAGGTTTTTTTAGATTTCTGTTGTGGATTTTTTGTACAGTTGCCGTTTCATTGTCTACGTCAAAAGGAATTCTATTGGCCTTGTTAATGACGGTTATTGCAAGTGAAGCTCTCATTCGCGATACTTCATGGCTCTTAAAATTTACTTTTGTAATGGGTATTTTTTGGCTATTTGTCCCACCTATGATGGGCTGGACAATGGACTGGCAAGAGGCGGCTCGCACCGATATTGACAATCCGCTCTATGGTTCATTCATAGACCGCATGAACGATATGTGGCCAAGAGCACTAGAACTGACTACAGAGCATGGTTTGCCGTTACTTGGGCGTGGCCTAGGTGGTATTGGTGTCCCTGTAAGTATTTTTGAACCTGCTTTGGCTAACGCCGGCGACAATGTGTTTGTTTATTGCTATGTATTGGTAGGGGTTTTGGCAATACCAATATTTATGCTTGGCATTTCCACTTTACTGAAACTAGCTGGTCGAACAGCCAGAGAAGATCTTCAAGACATGCTTTTGCTGGCGGTCATTATCAACTGGTATGGTGGCGTCAGTAATATATTAGAGCATGCTGTTTTAGCTCTGGCCATGGGCGTCGTGTGTAGGTATATTGCCGCTACATTGGCTGGAAATCAATTTAAAAATTTTGATGATATAAAAAATAAATAAATTAGCAAGGCTAGACGCGAGTTATTTTTTTGCTTAAGAATTTGTTTTTATACATTATCTTATCGGCCATTTCATACACTTCTTTATTAGAAGCATTCTTTAATGGAAACACGCAATAGCCCATAGATATTTCTAAGGTTTCAGCAAGTTCGCTGTTGTCATCTGGGTTTATTTTGATGGCGTTTAAAGCCAGCGGTACTTGTTTAATCAACCTCTCGATAGCCTCTTCGCCTGAATGTGATATCAAAATCGCAAACTCATCTCCGCCGACTCTAGCTAGCATTTCATAATTTCGAACCACTGGCGACAACGCCAAACCTACTTGACGAAGCACGCGATCTCCAGCACTGTGCCCAAATCTATCATTGATAGATTTAAAATTATTCAGATCTAAAAGTATCAGAGCGCCAGTGATCTTAGTGCGCTGTGCAAACTCATAGATTCGAGAGAATTCATATTCAAATTTTCTACGGTTTGCTATGCCTGTCAATTCGTCTTGCTGCGATTCAATAGTCAGTTGCCTGATTCGAACCTCTTGACTTGTCAGATCTTGAATCGATAACAGATCCAAAGTTTCAGTGTCGTCTATTGATAAACGTTTTAAATTACAACCAAGTACGATTCCAGTATTTAAATTTAAGATATAAGAAGATGTAATATTTTCGGGAAAATTTATAAAAATTTTAAATTTATCCAAAGAAATAGTATCTGAGTCGATGAGCGTCAATAATGATTTGATGTCAGGCACGTCATATTTGAGTGACAAAAAATCTCTAAAAGCTATGTTGATATTCGATAAATATTTGCCATTGCGAACAATTGCAATACCTACGTCTAAATTTTCAACGATATTTTTATACGTCAACATAATTGGTCATTATATGTTTAACTGAATCAATTGATTGCATAAACGCGTTAACGCATGCCGAGTCAAGACGCACTCCCGATATATTTGTCAATTCATCCAACGCCTGATCTAATGACCATGCTTCTTTATAAGGGCGAGGGGACATAAGCGCATCAAAAACATCTGCCACAGCAACAATCCTTGCG
>JBIRBM010000066.1:0-3379 GCA_044326545.1 Parachlamydiaceae bacterium | reverse complement strand
TTCTATTCCAAATTTGCGAAAATTTTTAACCCATACAATGACAGTTCGAGGTTCTACTCTGATCATGCGAGCAACTTCGGAAAAACTTTTTCCCTCTTTTATGTGAGCAAAAGCTAAAAATCGCTTTCTTTCACTTGCAGAACCTTCCGAACGTGCCAATTTATCAAAATCATGTTTATCTAGTCCTTCTATAGGTTTTGCTTTCCGATCTCTCATATTATCCTCCAAAATTGAAGAATGATATCACATGTGTCACCCCCTATTCGTTACTCATTTGCGATTTTAACTTTGGGAAATAGTATAAAACTAGCTTGGTTGAAGCAGGAACTAAGCCCTGTATAGAAAGTACAGATTTTAGAGGGCGGTTATTAACGAATCGCTGGTTGTTTTTTGGTCTATTGGTGGGGAATGTTCTGCATATGGGTGTTGTGTTTTCACTTCGTCTTAACCGCTTATTTCACACAGTACGTATGTCTATTAGCGAAGTCTTTTTAATCGGTTCTTTAGCAAGCTTGGTGCTTTGGATAGAAGAACTGAGAAAGCTATGGGTGCGTCATACAGAAAGGTCTTAGAAAAATCCCCAAAGGCTACGATTTTTTTTCTGCATTGGAAAGATCATCACTTTTAGAAAAGCTATATAACCATCTTAAAGTGAATGGAGTGACCAATGTGGTAATTGTAATAACAAGTATTATAGCTGCATAAACGTCATTTTTTAAGACACCTGCGTTAAGTCCAACATTCGCAAAAATCAAGCCGACTTCCCCACGAGGAACCATTGCATTCCCAATAATAAGTTGCATGATCCGACTTTCTCCTCTGAGAAAAAATGCAGCAAATAACTTTCCAATGATTGCAGCTACTATTAAAGAACCACTTAATATCCAGATAAATGATGATTCCCAGTTTATAGTCCTCAGATCGAGAGATAGGCCGATAGCCACAAAAAAGATTGGGGTAAATAAATGCACGATTGGTTTCATTTCCTCTTCAACGCGATGGCTAAAATCTTTTGATTCATGTAAAAACACTGCAAATGGAAAAAAGAATTGTCTAGATAAAGCTAGCCCAGCCGCAAATCCACCAAGAAGTTCTGGTGCTCCTAAAAAATGAGCAGTCCAAGCAAAAAGCAAGATGAGAGAAACAATTGTAGTAGGCAAAAGACCTGGAATGTCACTTTTTTCATTCCATCTTTTAATCATATGCGAGACAGTCTTAGCCAAAAGTGGAGAGATGAAGAAAAAGAGTAAAATAAAAAACAATACTTTTCCTGTACCCCACAAATTAATTTCTCCGCTTAATGAAAATTCATAAAGCATTGTGAGTAAAATTATTCCGATTATATCATCAAGAACAGCAGCTCCAATAATAATTTGTGCTTCATGAGTATTTTGTTTTTTTAAATCACGAAGAACTCTCAAAGTAATGCCTATACTTGTGGCGGTAAGAGTGCTTGCAATAAATAGGCTAGCCAAAAGAGAGAAGTCGAATGAATAGTAACTAATTAAAAAGCCTAATACAAACGGCAAAACTACACCACCAACTGCGACGATGAGAGCTTTAACTCCTGCGGAAGTTAAATGACGAATATCTGTTTCTATTCCAACTTCAAAAAGAAGTAAAATGATACCAATCTGAGCTAATAGATGAATAGGATTGCTTATCTCAATTAATCCTAAAATACTTGGGCCAATCACAATTCCAGCAACAAGTTCCCCAATAACAGAAGGCATCTGAAAATAAGCCGCAACCTCACCAAATAACCGAGCTGAAAGCAAGATCAAAACAAGTTGAATTAAAAATGTATGTGCTTCCATCAATATCCCAAAAAGATAACTTTGAATTCCAATTTATATGTCATATCGTCTTAAAAAATAAATTTATCACAAAATAAACCCATCCGTCAAACAGGCTCGTCGAGCAACAATAATCACTTCATCTCGAATGCAGACATTGTTGCTACTATAGTGTGTTCATTTATCTCTATTAATTAGCCAAACATTATTTCCTCTACATACATTTTTATCGATGATAGCATGGGCAATAATACAATCTTCTCCAATCAAAGGTTTGTTTGAAATGGACCCTGGTTGGATTGGAAAGGTATAAAAATCGCTTTCCATCATATAACTGTTCCTAATAACAGACCCCTGCTTAACAATTAATCTTAGCCCAATAATGCTATTTGTAACCTCCGCAGCATCTACAAAAGATCATTCACAGATAATTGCATTCTTTATCAGAGAGTTCGTGATCTTTGGTGATGATAGGTAATGTTGCCTAAAGAAAATAGTTTTTTTTCATCGCAACAATTAAATTCTGGACACTACCCGTTAGTCCTAAACATGTAGTGATTTCAAATTCTTGTTATAGTCACATATAAACATTTTTATTAGACCTATATGGTTTTCGAGTTTCTTTGAAAAAGATAAGGCTTTTCTGACTAACCTTGAGCATCGCTGTCTGATCGTACAATTAAATCTTTCAATGTAACTTGTCTTCCCAGATTTTTTGCTGACGGCGCTATGTTGCAACCATGGGATAATTTCATAGTAAACTGAGAATTTATCTGTATAAAAGTTAGCTTTTTTTTAAGTCGTCTGGCAATTTCTTCATCAAGGCTTCCCCTGAAGCTTTATTTCGTTTTCCTATATGGAAGGGTAAGATTTGGCGTGTAGCTGAATGCATGACAAGGCATAACCATTGGTCATTGTCTTTGCTCCCAACAAAACTCCACATCTCATCTCCTTCAAGAACAGCCACTTCAAATTCGTCATTTTCTGCAACGATTGTTGCATTTAAGTCATCTGGAAGGGATTGAAACACTTTTTCCATAAATCCAAGCAACCAAGGCATGCTTACATCAAAAATTCGACAAATGCCCTCCAATGAAACACGTTCAAGTAAAGATCTCCGAATTCTCTCTTTAGTATCATCTGGAATGATCTTATTTTGAGGATCTTCAACAAATTGCTTACGGCAGGAAAGGCATTCGTATTTTTGCTTTCCTGAGTGGATTAAGCCATTTTTACGAACTGTACAACATTTGCAATAGGGTAAGTAACAGTTTGACAAAATCTATCCAAATCTGTTAGTTTCTCAGCAGCTCCCGCTGAAAATATAATAAAAAAGATTTTTATCAATTAATTTTTTTAGAATTCTATACAAAAATAACCGATGATGCGAATCATTCGCAATCTATTTTCAATTTTTTGATTTAACTTTTATTTTTACGCTTTTCATCCATATTCAAAAACAAGTCTATCACTCCCACATATTTTATGTTGTGTCTAGCGTTAATTTTCTGGAAATGAGCAGAAAGAGCTTTTCCCATGTATTTAATTCTACATAGCAGAATAGGGTGCGTGTTTTCTCCCAT
>JBIRBM010000045.1:0-11041 GCA_044326545.1 Parachlamydiaceae bacterium | reverse complement strand
TTTTTGATTCGAATTTATCGTTTTTTCAGCTGGATTTGCAAATTTTGCGGCAATATTGAATGAAATATTGTTCAAAATTTGTCAAATTCAGATCAAAAATCGAGAAATCGAAGAAAAAACAGCCCACTAGCGGAATGTGGGCTACTGAACAGCTTGCCGTAAATAAAGCATGAAATCAAGACAAAATAAACGGTTTAGCCTGGGTATGGGCGTTTCGGTTGGTTTAATCACTCACCTTAGGCTCCAAGAGCTTTCGCTTCAGTCAAAATAGCGCTCTTGGTGCATCAGGTGAGTGAATCAAAGTCCTTTCATATTCTGTTGCTTATAACTTTAAAAAAGTATCTAGAAAGCATAGCTGTAAGCGGCTATACGTTTTAGACACTCTCTAAGATGAGTGAGTCCTTAAAATTCAGCTTTGCCGGGGTAACGAGGAAATGGAATGACATCTCGAATGTTCTCCATCCCTGTAGCAAACTGGATTAAGCGTTCAAAACCAGCCCCAAAACCTGCATGAGGGATTGTTCCATATTTTCTTAGTTCAAGGTACCACCAATATTCTTCAACAGGCAGTTTTAATTCTTTCATGCGAGCTTCTAAAACATCAAAACGCTCTTCCCGCTGGCTTCCGCCTACGATTTCTCCTATCTTGGGGAATAAAACATCCATTGCGGCAACAGTCTTATTATCATCATTTCCACGCATATAAAACGCTTTAATTTCTTTTGGGTAATCGGTAATGATCACAGGTTTGCAAAAGAATTCCTCGGCAAGGTAGCGTTCGTGCTCAGACTGTAAATCAAGCCCCCATTTAACTGGATATTCAAACTTCTTATCTGCGTTTTCTAAAATCCCAATCGCATAAGTATAGGTCGCCCTTTCAAAAGGAGTGTTAATCACATGCTCTAAACGCTCGATTAAGTCCGGCGCAATAAACTTATTAAAAAATAACATATCTTCTTGGCAATGATCCAAGACATATTTTAAAACATATTTTAAATAAGCTTCTGCACAATCCATATTATCTATAATATCAGCAAAAGCCATTTCAGGCTCAATCATCCAAAACTCGGCTAAATGACGCGACGTATTTGAATTTTCGGCACGAAACGTTGGGCCGAATGTATAAATATCTGACAATGCGCAAGCATAAATTTCACCATTAAGTTGCCCGGAGACTGTTAAAGAGGTTGGTTTACCAAAAAAATCTTGGGTATAATCAATTTTTCCATCGGCAGTCTTTGGCGGTTTGGTCATATCAAGAGTCGTGACTTGAAACATTTCGCCAGCTCCTTCGCAGTCGGAGCCTGTAATAATTGGGGTGTGTATATACAAAAAACCGCGGTCTTGAAAAAAACGGTGTGTGGCATAAGCTAAAGCATTACGAACACGTGCTACAGCGCCAAAGGTGTTGCTGCGAGGACGTAAGTGCGCGATTGTCCTTAAGAATTCGAATGTGTGCTTCTTCTTTTGGAGAGGGTAGGTTTCAGGATCACATTTGCCTATTAAAGCAATAGCTGAGGCTTGCATTTCCACAGATTGCCCCTTTCCTGGACTTTCCACAATCATTCCAGAGGCAGTAATTGAACAGCCAGTTGATAGTTGTTCAACTAATGTTTCATAACCAGACACTTTGGGGGTCATAATGACCTGAAAATTTGACACAGTCGAGCCATCATTTATTTCAATAAAAGTAAATGTTTTTTGATTGCGAACGGTGCGAATCCATCCTTTAATTGTCACCTCTTCGCCTATCAACGACGGCATATCAGAACGAGGATTTTTTAATTCTTTAATTTTGATGCGCATGATACACACTCCCTAATGCTGAAAAATTACGTGATCTATCTATACTCATTTTCTTTTCAGATTATATTGTAAAGGCTTTAAGATCTTTTATTTCTTTTATCCATAAATCGTCTCCTCCTGGTGTCTCAAGATATTTGGGCAGATGACGCGTTCTGCTATCTTGCATAAGGAATCTAAAACACTCCCATCCAATGAATCCTTGGCCAAGCGCTTCGTGGCGATCAACACGCGAGCCTAGCTCTTTCATAGAATCATTGAGGTGAAACGCATAAAGAAATGACAATCCAATCACTGATTCAAACTCAGTTAATGTCTTTTCCCAACCGTTTGTTGTGCGTATATCATATCCTGCTGAAAAAATATGACAAGTGTCGATACAAACGCCAATTGGGATGATATTCTTTACCCGTTCAATAATATAGGCTAAATGCTCAAAACGGTATCCTACATTGCTCCCTTGTCCGGCCGTTGTTTCCAGTAAAAGGCGCGTCCGATTGTTCTCCAGGTAAGGGGCAGCGAGCAATAAACTTTCAACAATACGGTCTAAGCAATCTTGAGGATCGCTATCGAGAGAAGCACCCGGGTGAAAATTCAAATAAGGGATATCTAATTGAATACAACGCTGAATTTCAGCAAAAAAAGCAGTCCGGCTTTTTTGCAAAATATCGAGTCTGGGACCTCCTAAATTGATCAGATAACTGTCGTGGCTCATGACATGAGTAAGACCTGTTTCATCTAAGGTTTTTTGCCACGTTTCAATGATTTGGGGTGTTAATGTGCGTCCCTGCCATTGTTTTTGATTACTCGTAAAGATTTGAACGGTCGTTGCGCCTATCTTCTTACCCTCTAGGAGTGCATGATGAAGTCCTCCAGCTGTAGAAGTATGAGCGCCGATTAAAGACGTATGATGAGTCATCATTTACCTGATAAGAATTCCCAATATTTGACATCACAGGATTCTAACAAGCTGCTTGGTTCTTGACAACTTGAGTTTTGGTTTTTCCATTTTTTGTTTTTGCACAGATCGCGCGCCCTAGTGCTCTGTCAATATCAATTGAAGCAAATTCTCTATTTAAATTTTCTTTCAAAAACCTAACCATTTTTGAGTTGACTTATTTTTAAAACATCTATAAACAGTATGGACTGTTTGATTCCTGGAATTTATTGTAAATTTATAGATGCCTACGAAAAATAGAGTGATGATGCAATCATTTTCAGTATTTTATTCGGGTGTTCGTTCCTGTTTTCATTCACTCACTTTAGCTGTTTTTTTGTTTTTACTCTGCCTCTCTTGGCTTAGAGCCTATTTCGACATCAATTTGAAAATAGCCTTTTATCCACCAAGAGTGCTATCTAGGCATTCCCTTCGGGTGCAAATCTCCCTTTTTGCCCGCAAGCTGATGTATCACTATGCGGCATTGAAATGTTGTGTTTTAAACCGCCTAAATCCCGAGGTTTTAACCCCTCAAAACACAACATTTCAAGGCACCAGAGTATCAATCATAGAATCTCTTGCGTTACAATGACGCTCGGTGGCTCCTTCTTTAAATTTTTGTTTACACAATCACTTTAAGCAGCAGGAGCGCTATTTAGACTCAAGGTGAGTGAAAATTGCAAAATCGAATGTAAGAAATCTTATCAAGATAAAAATAGCTCAGCTTAATAGGTTGTATATGAATATTGCTCTCTTCAATCCTCTTTCTGTTTGTCATGCAGTTCAACCCCTTTCTCCTCAGCTTAAATCTTCGGATTTGCGTTCTTTTACAGCACAAGATCTTTTTGATGTAGCCCAAAAATTGAGGTCTAATCAAGCAGTTGCTGTAGTAGATGGAATAGGTTTCACAAAACAAGAGCTTTATATCAAAGCGATTACTCTTGATCCTAACTTTTCCGAACCTTACTATTTTCTCGGTTGTCTCCTTCCCTCAGATGGAAGTGTTGAATTACCTAAAGAGGGGAGAGTCGGTAAACAGCAACTTTACTTAAAATCAATTCAATTAAACCGGCGATTTGCTAGAGCTTACTGTGAATTAGCGGAAACGCTTACGGAGGGGAGAAAAATTGAACTTCTGAAGAATATCATGATGTCGCAGTCCGAGCTATATCGAATCGCTATTTACCTAGATTGCCGATTAGCTAAAGCTTATTTTAATTTAGGGATGATTGTTGGAGAAGGGTCTTCAATAGAATTAGTGAATGAAGGGAAAATTTCTGGTCAAGCACTTCTTCTCAAAGCGAGAGAGCTCGATCACACTTTTTTTAAGGCCGATCATTGTCTTTTTTATATCCTCTCAAATCCGAGTGTTTGGCTTAGCCGAAATAGTGCTCCCGGTACGTAAGTATTGCTAGAGAAAAAGTCTAACATCATTCAAAATGTAAGATTAACGATTGTGCTTCGATTTTTTAAGTTGCCTTACGCACGACGAGTGCTATGTGCACTGAAGCCTATTTCAAACCAAACGTAGAAGAGTATCATGAGTCAACAACCGATGATTGAAACATTGCAAAAAAACAACAACTGCCGTTTGAATTGGAAGAAGCATAGAGGAGAGAATCACCTCCATCGGTTGTTCAGCGAGTTTTTAAAATCGGAAAAATTGTTTACCGATCAAGCAAAGATCTTGTTTTCGATGATGCGAGTTTTGTCAATTGATGCTCCAGAAGAAAAAATGATTGCTTGCTATCACCATTTGCTTGAAAGCGCTCTTCCAATTTTCGAAAGAATTCGGGCTTGCTCTGAATTGATTAGCCGTTATTCTCCATTAAATCAAATAGAGAAAATTCACCACTTGGCAATCGCCTATGAAAGCCTGTCCTATTATGAGAGTCTTTCGGATTTAATCGGTCTTTATGAGTTATTTGAGGCGTGGGGAGGAGAAATTGAATACGAAAGGTTGATGAAGAAGGCGAATCTCTTTTCAAACGAGATGATCGAAGAGACGTCTCTTTCGTGCAGTCCCCTCCTGTTCATTCAATGGCAGTATCAGATCTCCTTTTTTGTGAATGAATTTTTAAAAGAGATCGAAGATGACACCTTTAAGAAAAAATGGATGGTCATTAAACATCATCTTGAAGCAATCAATCAGAATGGGCGAAAAACGCAAATGATTCGCGATGTGACCGATTTGTTGGCCCAATCGAAGAGGAACGAAGAGAGTGAAAACTTAAAGCAAGCAATCCGGTGATTCATTGAGCATCAATGAGATGCTCATTTAAGCTCAAAGTGTAAATTTTGGCAACGCGAAAGCCTTCGCCTTGACTGGCTTTTATGGCCCTCATAATAGATGAAAAGGACCTCATGGATCGCCCCCTTGACAATCTCCATATAGGAGAAAATATGTTTGCCTTCTATCGGCACGTTGCAGAGGAAAAAGAAAGGATCTCTTTATTTGAAAAGGCTTCCTTTTCTAACAATCACTCAAGGCTAGAGGGTCCCGAAGAGGATCACCGGATGCCTTATAAGCGAGATGTTGATCGCATTCTTCATTCACACGCTTACGCAAGGTATGTTGATAAAACACAAGTCGTCTATTTAGTTGATAATGATCATATCACGCATCGTAGTTTGCATGTTCAGCTGGTAAGCAGTTTTGCTCGTGGTATTGCTGAAATATTGCGATTAAACTTAGATCTTGTCGAGGCCATTGCTCTAGGTCATGATGTGGGACACCCCCCTTTTGGCCATGAAGGTGAAGGTTATCTATCAGCTTTATCAATTGAGCATGATAACGGTCCTTTTACTCACTCTCTGCAAACTTGCCGTTTGTTTACCGAAATTGAGCCTCTCAATTTAGGTCTGGCCGTTTACGATGGATTTTTGTGTCATGATGGGGGAATGTCAGGACATGTCTTGATTCCTTGTTTTGATAAATCTTGGATTAACCATTTTGAAGATCGCAAGGAGAAAAAAAAACATCCTGATGGTAACATCATGCCCGGGAGCTTAGAAGGGTGTCTTGTTAAGTTGTGCGACACGATGAGCTATCTGGGTCGTGACATTGAGGATGCAATCAATCTTGGAATTATTAAACGAGAAGATGTTCCTAAAACATTACTAGGAACAACAAATCGTGAAATTTTAGCTGTTTTGGCAGCAGACATCATTAAACATAGTTATGATCAAAGCTCTATTGCGATCTCTAAAGAGGCTTATGAAGCGTTAAGGATCTTGCGCTCTTTTAATTTTGAAAGGATTTATACTCATCCAAAATTAAAGGTCGAATCGTCTAAGATCAAATTAAGCTATCGAATTTTATTCGATTGTTTGCTCTGTGATTTGAATGAACAAACCCAACACAGTTATTTATGGAAAAACTTTTTGCGCAAGCGCAGTGAAAAGTATCTTTTTTCAACCTCAAATGTTCAAATGGTGATTGACTACATCGCGGGGATGACCGATAACTTTTTTGTTCGAACATTAGAAAAAATGTTTATTCCTTCTAAAATCCAACTGAGTTGATTCTCTTTATGCACTTTCTGCTAATTGATACAAGTACTGAAAGAGGGGTTATTGCTTATGGTCATCGAGACGAGATTTTTTTTGCAAAAGAATTGCCTTTTGGCTCTGCTCAGTCTCAATATCTTCTCCCTTATTTATCCGAAGCTTTGCACTCGTTTTCATTTCCGCCCCGATTAGCGGCAATTGGTGTGGGAATTGGCCCGGGCTCTTATACGGGAATCCGTCTTGGAGTCTCTGTCGCTCAAGCTTTGGCTTATAGTTGGAATCTTCCTCTCATCGGGCTATCGAGTTTAGAGGGCTTTGTCCCCTCCACCCCTTTTCATCAATATGCAGCCATTCTTGATGCTCGAATTGGCGGGGTCTATCTTCAGAAGGGAGAGCTTGATCAAAAAGGGGAGGTGATCAAAAGTTCTCCTGAAATCATCTCACTAGAAGAAGCAGGCCGTGCTTTGGGAGATATCGTCCAATTAGTGACCCCTTTTGCTCAATCGCTTCAGGTGAAATTTAAACATTCTTACCCGCAAATCAATTGGATGTGGGAGGAGCGTTCACCCTCTGTTGAAATTTTATTTGAGAAAATTGAGGTGTTGTTTAAAGCAGGTAAAGGAATTGCTCCACCAAAGCAACTCGATCTTCTTTATCTTAGAAAAACGGAGGCGGAGAGAGAAAAAGAATTCCAAAAGCAAAAGGAATGTGTCTAAAAAGAGCGTTTTCCATCTTTTTATTGATAATAAGTGGGATTTCAGTTAGCATCATCCCTATCTGAATTTGTACACAAACACTCTTAAAAGTAGAAAATTTAGACAGTCAAAAATCTCTGTGTTAAAAAATAATCAGTGAGTCGACCTTCTTTGATATTAACCGACTTAAAGTTGTTTAACCAAAAAGATTTTTAGATGAGCCAAAATCTGCATTTTTAAGATTGTCTGTGTATAAAGATAAAATGTGTCGAGTTGTTTGTATTGAACAGCTAGGCCTTCCTTAACAATTAAAGAATACTAGGATTGATTTACATGTCAGTTGTAAAAGTTCGCATGGGCGATTCTATAGATAAAGCATTGCGCGCCCTTAAAAAAAGACTTGATAAAGAAGGGGTGATGAAATCAGTTAAAGCACACCGTTTTTATTCAAAGCCTTCGATTAGAAAACGAGCGAAATCAAAAGCGGCTCTTAAGTATAAGAAACAACGTTAATCTGGTTTCTCTATGCGAAGATTGTGTCAAGTGAAAACTTGATAAAGCGAGAGTCAAATCGTATCGCTTTATTTTCAAAACCTATCTTCGTGTTTTTCGCTTTTTTTTGGCTTTCTTACAACCTGATCAAAGATTTTAAACAGGTTCTTAAAGCCCTTAAAATGCAAAACTCACCTTACGACCAAAAGTGCTATTTGAGTTGAGTCAAAGCCTCGGGGGAAAAAGCGTGCAAAAGAGTGAATATTGACAGCGATATTCACTCTTTTACACGCTTTCAACCGCGACAGTTTTTCCTTGAGCTCATATCGCGCTATCGGTGCGTGAGGTGAGTGAAATAAGAGAGTCGTTGTCCTTCGTGTATTGAAGCGATTGTACTCACAGATTGAATGTCTATCCTTACCTGTCCTCTACAACCCAATCAAAGCGATAGCCACAATCAAGCATAACATCTAGATAAAAGATGGATAGGGGCTTTTGCGGTTCGATCTTCAAGCGTCTTAGGGTCTGTTCAGGCTCTTAGAACGTGTTTAAAGCTATAGCCGGTTATAGCCTGCGTTGAAATTTCCACTCTTGAGAAATCGAAAGCCGGAGTGTATTGGGTAGAAGGCAACCCCGCTTTGGATTTCTCAGCCTCGAGGTTTTGACGCCGCAGAGGTGACTTGAATTTGAAAAGAGGTTCTAAGTTTGAATGTATTTTCGTTTCCAAACCTATTGATTTAAACCTCTGTTTTCTGTAGACTTTTCTGAGTCTTTGGCTTATACTACTCACTAATACTAAATGGTATTACGTAAATCCTTAAAATAAAGAAATAGTAAATCGTTATGGCTGAGTATTACGACATTCTAGAAATCTCACGTACTGCGACAGCAGATGAAATTAAGAAAGCTTATCGAAAAAAAGCACTGCAATACCATCCCGATAAAAATCCCGGGGATGCCCAAGCGGAAAAACGTTTTAAAGAAGTCTCAGAAGCTTATGAAGTGTTAAGTGATGAGAAAAAACGTCAAATTTATGATCGCCACGGAAAAGAGGGATTGCAAGGGGCTGCTGCCGGACCAGGTGGTGGTATGCATGGTTTTGCTTCCATGGATGAAGCTCTGCGAACTTTTATGGGTGCGTTTGGGATGGGCGGAGGCGGAGAAAGCATGTTCGATTTTTTTGGCGGGGGAGGGAATGGAGAGCCTGGTCGAGAAGGTCGTCGGGGCGCCCGTCAGGGGGCGAGTAAGCGTGTCAATATTACAGTTTCATTTGAGGAAGCCGCTAAAGGAATTGATAAAGAATTAGCGATCACGAATTATGTCTCTTGCGGAACGTGCAGTGGAAAAGGGTCAGCTTCTGCACAAGGGGTGAAAACCTGCAAGCAGTGCGGCGGCAGAGGACAGGTTTTTGAGCAACGGGGCTTTTTCAATATGACAATGACTTGTCAAACCTGTGATGGGGATGGGAAAGTGATTACAGATCCTTGTAAAAATTGTCAAGGACAGGGAGCTGTAAAAGAAAAGCAACACATTAAAGTGCACATCCCTGCAGGAGTTGATAGTGGAATGCGACTCAAGATGAATGGTTACGGTGATGCAGGTCAAGGAGGAGGTCCTCCCGGAGATCTTTACGTATTCATTACGGTAGAACCTAATGAACTTTTTGAAAGAGAAGGAAATGATATTCTCTTAGATTTGCCCATTAGTTTTACTGAAGCTGCTTTGGGATGCAAGAAAGAAGTTCCTTCTGTTTTTCATCAATCGTGTAGAATTACAATTCCTGAAGGAACCCAGAGTGGAAAAATTTTTCGAGTAAAGGGAGAGGGATTTCCCAACGTTCATGGACATGGCAAAGGGGATCTCCTCGTCAGAATCTTTGTTGAAACCCCCACTGGATTAGGGGATCGCCAGAAAGAGCTTTTACAAGAATTTAGTGAATTGGAAGTTCCTAATAATCAACCGAAGCGCAAAGGGTTTTTAGATAAAATTAAAGACTTTTTTACTCAGTAGTTTCAGAGGTTGTTTGATTTTAGCCGTCGGACTAAATGACTTGGAAGTCATCGGTAGAAGCCTGCGTCTTTAGTCTAGGGAGTCGTTACGAATTCTTTTAAACACACCTTACGCATTAGGATTGCGATTTCTCAACGGCAGGAGCTTTCATCTAAACTGTAAGCGGCTCTATTTTTTAGACCTTTTCTAAGAGAGGGGCCATTGCCCTCTCTTGTGAGCTTTTAATTTGTTTTTGCTTTCTCGTATCTTTGAGCAACATTTTTCCAATTTATGATATTCCAAATTGCTTTAACGTAATCGCCTCTTACATTCTTGTATTGAAGGTAGTAGGAGTGTTCCCAAACATCAATTCCAAGAAGAGGAATCAATCCTTTGGTGACTAAAGGATCTTGGTTATCGCAGGTCGCTAGAGTTAGGCGATCATTTGTTTTATCATATCCCAACCATCCCCAACCCGATCCTTGAAGCGCAATTGACTTTGCACTCAATTGATCAATCAAATGTTGAAGAGAGCCAAAATCTTTATTAATAGCATCAGCCAACGCTCCGCTTGGGGGAACTCCTCCATCTTTATTTTGAGGGGAAAGATTTGTCCAGAAAATTGAGTGGTTGAGGTGCCCTCCGCCATTAAATTTAATCGATGAAAGAAGAGATTCGATGGCTGTCAAATTTTGTTTTTGGAACGCCTCTGCATATTGTTCTAATGCATGATTAAGGTTGTTGACATATCCTTGATGATGTTTTGAATAATGCAAATTCATGACTTCAGCGCTAATCATCGGTTCTAAATCACCGAAATCATATTCTAAAGCGGGCAGTAGGTAAGGATGTTGCAGGCTCTGTTGATTCATATAGACTCCTTTTTTTAAATGTGTTGTTTTCAAATAGAAAATTTATTTTGAAGCAATACGCTAAATTAGGCAAGAAAGTTGATCAATATGAAACCTCTAGATAGAGTCATTCGCAGTTTGAGCTTCAATAGACTTCTTCGGAAACTTGCTTTCCTTGAAAAAATAGCCCTTTTTGAGCAGATTGTTTTGAAAATGTTGAGAGCGTATGCGTGCATACGGTCGAAAAATTTTACAAAAAAGATGTCAAAAATGGCGGTTTTAGCAAGTCAATGAAGTATCCGAAGAAGTCTAATGAGTCTATTGACCTATTCTGCATTAAGCACGCTCACCGCAAGGAGACGCTGAGTCAACATCTTCTCTTCGTTGAACAAGATGTTGAACAGGTTCTAAAAGCAATGTTTATTTTAAGGAGGAGTAAAATCGCAAGGTGTTAAGCCGGAATCTAAGTTTAAAAGAGAAGCGATGCTTTGAGTTTTGGATTGAATCCAGCTATAGATCTGTTCTGTTGAGGGTAAGTAACAGTTTGACAAAATCTATCCAAATCTGTACATTTCTCAGCAGCTCCCGCTGAAAATATAATAAAAAAGATTTTTATCAATTAATTTTTTTTAGAATTCTATACAAAAATAACCGATGATGCGAATCATTCGCAATCTATTTTCAATTTTTTGATTTAACTTTTATTTTTACGCTCTTCATCCATATTCAAAAACAAGTCTATCACTCCCACATATTTTATGTTG
>JBIRBM010000020.1:0-35615 GCA_044326545.1 Parachlamydiaceae bacterium | reverse complement strand
CCATTTTTGGCATCTTTTTTGTAAAATTTTTCGACCGTATGCACGCATACGCTCTCAACATTTTCAAAACAATCTGCTCAAAAAGGGCAATTTTTTCCAGCAAAGCAAGTTTCCGAAGAAGTCTATTGACAAACACTCAATCATTGTCTTCAAAGATATGAATCTGCAATGTGAAGTTAGAAAAAGAAAAAGTCAATCAAAATTATTTTGATTAGACTTTGAATCGTGGTGTTCTTCTGAAGGGTGTTGGATCCATACCTCTTGGTTGTCGCAAAGAAAAGCGGCAAAGATTTTAATGATAAGATGAGGGAGTGGACAGGAGGGATCAATTGAAATCTCCCAGTCATTCTTCGTTTGCCCTAACCCGTTATAGGTTAACGTAGCGAATAGAAGAGAGGGGGCATCCGAAGCGAGGATGCAAACCGTCCGTTCTCCCTCTTGTAAATGAGCCGTTGCAAGCGTTTCTTGATCCTGATTGATAAAATCAAATCTTTTTTGATTCGATGAAGCAGCTTGAGTTTCGATCATGGCGATGTAGTCTCCATATTGATCGTAGATTTCAAGCTTCATCATTGCGCTATAGAGAGTTTCCAAAGAGGGAAGAGGGCACACTCCTCTTCCTTCATAAAGGCCGAACCGGTCAAAAGAATCGTAATGCGTCTCAATGTGGAAAATCCCTTTTTCAACCATTCCCCACGATTTTTTTTCATCGAATATGGTGAAGGCTGTAGAGAAAGTGTAATCAATGCGAGATAAGGAATAGTGATGAGGAAGGTCTCTATGTTCTTGCGCCCATAGACAATTTAAAAGAGGGAAAAAGAGGAAGAAAAAAAATCCATTCAAAATAAAAGGCATGTTTTATACTCGATTTTTGTTTCTAACTCATCTTAGACCCTTTTGAAAATTGTTGATCTGATGATTTGTTTGCTAACACCCGCTATACACTCAGACAACATTGTCGCAATATCAAGAATATTCCAAAAATGTTGTCTGAGTGTATAGCGGATTGATAGGAGCAAAGCATTGTAATTCAAGAGTCTGAGCAGTGTCTAAGGTGAATTTTTTAATAAGAGGAATGATAAAGTAAGAGGGGATTAAAAAAAAGAGGAACCTCTTTCTATCATTCAGCGGTCTTAAATCGAGAAAGGATTCTGTTGAACAAAATGGTAAGTGTGGCGATAAAATTCTTCCATTTTTGCCCATAACCGCTCTGCACTCATAAACGCTTTTTCGCAAGGGGGAAGGCTATTGAGAAATAACTTTCCATACCCTTTTGTGATAAGTCTTGTGTCAAGGCAAATGATGCATCCGCGATCCCACTTATGTCTGATTAACCGCCCAAATCCCTGTTTGAATTTGACGATCGCATGAGGGACGGAAAATTCAAAAAAAGGGTCGCCTCCCCGCTCAATGATCGCTTCTGTTCGTGCTTGGATGATCGGTTCGCTTGGCACTTTAAAGGGCAGTTTTACGATAATGACACACCGCAATGCATCGCCCACAACATCGACACCCTCCCAAAAAGAATCGGTCCCGAATAGGACGGCTCGTTTTGTTTTTTTAAATTGATTGAGCAACCCTTGGCGATGGTCATCTCCTTGCTTAAATAAGGGATAATGATCTTTTTCCAATCGGGGTTTGAGTGTATCATAACAATTTTGCAGCATGGCATATGAGGTGAATAACACAAACGCATGGCCATGGCTTGTTTGAATGGCTCGCCAAATATTTTCGTAAGCCGCTTCATTGAAATCGGGGTGGTTAGGTGGGGGTTGATCGGTCGGGACTGCTAGGATTGCTTGCTTGCGAAAATCAAAAGGGGAATCGTAAATGTTTTCCGTCACCGTCCGATGAGGCAATAGAGGGGCATTTAATCCGACACGCTCACGAAAAAAAACAAATTGTTGATTTGTCGTTAAAGTGGCACTGCAGAGGATGATTGTCGAAAATTTGCTGAAAAGAAAGTCGGCAAGAGCCTTAGAAACATCAAGGTCTGCATCGATGAGTTGGACGTTGAGAAGCGTTTTAAGGGGCTGGGTTTCCATCCAGCGCACTTTCAAAGGATCTTTGGTTTGATTAAAGAAATTGTTGAGTAAGAGGGCTGCAGTGTCCAACCTTGAGGCTAAGGCTTGGATATCTAAGCGAATGCTTTTTGTTTGTTCTTGAAGACGCTCATGGTCAATTCCTTTCAGGTCTCCTTCCAAGCTGTTAATCGTTTGCTGATATTGTCTTAAAGCATTGATGAGATGCTGCGATTGAGGCATCACCCCTTCTTTCCAGTCGTGGTGGGTCAGGTGTTCATCTAAGAGGCGCAGCTTTTGTTCTGTATGTATCGGAGGGGTTTTTTGAGGGGCGCTGTTCAAAGGGTGTTTGATCTTTTGAATAAATGTCGCGAATTGTTCGAATGATTGGTGAATGTTTTCGTTAAGAAGATGGCGCATCGCAGGTAAATCGATTGTCAAGCGAGTGATAATTTTCGCTATCTCTTGAGGAGCTCCTTTTCGGAAAAGGGAATGGATTTTTTCTTTAAGTAAAATCAGCTTTCCTTGAGTGGGGCCAAGTTTATCAGCGGCAAGCCTTGACAAAAGGCGGATGAGATTGAGACGGCTGAGGCGAGAGGCAAAATATTCGGTTGCAATATCTTCGATATGATGCGCTTCATCTAAAATCACCCGGTTATAGCTGGGTAGGATGGCAGTTTCACTGTAGTTATTTTGATCTGCCCGTTTCATAAGATCGCTAAACAAAAGGTGATGGTTGACCACCAGTAACTGAGCATCTTGCGCTTGCCGCCTTGCTTTGTAAAAGTAGCATTCTTGGTAGTGAGGGCATTGATGATGCGAGCATGCTTCATTTTCTGCTCCCACAAGATCCCATAGGGCAGCTGATGGGACAAAAGGGAGTTCAGAGCGCGAGCCTTCCTTTGAAGACTTCCGCCAAGATTCGATTCTTTCAATGTCTTTGTGGTCGTCTCCCGGAAAAAGAGGCAACTGCATGTGGGCGTCTTGGAGTTTGCGCAAGCAAACGTAGTGATGCATTCCCTTGACGAGAACGACCTTCAGTTGGATATTCAGAGCTTGAAGCAAATGGGGAATGTCTTTATCGATTAATTGCTGTTGCAGGGCAATCGTATTTGTTGAGATGACTGTCCGTTCATGATAGTTGGCTGCCCAAAGAATAGCCGGAATGAGGTAGGCCATGCTTTTGCCGGTGCCCGTCCCCGCTTCAATGAGGGCGATCCGATTGCTGTTGTAAGCTTCGATGATGTTGGCCATCATCTTTTGTTGCTGCCCTCTTGGTTCAAATCCTTTTAAAGAGCGGCAGAGCAACCCATCGCTTTGGATAAGTTGAACAACTTTTTGAATGTTCAATGCAGGAAGGGGGTCATTTACCATAACGTTATCAATCAGATCTGATTAAGGCCGTTCCCATCGATTGGCCGGTTAAGCATCGGATTTCAATCCCTTGCTTTGTCGCGTCTACAAGATCTGCATCAAATTGGATGGTCTGTTTGGCAAAGAGGAGGATAAGAGATGAACCGCCAAATTCAAAGTACCCTTTTTCCTCCCCTTTGACTTGCCATTCATTGGGTTGATACGTTTGCTGAATGCTCCCCACAGTTGTGGCGCCAATTTCAAGGTAGAGCATTTTGCCGAATAAAGGCGTGTGAAATTCGCAAAGAGTCCGTTTATTTTCAGTGAAAATATGAATGTTTTGCTTGACCGCTAAAGGATTGACAGAATAAAGCCACCCGTTGATGAGTTTCGAGGAGCCGGGCAATCCATCGCAAGGAAAATGGAAACGGTGATAATCAGAGGGACATAAGCGGGCAATCACCATGCTTCCTTCCTTAAATTCTTCTCCAAGTGCTTGGCTGGCAAGAAGAGCCTCTAATTTAAATTTTTTGCCTTTGACAAGAAATCCGTCGCATTTCTCAATGTTTGGATAAAAGTAATAGCGGCCATCTGCAGGGATCATTGCTTTGCAAGGATCTGAATGAATCGGGCGTGCATCGGGTTTGAGTTTGCGGATAAAAAAATCATTAAAACAGTGATAGGAAGAGACCGGATCTAAAAATTCAGAGGGATCAATTTCGAACGTCGTGATGAAGGGGAGGATTCTTTTAGCGCTTGAGGGACGTTTTTGCAGCCACCCAATGAAACGGGAAAAGGCATCGTGTTTGGCCAAAAGAGGGAGAAACCAGGAATGGAGAAAATGAGCTATGCCCGACTCTCCATACAATAGCCGCAGTGCTTTTTCTTTATAGACCTTTTCTGTTTCTAGGAGGCCCGTTTGACGGTTGATGTAAAGGATATCAGGCATTTTTTTTTGTAATTGATAATCAAATGGATGGAATAAAAAAAGGAGTTTAGGTTATCTTGTTTTTATCTGCAACTTTTTAAACCTCGAGTTTTTCCACGTTTTGAATCTGCGTCGTTCAAGAATGGGGAAGCATGCGATCTGTCTGATTATGGAATTCATTCATCAATCTTATTATCCTGGCGAGACGATCGCTGCGATTGCCACACCTCCTGGCGAGGGCGGGGTTGCGATCATTCGGATCTCAGGTGATCAAGCGTTAGATATCGCAGCAAAAATTTTTTCAGGTCCCGTTCATTCCTATCCCTCTCATACGGCTCATTTTGGGCATGTGAAAAATGCTAGAGGAGAACATCTAGACGATGTGCTTCTTCTCGTGATGCTAGGGCGGCGCTCTTATACAGGCGAGACGACCGTTGAAATTCATTGCCATGGAGGTAGTTTAATTACCCGTCGGGTGTTGGAAGCTGTTTTGGAGAGCGGAGCGCGGGCTGCTCGTGCGGGAGAATTTACATTCAGGGCTTTTCTTAATGGAAAAATGGATTTGGCTCAAGCTGAGGCGGTCCAATCTCTGATTGGAGCAAAAAATGAGAGGGCTTTAGATTCTGCTGAAAATCAACTTCAGGGGCGATTATCTTCTTCAATCAACCAATTTCAATCTCAATTGACCGTGATTGCGGCCATTTTAGAGGCATGGGTCGATTTTCCCGAGGAGGGATTGGAATTTGCCTCGATGGATGAAATCTGCGATGAGTTGGAGATGATTTGCTGTGAAATGGAGAAACTCGTCTGCACGTTTCATCATGGCAAAATTTTACATGACGGCCTCTCCTTGTGTTTGGTAGGGTGTCCCAATGTAGGAAAATCTTCTTTAATGAATGCACTATTAGATCGGGATCGTGCTATTGTCTCTGCAATTGCCGGAACCACCCGGGATGTTTTGGAAGATCATCTTCGTTTGAATGGCTTGCATTTTAAAGTCAGTGACACGGCCGGAATTCGGGAAACGCAAGAGGATATTGAATTGGAGGGCATCCGCCGCTCTAAGCAAGCCATTGAAGAGGCTGATGTCGTCTTGTTAGTTTTTGATGCCTCGAAGGAATTAGCCAAAGAAGATCGGCAGCTATTAGATCTTGTTCCTCGAGCTAAAACGATTGTTGTGTGGAATAAAGTGGATCTTCCCCATGCAGAGCTTCCGTCTCTTGATTTTCCCTTTATTGTCCATCTTTCGGCAAAAGAGCGCTCCGGATTGCAGGCTTTGCACGAAGCGATTGACCAATTCATTTGGCTAGAAGGGCCTCCTTCAAAAGAAGAGGTGATCATTACCAATATTCGGCATAAAGAAGCGATGATGGGGGCTATCCAGGCCGCTCGCCGCGTTCAGCAAGGGTTACTCGAGGGAGTATCTCCGGAGTTTCTCACAATCGATATTCGCCAAACATTAGCGGAGTTGGGAAAAATTTTGGGAGTGAATGTCTCCGAAGATATTTTATCAGCGATTTTTTCTAAATTTTGTATTGGAAAATGAATCGCAAACAGATTGCCTCCAAAGTTCAACAGATTCTCAATAGGCTTTATCCGGACCCTCCCATTCCTCTTTTGCATTTTGACGGTTACACATTATTGGTTGCCGTCATCTTATCCGCTCACTGCACCGATGCCAGAGTCAATCAAGTGACTCCGCATCTATTTTCCCTGGCCGCTCAACCGAGCGATATGATCAAACTCTCTGTTGAAGAGATTCAACAGATCATTCACACTTGTGGATTGAGTCATCGAAAAGCCAACGCAATTTGGCAAATGTCTCACATTTTGTTAGAGAAGTATGAGGGCAAGGTTCCTGATCGTTTTGATGCGTTAGAATCTTTGCCCGGCGTCGGCCATAAAACAGCATCAGTGATCATGTCTCAAGTCTTTCATCAATGTGCATTTCCTGTTGATACCCATATTCATCGTTTAGCCAAGCGTTGGAAATTAAGTGAGGCAAAAAATGTGAAGGAAACAGAAAAAGATTTGAAGGAGCTTTTTCCAAAAAAAGATTGGAACCGTCTTCACCTCCAAATCATTTATTTTGGCAGGCAATATTGCCAGGCGCGCCGTCATCATTCCTCTTCTTGCCCTATTTGCAGTTGGATTCCTCTTTAGAACCTGTTCATAATCTTAGAACTCGCCTTAAGCACCCGAAGCTCTATTTCCAATGGGGAGCCACCACGAGGGAGGGGATTTTCGGCGCTCGCGGTTAGGTATTTTTTTTGTGTCGAGCTCCTCGATAAGCTTAAGGTCTACTAAATCTTTAGCCTCTTTTCTTTTTTGCTTCATTTGTTTTAACACGGAGAGTGAGCAAAATTTGATTCCTTTATAATAAAAGTAATTGTTAGGGTTAAACATGAGCTCATCTAGGGGGAGTGTGTGGTAATGGAGTTGATCATGATGGTTCTCAATTCCCGGGAGCGGAAAGTCGAAGGAATCTTCTCCGTATTGCAGAACATCTACATCATGAGCATCTCTTAAACCATACGCAGCTAGAACCGCACCGCTATCGATGATGAACCACTCACTTTTCTCGTATTGAGCATTCAACCACTGTCGGTATTTTTCAAAATAACGTGTAAATTGAGGAACAGCCCTTTCTTTTCTGTGATTCAGGCAGTGAATACTGTTGTCGTTGAAAAGGGTGCGGGCTAGGGTGATTGCTTGTTGATGTGTATCTGTAGAATGAACTGAATGATTCGATATGTGACATTCATTTCGAATCTCTTTCTTGCACTGTTTGATTAAATCAAGATCCTTTGCTTCGAGTAGATAGACACGCATTGGATTTTTAAGACTCAAATCAGGCGGAAAGCACAATTGGGCTTTATGACGCGCACCGCGATAATTGCTGTTTTCATCTAAAAAAGACTCCCCTTCATATGCTGTTAAAATAAAATGAAATCCTCCTTCACATGTCAGGTAAACTTCCTTTGCGTAGACAATTTCCGCATATTTTTTTATGAGGCCCTCGATAAGGGCCTCTTTGCCTTTGGCGGAAGGAAAAACAGTCATGATGTATGTCTGTGGTTTCAGCTCGCAGTACTGTAGAGCCATGGCGTCCAGATAAAGGGATTGAAGCCCTCGCGTTTTAAAAAAATTAAAATCACACTCACACTTTCCCTCATCAAGTTCAAGGGTTATCTTTTTTTGATAGAGCAGACAGCTGGTGACGCGGTGGGCGCCATTATTGATCACCCCATTCATCCTCACTGGAATGGGACGCATCGGATCAAATCCTTGGGATTTGATAGAATCTAGCAGAGCATTAAAGGAAGTCAAAAAATCGGAAAAGTTGATTTTTCGGGGAGATTCTTCATAAAATTCATTCCAAACTTTTAAGTGATTGTAATACACCTCTTGTCCGAAGGCACAGCTTGTCCCCCATTCCCTCAATTTAGCATAGAGGTATTTTGCCATAAGATCTGCCCGTTTTGGGCACACGAGTTCAATAGGTGAAACCTCAACAGGCTGATTGAAGGGCGCTCCATTCGAGGAAAAAGTCTCTAAGAGCGAATGGCTAAAAGAGTGGGTGTTGAGTGTATCCTCATGAGCCCTGATCGGGGTAATAGTGCTCAGGTTGAATATCAAAAGCGAAATGAAACTGATTTTCGACATTTTGTTCAAAATAGATGCAAGAAAAAAAAACAGATGAATCGATCTGAAAGCGTGTTTAAAAAGCGCTCCATCATTTTGAATCTGAACGCCTATTTTCAGAGAGTGTCTAAAACATGCAATCGAGTGGTCGCCCACATTCTTACTTTGGGTTTGAATGAGTCTATACATAAAATACTCTGGTCAGTATAAAAGGCTATCATGATTGATCTTTTGATCTGTTAGAAAAATCAAGCCCTTGAATTCCATTAATAGACTCCATTCAAGCTGAATCCTGAAATTTGAGCAACGCAAAAGCTTCCCCCCTTAAGAGATCTTAATAACTGGGTTAATTGTGAATAATCTTGACCCAGTGACGATCTCTTACCCCCCGGGCTTTGGCGCAGCCCAAATGTCCAGGATTGAGCTTGAATGAGTCTTTGTCCATTTGTTGATGAGGAGATGATGAAGTTAACTTTTTTGGGAACCGGATCAGCCTTTACTGTGGGTGATGGTAACTATCAGTCAAACATGCTGTTAGAGGCCGATTCTCATCGCAAGTTGTTAATTGATTGTGGCTCAGATGCCCGTTTTTCGATTCATGAGCAAGGCTCTTTCATCACAGATCTCATGGATATTTATATTAGCCATTTGCACTCTGATCACATCGGCGGATTAGAGTGGGTTGCCTTTCATTCAAGATATAAGAGTGGAACACCTTATAAACATTGTCTTCATCTTAGCAATCAACTTGTGGATGATTTATGGCATCGCTCTCTTTCGGCATCGCTTAATCCGTCTCATGATCCGGCCATTGATCTTTCCACTTTTTTTAACGTCAATGCAATTCATAATCAAATGTTTGAATGGGAAAAGATCCGATTTCATCTGTTTCAAACTCTTCATGTGACTTGCGGTTTGTGGCGGATGCCATGTTTTGGATTGTGGTTTGAAATAAATGGAAAAATGATTGTGATCACAAGCGATACACAGCTAAACCTCGAAGAAATGCATGAACTCTATGAGAGAGCCGATCTGATTTTTCAAGATTGTGAAACGCAAAGACATAAAAGCGGGATTCATGCACATTATGAAGAACTTCAGCTGTTAACTGACTCCATCAAAAGAAAAATGTGGCTTTATCATTATCAACCAGGCCCTTTACCTGATGCAAAAAAAGATGGGTTTAGGGGATTTGTAAAAAAGGGGCAATCATTTGATTTGAATTGCCACGCAATTTTTAAATTCGAGAAGGATGTTTGAAGATCCTCCTCGCCCTTGGAACCTGTCCAAAATCTTTGACTCGATGATTGATAGCAGCAAAGGATCGTGATCAAAGATGCTGAACAGTTTCTTAGCGCTTATCATTTTCAAATCATCTTTAAAAAGCAATTATGAATGACGTTACTTATTATATGATCTTTCAGTTTCATGACTCTTGTTACGCCCTTCCTGTTGAATCGATTCATGAAATTCATGCACTGCCCGCCATCCTTGAACCGCCCGATCCCCCTTTTTCTATCGAAGGACTGTTGCATTTTCGTGGACATTTGATTCGGATTATCGATTTAGCGATTTGTTTAGGTCTTCCTTCTGCCAGCCATTCATTAAATGACCTTCTTGTGATTTTAAAAGGGGAACACTTTTTATTTGGCATCGTCATTACCGACACTTTAGAGATACTCCCTCTCTCTTCATCCAATTTTCTCACTCTAGATCCAACAAAGGGGCACAAGCGGTCGCTGTTTTTTTCATCCCAAGTTGTCAATTTATCTTCTTTAATCACTGCGTCTACCTTTCATGACACTATCGCCTATCTTTTACTTCCTGATCAACTAGCCAAAGGGGAAGAACAGAAACAGAATCCTCTTGAATCGTTTGCTTCTTGCCGCAATCAACCATTATGTGACATGAATGAGGAAGAGCAAGCCATTTTTGCCTCTAGAGCTCATCATCTCGTTGAGCCGATCATTCACGAAAATCAAGACTCTTTTGTCCCCATCGCTGTCATCAAGATAGAAGATCAGTTTTTTGGGGTGCCTCCCCATCTGGTAAAAGAAGTGATTCCTCTGCAAGATTTTTTCCCCATCCCTAATGCCCCTCTTTATTTAGCCGGGTGTATCAACTTTAAAGGACGTCCTTTAACATTAATAGATATATGGCCGATTTTGACACAACAGACCTTATCCGAAAATCAACCTCTTGCTGTCAATTTAGAGAAAGGCTCAACGATCAAGACGCTTCCCTCTCCTCAAGCGTTGATTATTCAGTACAATCGTCTATTGATTGGGATCTTGGTTGATCAAGTGATCAATGTCATCCCTTTCAGTTCCCTCGATTTTCAATCTATTCCGTTGGCAATGGAGGGCAGCGCCCTGGGATCCTTGACTCAGCGGATCATGTTATATGAAAATCAATCCTTAATAGTTCTTGATATCGATAAGATTTTTGATTCAATCACTCGGAGTTAAAAACGTTATATGTTTAAATTTTTTGATAAGATTACATTAACAAAAAGTTTGTTCTTTTTTGTCATTGGTTTTTATTTTATTACCATTACTTTCGGTCTAATTTCTAGAATGAATTGGGCTGAATTGGTTGTTGGAGGAAATTATTATAACCAAATTTTATTAGTCAAGCAATTTACTTCTGATATTGAGCCATCAAAGCTGGATATTGATCAATATTATCTTACCTCTTTTTTAATTTTAAATGAGAATGATCCTTATCAATCGAACGTTTTGATCGATCGAGTTGAAATTTTTAATCGGGAGTTTGAGGAAAGATCTCAAAAATTGTTGAGAATTTTGCCTGATTCTTTATTAAAAGATCAGTTCTATAAAAGCATTTATTTCACGCGAGAATTTTTTCAATTGTGGTCCACCCAATTTATTCCTACCATCAAAAAAGGAGATAAAAAAGAGGCGGCCACATTATTGAATGGGATCATGAAAGAATTGTATAATGGACAAAACCAAGTCAATCAATCGCTGATTGCTATTCTGAGTAAACAAGATGAAGAGCTTCAAAATGAAGTGGCCATGAAATACACGCTTGGCAGAATTTTAGGATTAGGGGTTTTTGCAATGATCATCATTTGCTCAGCCTTTCTCGCCTATCTGGCCGGTCGTTCATTCACTCATCGGTTAAATACAGCTCTTAAGCAGATTGGTTCTGTTTCAACTGAGATTAATTTCCATATGGATCAACAAGCGCAATCCATTGCACACCAATCGGAATTGGTCAATCAGACAACGGCTTCGATGAATGAGCTCAATCAGTCATTTCACCATACCACACAATTGGCCCAAGAGTCTTCAAAATTTGCTGAGAATGCTTTAAAAGTTTCAGAAGAGGGGAATAATTTGATCAAGCAAATGTTAGACGGAATGATGGGGCACAAAGAGAAAGTTCTGGCCATTTTAGATCACATTTTGCACTTGAGTGAAGTGATTAATCGGATCCATAGCATTGCCTCCTCTATTAATAATCTAACCAATCAAACAAATATTTTGGCTTTAAATGCTGCTGTTCAAGCGGCGCACGTTAAGCAAAATGGTGAGGGATTTTCTGTGATAGCCGGTGAAATTCGGAAACTGGCAGATGAAAGTAAAAAATTTGTCTCGCATATCGATCAATTAACTGAAAATATTAAGCATGCCACCGATTCAACCATTAGGATTTCTGAAGAGGGGAGTCAGACGGTTCAAGAATCGATAAAATTAGCGCAGTCCTCTTCGAAGGCGTTTGATACTATTATTTCGATTACAACGCATTCGGTTGAGGGGGCCCATGAGGTGTGTTTAAATATTGAACAGCAAAATCATGCCGTGCATCAAGTGTTAGAGGCAATGAAAGAATTAAGAGAAGCGGCAAGTCAAAGTCTCAATGATATGGGAAAAGTGAAATCTGAAGTTGAGAAACTTGATGGACTCTCTCAGGATTTAAAAACCATCATGTGATTTGAGATTAAAATGTTTTTTTTCGTCTACATGTTGACTGTCTATCAAGTTAGAGGATCCCAATGATTGAGGATGATGAACTCAGAACCCTTTTTCAAGCAGAGAGTGAAGAACGGTTGAAGAGCTTAGAGGAGCAAATGAAGAAATTGGAAACGAGTGTTTCCGACCGGGAAGCGATAGAGATCGCCTTTCGTGATGCTCATACGATCAAAGGATCGGCCCGCATGCTTCATATTCAATCGATAGAGAAAATTTCACACGAACTTGAAAACACACTCGATAGCTTTAGAAAAGGAGGGTTAACTCTCTCATCTGAGGGCATTGGGGCGATTTATCAAGCAATTGATGCCATCCAATCTCTTGTCAGTCATGAAACGAGAGGAAAGAGTGTCAATGTCGATGTTGCATCTGTATTAGGCAATTTAAAGAAGACGAACCGGATTGTCCCCCAAGAGCCTTTGCTTCAACCATCATCCAAATTAAACGGGGAGGGAACAGAAGAAAAAAATAAAGGGGCCGCTTTCATCTCATCTCTGCCTGAGCAAAACATCGGTGTAGAGAAGCCGGCTGATCTGCAAGCCCCTTTGGTGATATTGCAAGGAGAATCGCAACCAAAGGAGGAAAAAAAAGAGGGAAGAGAATGGGAGCATCCTCTGTCGATTTCTACTGTTCGGATTGACATGGAGCAGGTGAGTCATTTGATGAATCAAACTGTAGACTTAGTCGCAGCAAAAAATCGAATGGTCTCTGTTGTTGATCGTCTCGATGATCTATTAGAGGAATGGGAACAACATTATCATCTTTATAAATACTCCTATTTTGCCGGATTAAACGATCTAACAGAAGAGGGGGCAGATGTTTCTGATCATGGAGATCATCCTTCTGGCAAACATGTTTTTCAGGGATATAAGGAAATGGGAAATTCACTCAGAAAGCTGCGTCGAGATACTTATGAAGATGCCGGAAAATTGGAATTGATTACCTCCTCTTTTACAGATCAAGTGCAAAAATTGGGGTTGCTTCCGTTATCTAAGCTTTTTGATTTTTTTTTCGCAATGATCAACGATCTTGCGCAGTCGGTTGGGAAACAAGTTGCCCTGACCGTCGAAGGAGGGAAAATAGCGGTTGATAAAAAAATCATAGAGGAAATGAAGGACCCTCTTATGCACCTATTGCGCAATGCCATTTCTCATGGGATTGAATCCCCGATTGAACGAAAACAAAAGGGAAAATCCCCTGAAGGATCCATTCAATTGATTGGACACCAGACGTCGAATCATATTTTGATTGAGGTATCAGATGATGGCAAGGGGCTTGATATTGAAAAAATTAAGGAGATTGCCATTCAACGCAAAATCTTGAGTGAGAAACAGGCAGAAGCCTTAACCCTTTCAGAGGCCTATTCTTTAATTTTTTCTCCTGGATTTTCAACAGCCTCGAAGGTCTCTGATCTTTCGGGAAGGGGGGTTGGGCTAGATGTTGTCAAAAATCAGGTAGAAAAATTGAATGGAAGATTGAGCGTCGAATCGATTCCAAATCAAGGATGCCGTTTTTTTATTGAACTTCCCATTCTGCATATGACAACGCAAGTCATTCTCGTAAAAATTGACAATAGACTGTATGGTTTGCCGATTGAGGCGGTAAAAAAATGCCTCTTTATTTGCCCTGATCAAATAGTCGTCGTTGGTCAGTCGCAATCTATTGTGGTCGACAATCAACCCATCTCTATGATGTTTTTACAATCATTCATTGAGTCGGGCAAGTACGCTTTAGTAAGGGCAGAGGAGAGAAAGATCCCTGAGGCTTGTCTGATTTTAAGCGGCGATGGAAAAGAGGTCGCTTTAGTTGTTGATGTTATCTTAGAAGAGATTAAAGTGATCTTGATTCCGCCTGATCCTTTTTTGTCGATGGTGAAGAGTATTATGGGGGTCACGATCTTAAAAACGGGAGAGGTGTGTTTGATTTTCAATCCGGTTTATTTAATTAAAGATTATTTCAAAGGGAATTCATAGATGAACAATACGATCCTTGTTGCAGATGACAGCCCTCTTCAGGCAATTATGTTAAGACGGACATTAACTCAAGCAGGGTTTGAAGTGACTGTTGTTAAAAATGGAATGGAAGCGCTTGATCTGTTAAAACAACGCAAAATAGACCTGATTATTTCCGATGTCAATATGCCAAAACTCGATGGGTATGAATTATGCCGGTCTGTTAAACAACATCCTGATTTAGCGCAAATTCCTTTTATTCTCTGCACCTCTTTATCTGATCCCAATAACCTCATTAAAGGGATTGAGGTTGGGGCCAATAATTATATTACAAAGCCTTGGGATGATGAAAGCTTAATCTCTTTAGTCAAAGAATTGCTCCAATTTCGAAGCTCCCATCGCTTCTCTTCAAGCTCTCAAGAAGAGGTGGTATTCAACGGAAAGAGCTATAAGATTCAATCGGGCTATCAAGAAGTGATTAATTTTTTACTTTCCACTTATCAAAATATTCATAAGCAAAATGAAGAGCTCAAATCTTTGCAAGAGGAGCTTAAAAAAGCTTATGCGCAGTTAGAGCTCAATCAGAAAGAACAAGAACACATCCTTCTCAATATTTTCCCAGAAAGTGTCGCGCAAGAACTTGTGGCTTATGGAACAGTTGAACCGATTCGATATGAAGAGGCGACGGTGATGTTTGTCGATTGTGTTGAGTTTTCTAAGAGTGCTTTGCAGACTAATCCACAAGATTTGGTTGGGGCATTAGGATTTTATTTTGAAAAATTTGATGACATTATCAATCACCGAAATTTAGAGAGAATAAAAACCATTGGTGATGGATATATGTGTGTGGGAGGGGTTCCAAAAGGAGGCTCTGCTCACGCGATCGACTGCATCCTGGCAGCTCTTGATATTCGCACATTTATCGAAGAATGCCGCAGCGAAATTCAAGCCAAATTTCATGTCAGCTGGAGTGTTAGATTAGGTATTCATAGCGGACCTGTAATTGCAGGAGTATTTGGAAAGAAAAGATTGGCCTATGACATTTGGGGAGAAACAGTCAATTTGGCAAGTCGAATGGAAACGTATTCCGAGCCGAACAAGATTAATATATCAGCCAGCACATATGCCAAAATTAAAGATCTCTTTGTTTGCCAATCCAGGGGAAGTGTCATGATACAAAATAAGAAAGGGGTGGAAGAAGTATTAATGGATATGTATTTTGTGGAAGGAATTAAGCCTAATTTAAACCTTAAATAGTGATGGCTTTCATGCTGATTTTCTCTATTTTGTTCGCCTTTTTTGGCAGTTTTCTTTTTGGCTACACAACATCGAGTATTTCCGGCGCCATTTTTTTTATCAGTCAACAATTTCATCTTTCCCCCCTTCAAGAAGGAGCTCTTGTCAGTATCATTTTATTTGGAGCGATGGTCGGTTCTTCTTTTTCCGCAGTTTTTCGTAATCGACGGCAAGCGCTTATGTGGACAGGAGGGATTTATGTGATGGGGATTTTACTCTCGACTGTCGATCAATTTGAAATTCTTCTCTTAGGAAGGGCAATTAACGGAATCGCTCTTGGGCTCTCGTCGATGCTAGTTCCGACCTATTTAGCAGAAATTTCTCCTGCACGTTACCGTGGACGAATTGGATCGATGAATCAAATTGGAATGGCCCTTGGATTACTAATGGCCTATCTGATCGATTATTTTTTGTCCGGATCAGGGAATTGGCAATTGATGCTGGGCTTGGGGGTGATCCCCGCTTTGCTCTTGTTCATTGGGATGTGTTTTGCAATCGAAGCTCCAATCACGATCCAATCAGATGAAAAACATGGGGAATCTTTTAGATTATTTGATCCTCAATTTCGATCTCTGGTCCTTGTGGGAGTGTTATTAAGCTTTGCCCAGCAATTGACGGGGATTAATGTCGTGAACTATTATTCGCCACTCATTTTTCAAAAAGTTGGTTTTAATAGCCCTTCATCAGCAGCATATGCCTCCATTGGAATTGGGCTGATGTCTGTGCTAGCGGCATTTTTTGCAGCGTGGCTGATTGATAAGTGGGGAAGGATTCCTTTGTTATCGATCAGCTTGATTGGCATGGCTGTGACATTAGGGATTTTTTTAACAGCGTATCCCTTTTCTTCTCAATTATTGCCCTACTTTGCTCTCATCACTCTTCCTGCTTACACAGCCTTTTTTACAATCGGGATGGGCACGGCTTTATGGGTCTATCTATCTGAAATGTATCCCTCTTCCATACGAGGCAAAGCAATGAGCCTGGCTGTTTTTGTTAACTGGCTCAGCAATTATGTGATTTCTTTGATTTTCCCTTCTCTTGTCAATCAATGGGGGGTCAATGGAGTCTTCACATTTTTTGCTTGTGCCTGTTTGACGATGTTCTTTTTTATTCGCAAGCTTCCGGAAACAAAAGGAAAAGTGCTTCTTTGAATCGTGAGTTAAAAAACGACAAGATGATAATAAGTGGGGGATTCTGGATTTAACACCCAATGATTGATCCAACCCATTTCAGCCAATCCTCTGCAACAGGCAAAAAAACCTGCAAAAATTGAGCAGCAGCCAATAATGGCTTGATCATATCCTTTGAGTTTTTTAAATAGTGTTAACGTATGCATGGCAATCATTAAAGAAGGGGTCGTCAGAAGGGCAAAAGCAAACCCATTTCCTAATCCGATCCAAGCATTTCCGGCAAGAGCGCAAGCAGAAAATACGACGAGTGTCTGCCCGCAGGGAAGGGCGACAGTAAAAAAACCAAATAAAAAGGTCGGCCATCCATGATCTTTTAATAAAAGTGTCGACGTCCAGCGGTGCAGTCGATTCAAAGCGGGAAATGACTGGAAATCGCCCCCTTTTCCTTGCCATCCCAGCAATTTTTTAATTCCCCACCCCATCAACATCATGCCGCATAACAAGCTAATGCCCTCAGCTAAGTAATACTGTTTAAGAAAGAGGTGAATCACCGCCCCTAATTCTCCGGCGATGAGGCCGGCTAAGCTAAAAGAGACAAGACGTCCAAAGAAATAGAAAAATCGGTAGCGATGGCGGCCGATGAGCATCACGAGAGGTCCGCACATTCCGATACAATGTAAGTTTCCAAAGAGATAAAGAGGCAATAAAGAGAGGAATAACGTCATGGAGAAGAAGGGGTTGAAGAGAAGGCGTCATGCCGAATTTTTTGAATGGTCGCGATATCTACACCCGCTGAACCCGAACGGCGTGTATAGGAAATGGCCACAACATAAGTCATGATCCCTAAAAAAAGGGAAAGAATGACATAAGGAACATAACGAAACCAGTACGAATTCTGCATGAGAATGCTCCTTTCCTTTCGATAAATAAATAAAGATTATATATATATACTCATTCAAGCTCAAAGGGTAAATTTTGACGCAGCCTACATTTACCCTTTGAGCTTGAATGAGTCTATTCAATTTTAGCTTTAAAAAGAAAAGTTATCGCTAGACCGTATCAAATTTTGATTTTTTCCCTTTTTCAAGAGGTTATAAGATGAATCCCGCACAACATGATTTAGTCGTCGAAAATTTAGTCAGAAAGGTTAAATCTCATTTGATCAATATGATTGGGCGGACGGCCGAAGATGCCAATTCAAAGGAATTCTATCGCGCTTTGTGCTACGCCATTCGCGAAGAGACAATGATTAATTGGATGGCGACGGCTAGGACGATCGCTCAGCAAAAAGTGAGGATGGTTTATTACTTTTCCTTAGAGTATTTACCCGGCCGGCTATTTCTCAATAACATTACAAATTTAGGTTCAAATGATGTTGTCCGGACTCTTTTGCAAAAGATGAACCGGAATTTCCGAGATATTCTTGAATGTGAAGATGATCCGGGATTAGGCAATGGGGGATTAGGGCGCTTAGCCTCTTGTTTTTTGGATTCTTTAGCAACGCATCATTACCCGGCTCAGGGGTATGGGCTCCGTTATCAATACGGGATCTTTGAACAGCAGCTGTGGAATGGAGTCCAGGTAGAGGTTCCCGACTGCTGGCTCCTCAATGAAAATTCATGGGAGTTTCGACGCGACCAGCGGCGTGTTCATGTCAAATTTTGCGGAACCCCAAAAGCGGCGTTCAATCTGCATGGAGATGAAATCATGGACCTCACTGATGCTGAAGAGGTGGGCGCCCTCCCTTATGATTATCCTATCGTCGGCTATAGCAAGGGGGCTGATTTTTCTGTCGTGACATTGCGATTATGGTCAACTAAAGATTCTCCTCGGAATTTTCTTTTGCAGAGATTCAATGCAGGAAGACTTGATCAAGCAGCTGAAAACACGACGTTAACCGATGTTCTCTATCCAAATGATCACACAGAATTTGGGAAGCGTTTGCGCCTCAAACAAGAATTTTTGCTAGTCTCGGCTTCATTGCAAGATATTATTAGGCATCATTTGGTTCATTTTCATAATTTTCGCCAGTTTGCAGATAAAGTGAGAATTCAAATCAATGATACCCATCCCGCTTTAGTCATTGCTGAATTGATCCGTATTTTAACTAAACATTACGACCTTCCATGGAGGACTGCTTTTGAAATCACTCAGGCGTGCACAGGTTACACCAACCATACGATTTTGAGTGAAGCGCTTGAAGAGTGGGAGCAGCCCCTTCTTTATTATCTGCTTCCCCGTCAATACAAAATTATTGAAAGAATTAACCAAGATTTTTGCAATGTGATACGCTCTAAATATCCTCTAGATGAGGAGCGCGTACGCCGTATGTCAATCATTGAGAATGGCAAAATTCGAATGGCTCATTTGGCGATTGTTGGCTCTCATAAAGTCAATGGAGTGGCAAAGCTTCACTCTGAGATTCTTAAACAATCTGTCTTTAAAGATTTTGCTGAATTATATCCCGATCGTTTTATTAATGTCACAAATGGAGTGACCCAGCGGCGATGGTTATTGGAGTGTAATCCTGAATTGGCCAAATTTATCACACATCGCATCGGCGATGAATGGATCACCAATTTTACGACCATTAAAGAGTTGGCAAAATTTGCGACAGATCCGGAGTCTCAAAATGAATTTATGGAGATCAAAAGGAAAAACAAACTCCGTTTTATCGAGTTTATCAGCCGTGAAAGCCGATTAAGAAACCATCGGGGAGCGGTGATCTCAACTCCTCCTTTGATAGATGATGACTCCATGTTTGATGTTCAAGTCAAGCGCATTCACGAATATAAACGACAATTGTTGAATGCCATCTATCTGATTATGCTGTATCACGAATTATTGCTCGATCCGCAATCCCACGTGAAGCGCACGTCGATTTTTGGAGGAAAGGCTGCCCCCGGTTATGAAACGGCAAAAGATATTATTCATCTGATTTGCTGCATTGCCAGAAAAGTGAATCGGGATGCCGCCATTGGGGGGCAATTAAAGATCCTTTATTTAGAAAATTATAATGTGACAAGAGCTGAAGAGGTGATTCCTGCAGCAGATTTATCGGAGCAAATTTCTACTGCGGGAACGGAAGCTTCCGGGACGGGGAATATAAAAATGGCGATCAATGGGGCCTTGACGATTGGAACGCGTGATGGGGCAAACATCGAAATGGAACAAGAGATCTCGTCGCAGTGGTGGCCTTTTGCATTTGGCTGCACATCTGATCAAATTGCTCAGATGAAAGCTGAAGGGTCGTATCACTCTAGGGAAATTTATGAGAGTAATCCGGCGATTAAGCGTGCAGTTGACGCCTTGCGAGACCGCACGTTTGCCCAGACAGATGAGGAACATCAGGTTTTTAGCGATCTCTATCATAAATTAATTGAAACACATTATGGAGCAGCTCCTGATCAATATTTTATTTTAAAAGATCTGCAAAGCTATTACGATACACAGACAAAAGCCGAGGAATTATACAAGAAGAAGCGTGCATGGGCAGAGTGTGCAATCTATAATATCGCGGGAATGGGGAAATTTTCTGCCGATTATTCGATTCACAATTATGCGCGCGACATTTGGAACATTGAGCCTTGCATGCTGGATCAAGAGTTGCTGGATAAAGTGCGCTACGATTATGCCATTCATAATCGGTGTTATTGAAAAGAGGTGATAAAATCAGCCGTTTATTCGATCTCTGCAAATCCCCACCGGATCAATATCTCGTGGTAAGTTCCATTTTCTTTTAAATTTTTTAACCCTTGATTAAATTTTTTGATTAACGATGCGCCAGCCTCATTCTTCAACGCGACAAGTCGGATGCCTTGATCGGTGAGTGGAACTGTCGCGATGTTAAATTCCCCTTTATAGAATGTCTCCGTATAAATATGGGCAGGAATTGTGGGGAATATCGCTCCATCAATTTTCCCCTCTTTTAAATCACTTAAAGCGGATAAAATATCGTCGTAGAACTTGATTTGAGTCGAAGGATCTTCTTGGAGCCTCCCAAGAACGGGAGAATTTGCAGGGATGCCGATAATATTTTTGCCATTTTCTTTTTTTGGGTTTTTATCGTAGCCGGGAGAGACAATCAGGACAGGTCCTACCAAGAAATAGGGATCTGAAAAGATCAGTCCTTCGTTAGAGTAGTTCGGTTGCGAAGTGGTCAATCCCCCTTGGATTTTTCCTTTTTGAAGATCACTTAAGACATTGAGTGTAGAGATCAAAGAAGCCTGAAAATCTTCTGCTTTTCCGATCAGAGACAACAATTCGTTATTGAAAGCGGTTAAATGGCGTTCCTTTCCATTCAAGCGAAGGTCTTTCCAACGAGGATCTTGCCCCACAATATAGCGTAAATCGGAAGGGAGACTCAAAGAGCAGCTGCTAAATAGATAGACAAGGGAGGCTGCTAAGAGCATCCCTATGATTGCATATCTGTTAGCCATTTTATGTTTAAATTGCTTATCCATCTTGTCCTCTTTTGGATTTTTTTTAAATAGGCCCATCAATGTAAGCATTAATTTGATGCATTTCAAAATAAGCTGAACGTCCAGATGTGTTTGTGTTATCTAACGTGATACCATCACCTTCTCGATGGATGAAGAGATGGTCATTTGCGACTAAAGGAAGATCTATTGTGAATGGAATTTGTGATCCTATCTGGACGTTGTAGGCTGTAGAACCACTGCTGGTTAAATGAAGAAAGTCGCTTTGAGGAGTATCGCTGTCAAACCAAACATTAATTGTATAGACACCCGATTGATGAATGATGAATTCATCATCAACAGAGTCGTAGGTGAGTCCGGCTTGAGCATAGATCAGCTCAAATGCGAGATTGCTAGAGCAAATTGTTTGATTAATTAGGCTTGCAGCTGAGATGTATTGACCAAACGAAGGACCCGCAATTCCTGTCGCCCCTGTCGCACCTGTCGCACCTGTGGATCCTGTGGATCCTGTAGGTCCTTGAGATCCTGTAGGACCTCTGGGTCCTTTTTTAGTCAATGGAAAATGGTGTGCCTTTTTACAAGCATCATGCCTAGTAGCAGCCTTGTCGGATTCGTTTCTCATTTCAGTTGTCTCTTGTTTTACATCGGCTTCCGATCCATGAATAAAAGGGGAGGAAACACTGCTTTGGAGTATTAAAAAAAGAGAGAAAAGGGATGATTTTTTTTTCATTGATAGTCCTTTCTATTGGAATAATTTCTTAAAACAGACAAAAATTCATACGTATAACTTGGAAAACAATAGGGCTCGAGCACCCCCGGATTCCATTTTTTTAGGAAAAATGCCATCATACGATAAGAAAATTTTTTTTTCTGATGGGGATGAGAGCGAGCCATGTCATCGATTAGAAGATTCATTTCCTCTCTCTCTTTTTTAGGCAGAGGATGATAAAGGCAAGAGTAGTAAAAAGCCCATGTATCACCACGAGACTGTTCCTTTATCTTTGTCCATACGACGCGAGGTTCACATGCAAGACGATCGTTTTTTAGGTCAAACATTGAAAAGTCGGGTACATTTGAGAGGTCGATGAGTCCAATCGGGTAATCGACTAAAAAATGCAGATCCCCAATCTCTCCAATTGTGATGAGAATATTTCCATCATTGGCATAACGCTGTAAAATGGCAAACAGTTCATCGTCTTTGTGATAATCAAGGAAGCCTTCGGGATATTCAAGTTCCCAAAATCGCTTTTTCTCCATATAAATGGAAAAAAGGATCGGAAGATGTCTGCGATAATAGGCCTTCACTGCCAGAGGAAGATTGGCTTGTTCTAAGCGCTCTCGTATGTCGATAAGCTTTGCTTCTAATAATCTTTGATACTCTTCTTCAGCCATTACGGGCGGATAGCAAAGCCGAGGACATTCAGTAAGAGATCGAAAGTCCTCTGTATTCGTTGAAATTCTAAAAAGAAGGACGGCAAAATCGAGATAGCCTTTGACTTTGGGGTCAACATCTCTGACAACTAATCCTAGGCAATTTCTTCCTGAAGATTTTACCGATAAAATTAAACTAAATAAACTTCTTTCTGTCCCAACTGAAATTAACAGTCCAGGCAATTGCATGCTAAGGTGATGTTGCGCTTCGACCACACCTCTTTCGTTTGGCTCTAGATAATGGTGAAGATAGGGAGAATCAAAAGAGATTGTCTCGTTAAATAGAGCGCTAAAATCTTTTTCAAGACCCATTAACGGGGGGGGAACATCGTTTTCCATAGCCTCTAAAAGAGGGGTTAACGAAAATAAAGTGACAAAGAGAACAAATAAAAGGAGGCAAGCGCCTATTTTCTGGTGACAAATTAAGGGAGTTCTCCCTTTTTTTTTAATAATGAGTGTGCTAGGTTTTTTTTCTGCCATCATCATTTTATGGATATTATTTTTACATATGCCTACATTAACACGTGCAAGCTTAAATTCTGTCAATCAAAATACTCTTTATCAGCCGGCTGCGCCTTTTGTTGACATGAAACAGGTTGCTAGCATCATCCTTGGAGGAGGAGAAGGGACGCGTCTTTATCCCTTGACTCTCACTCGCTGTAAACCGGCTATTAATTTTGGTGGAAAATACCGTTTGATCGATGTTCCGATTTCCAATTCCATTCATGCTGATTGCCATCAAATTTTTGTTTTGACTCAATTTTTATCTTCTTCCTTGCATCACCATATTTTTCAAACTTACATGCATGGGGGGCGGGCCTCTGGACTGATTGAAATTCTCACTGCCGAGCAAAAACCTGCCCATAAGTCTTGGTATCAAGGAACGGCTGATGCAGTCAGGCAAAATATCGATTATTTGCTTGAAAGTCCGGTTGAATATTTTCTCATTTTATCGGGTGACCAGCTTTACAATATCAATTTTCGTGAGATGGTTCAATTTGCTAAGAGTGTAGAGGCTGATGTCGTGGTTGCTGCATTACCTGTTAATCGGCAGCAAGCTAAACGGATGGGAATTTTACAAGTCGATGAAAACGGCATCATCAACAATTTCCATGAGAAACCGGAGAATCTTCAGTTATTAGACGAGCTGCGCAGTCCTGAGAATTTAATGAGTAAAATCGGGGTTTCTGCGGCAAGTGGGCGTGACTACCTGGGATCCATGGGGATTTACCTTTTCAAACGGGATATTTTAGCAGATTTATTGAAAAGAGATTCTCGTGAAGATTTTGGTCAGCATCTCATCCCCTCTCAAGTTAAATCTGGAAGGGTTGCGGCTTATCTCTATGAAGGATATTGGGAAGATATTGGGACGATTGAGTCATTCTATGAAGCGAATATGGCTTTAACCGCTCCTCAGCCGCTTTTTAATTTTCATAATGAGCGATACCCCATTTTTACCAACCGCTACGATCTTCCCCCTGCTAAATTTTCCAACACGCACATTAAGCAGACGATTCTTTGCGAAGGGGCCGTCGTTGAAGCAGAAGAAATCACGCACAGCATCATTGGAACACGCTCTGTTATTGACAAAGGGGTGATCATTCGAGATTCATATCTCATGGGAAATGATTACTATACATCGCCGGTGCGTGATCATCATCGGCTCCCCAACACTCCTCATATAGGAGAAGATTCTGTTATTTCACGTGCCATTATTGATAAAAATGTCCATATAGGCAAAGGAGTGGAGTTGATAAACAAGAAACACGTCAGACACTATGATGGACATGATGTCTTTATCCGCGATGGAATTATCATTGTTCCGCGTGGAGCCACAATTGCCGATGGGTTCAATCTAGACACTGTTTGCCAAGAATCCCGATGATGCGTTTGCAGACAGATTCTTAGATAAAAAAGGAAAAAAAATGGCGGTTTGGGCAATTGGCGATCTTCATCTATCTTTTGGAGTCTCTGATAAAGAGATGGATGTGTTTGGAGTTCAGTGGAAAAATTACACAGAGAAAATTGAATATCACTGGCGATCTTTGATCGCCCATGATGATCTTGTCTTAATCCCCGGCGATATTTCTTGGGGGATGCGAATCGAAGACGCTCGTCCTGATTTAGCTTGGATCGGAGGTTTGCCTGGAACGAAGGTCATGATCAAAGGGAATCACGATTATTGGTGGAGCTCTTTATCTAAAATTAAAACCATTCTCCCTCCATCTTGTCATTTAATTCAGAATAATAGCTGGAGTTGGCAAGGAATTGCAATTGGCGGCACTCGGCTGTGGGACATTCCGGGACTCAATTTCCATGCCATTATCGATTTTAAGGAAAATGAACGGTGCAAGAAGCCCTTAACAGAGTCAGACAACTCAATTGAGAGCGAGAAAATTTATCAAAGAGAATTAGGGCGTTTGGAGACAAGTTTAAAAAGCATGGATCGTCTTTCTAAGACACGCATTGTCATGACCCATTATCCTCCAATTGGGGCTGGACTGGAAGAGACCGACGTGTCCCGATTACTTGAAAAATACAAAGTCGACATCTGTTTATTTGGTCATTTACATAATGTCAAGCGAGGGCTTAAACTTTTTGGAGATCATCGTGGGGTAACCTACCATCTCACCTCTTGTGATTATTTAGAAGATTTTAAACCGTTAAGAATTTATTAACCTCCGTTTAAAACCATTCAATTCAACATTAGACTTCTTCGGAAATTTCATTGACTTGCTAAAACCGCCATTTTTGCCATCTTTTTTGTAAAATTTTTCGACCGTATGCACGGATACGCTCTCAACATTTTCAAAACAATCTGCTCAAAAAGGGCAATTTTTTCAAGCAAAGCAAGTTTTCGAAGAAGTCTATTCTCAATCGCGATTCTCGTCGTCAAAAATGACGAAGATTGCCGTCCATTCCAACATCGCACTTTTTACGATAAAATCACAAAAAATGGTGCTCACTCCCGGTGCCTAAGAACCTGATCAAAGATTATGAACAGGTTTTAAGGTAAGTTGTAAATAAAGTGTAAATAAAAAGTTAATTTTTATTTACAATTATAATAGTGATATTAAAACAAATCATTATCTTAATATAATAAAAAATCATATTGAATTTGATTTATTTATTATTTGGTCATGATATGGAATGTAGATCTGAATATTCACCTTTAGCGATAAGAAGAACTCTCTCAACCTTGGATCAGGTCTTTCAGTCAAAAAGTGAGATCACCTGGTGCGGCCGCCATGTTATGGATCATCGAGCTAAACGTCAGGACTCGTCCTTGCCTATTATCGAGTCAGCTCAGGTGAAGCTTTGTCAATATTCTGGAGATTTGAATGTAAAGGAGGGGGCTACGTTACCGCCGGTTGCTCCCATTGATCATGGTAAGTCTTATGCCCATAGTCCCCATGCGGTTGCCAATCCTATTTTTACATATTTGGCTGGTCGAGCGGCAAATCGAGAGGCGTCTTGTCGTGAAGCAGCACTCCTTAATCCTTCAGTCGAACAGCGTCTATCAAAACTTTCCGGTCGCAGAGGAATGAGATATGAAGATCTGACAGCACCTGACAAAACTGAATTGAGACAATCATTAATAAAAGACAATTTTTGCTACGCCGCTTTTATGTACAATGGGGCTGCCGGTCAAAGACCCGGTGCAGAGCAGGGATTGCAATTTATGCTGAACCCATCAGCCCCCGATCGATTAAAAAAAATAGGGGGGACAAGATCCAAAATAAGCCATCAAGAGTACGCGATTTTATTAGCCATCGCTCAAGGGGTGATCAAAATAGGGCTGAATGTCGATGAATATGGTCAATTTTATGATCAGCGGACCGGAACAATTTTTACGCTTGTGTTTGATGTTGAAAAAAAAGAAGTGAGTGTCTGCTTTATGGGGTTAGGAAGTGCTGCCAACCTTCAAATTCCTCAGGCAGAACAAGAAAGGTTGAACCGTGCGGCTTTAATTCAAGTTGCTTTCAGTGTGGGAGGAGCTCTTCCTGCGGCAGCAGATTTGGCCATGAAAATTGGAGATCTGTTGAAAAAGGAAACAACAGACACGAATATTCACCCTGTGATGGTTGGTCATTCCCATGGGGGTGCTCTTGCTCAGATTGCGGCTATTCGACATGGGTTGAGGGCAGTTGTGTTTAATGCAGAACCAATTGGAATACAAGCAAAGAAATTAATCGATAAAGAAATAGGGAAAGAAAAGCGTCAACAGTATGCAGCAGAAGTTACCGCGTTTAGCAATAAAGAGGATTGGCTCACTGACGGAATGATCCAAGCAATATGCTGCTTTGGGCGCGATATTGGTTTTCCCGTTCCAACTGTGATGGGTAAAGGCTATTCGTTACCTAAGGTATCAAATAGATGGAGTGAAAATCATTGTGATTTTTATACTGCATTTTGTCATCTGGCCTCGATCTGATCGTCGTCTCATATGGGGTGTTGAAATGTTGCGTTTTGAGCTCTGCGAAACGTTTTACACGCCTCATAGGATCGTTTCACCTGACGCTACCTTGAGCACAATTTGGGATGAGCCAAAGCCTCGGGTTGAAAGCTTTCGCGTCAACCCAAATCGTGCTCACGGGTGGCGTAGGGATGAGTGAAAACGGGCTCTTAGCGAATCGGGCAGGCTCCTGTTGCACAGCTTTCGGTCAATTCATCATCGCGAATGTCAATACCTGAGTAATCAATTTCCTTGAGCTGCGCGGTATAGTTTTCGTATGCCTCTTTCGTGACCACCTCTTGGGGGAGATAAGCATAGCCTAAATCTTCGGCATTCTTGGTTGGATCATTGCGAAATAAGAACGAAACCCCTACATAGCAATCCCAATTTTTCAATAGCCAATCAATGATGGCCGGAATTTCTGAGGGATCATAAGAGACTGTGTTGGAGACGTTTTGTTCACACCACGTTGTCTGCAGAAGGGCATACCACTCTAATTGATTGACAGCCGGATCTGTATTCACTTCCACTTCTTCCATTTTACCATTTTTACGCGTGACGGTTGTTCGAGTAAATGGGACATTTTCATATTTCACAGGAAATTTAACAAGAACGGATTCGGGTTCAAAAGGTTTCTCAATCACGATATAGCCCGCTGCTCTAAATTTCGCAACTAAAGGATCGTGCTTAGAATAGGTGATATTGTTAAAAATATAGCGCCCAAGAGGCATGTGAATTCCTTCAGGAACTTCGCCCCACTCTTTTGTTCCCATGATTTTACTCACTGTACCACTGGGCTTAATACAAGTCACATTTTTTGGCAATGGTGAATTGAGCTCATTTGCCATGCTATACGCTGCACTCACTGTAATATTGCGCATCCGTTTATAATCATAAGCTGTCAGGTCAGGGCGTGCACGAACTCCTGTGAGTCCAACGCCGCAAAGATGAAGAAATTCATTGTTAAGATGCCAAGCCTCTTGCAAGATTTCGTCGCGCAAATTCACCATTGTTTGACGATAGTTCATACGGCCAGCTAAGTAGAGGGCTCGCTCAAGACCCACTTTATCTCCCTTAAAGGCTAGCACGTTCACTTCAGTTAAATTGCAAAAGCTCTTATTGCCAAGTAAAATTTCGACGCAAGGATTACACCCTTTAAACCAAGGAGCGCGTCTTTCAGCTTCGGCGGCATTAATAAACCCCGGCTCTGATCCGCCCGATTCGAGCATGAGTTGGAAGAGCTGTTCTAGTTCTGTTCGACTTGGCTTTGTATGGAAAAGCAAGCTGTTGTTTGACTGTTGGCGATGAGCGTTTCCCTTAAGCCACCACTCTTTTTTTGCTAAAGCAAAATCTTCCCATTCGGGTTGTCCATACTCAAACAGAGCGATTTGAGCTGAACGACGGCTAGAAAGAATGGTGCCCAACCAGTTGACAATATCTAAAATATCCATGCGAGTTAACAACTGATCGGCGCGATCCGATAAAATTTTAGCAATTGCTTTAAAAGCTTTTGCAATTTGTTCATCACCCGATGAAATCCACCCATACCCTTTTAAACGTGTTCCAGCAGCTCTGATTTCAGAAAAATCGAGGATCAGCGTTGTTGCAGGAAATTTACCGGCGACTAACTTGCCTATTGCCTTGGCCCAAGAAATGGCTGAGTCTCCAACCTTGATTGTCCAAACAAGAGTATCAGGATCGAATGTTTCAACATTATGCTGCACTCCTCCTTGCTCTTTGCGGTTGGAGCGGATGACGTTAATTTCTTCAAGAGGGCGCCTAAATCCGTTCAATGTTCCGGTAATGGGTCTAAATCCAACTCCACATCCTTGCAACAGAAGCCAAAGAACATCCACCATGTCATAAACAGTCTCTACGTGAGTATAAGAGCAGTTAAACATGCTCGATTCACGCTTGCGGCTCAACTCTGTTCCTCCAAGCCAAAGGGTTCGTCCTGCAGGGGCGATGGAGCGATTGAAAATCAGACCGCGAACCTCTTCTAATTCCTCTTCCTGCACCTGATTTAAGCTTCGACCAAGAGCTCGCTCCCATAACCAACGCTGGTGAGAAATGACACGATCCACAACTTGCTCCCAGCTTTCTAGTTGCGTATCGCCTTCTTTCACTGGACGGTGATAAGTTCTAAGAGCGGTTGCCATTGCGCGGGCTGAGGGTCTTGTTTTTCTAATGCTCATCTAAATTTTTACTCCTTTATTAACCGATAGAGCTACAATATCTTGTAGTTACGGTGTTTTTTATTACAACAGGTTGTGTTAACGGCTAATTTATGACTGTTTTTTGGATTAAAGTCAAGGTTGATAGATCACTTAATCTTTTGCAGGAGTGCTTGTGGAGGGTTTTTAACATATTAATTTTGAATTAGTTATGAAAAAACAATCTCTTAGGGGCGTCTTTTATTGAGCTGTCATGACCTTTTGATATGACTTTTAACAGGTGTTAAGTCAGCAGATCAACTAAAGCAGCTAGATCCGGATGATCGGGTTGTATTGGTTTTTCGGGAGGAAACGATTCATGTTTGTCAAGGATGGCTTTGATTGTTTGCTCTTGCGCTTCTTGATCGAGTCGATGGACATAATCGATGGAAATCGCAAGAAGATCTAGGAAATCCTCTTCTTTTTTGATAAGAGGAAGGGTTTGTTGTACAATCGTTTTAAAGAGAGGATCAAATCCTTTTTCACCCAATATGGAGAGAAATTCCAAGTTGTAGTCAAGATCATGGTCATTTAAATGTTCTTCCATGACCTCTTCGATCAATTGTTGTGATATTTTATTATGGTATTCATCGCATAGGCGGATATGAAGAAGTTTAAACCATTTATTATTTGCCAGATAAATGTCAAAATCATCGAGTAATTCGCGGACATAAGTCTCATTTTCTTCATCGATCTGCTCGGAAATAAAATCATATAAGAAAGTTTCAATGTCGTTTGCGCAGTAGGTGGAAATAAGGCGAAGGACGTGCTGCGGCGGAACTCCTTCATCGGCATTTTCATCTAAAATTTGAATAAAGCGAGTTAAAGCATTTTGCAAAATGGACAAATCTTCCACTTGTCCTTCATCATAAAGATGAATTTGATGATCCAGTTCATTGCAGATAATCGATAAAGAGGGTTTTTCGCTCATCAAGCGGCGCCAAAGCTCAAAAACAATGAGGTAAATTTGATCTTCTTGAGCTGTTGAAAAGTTTCGGTCAGCAGTCAAGTGATCGGTGAAGTCTTCGGGTGAATCGCATTCGTCGGCATACGCAACAAATGATACGCGATCTAATTGAATATCATAAGGCTTTAAGCGATGAAATAGAGTCATGAGAGATAGAGGGCGATATTCTTCCACTTGCCAAGACTCAACAGAGAGGGAGGGATCGTTCAGCCAATTCATCCGCAATAAATTGTATAAAGCGCGCCTTTCTATAGCATTCATAAAAAAACTAGGGGTTAAAGAAATATGAAGAAAATGAGTCAAGTCGAGTTTCGTCGATTCTAGCATTTTTTGATTAAAATGACAGGCATTTTTAGAACCTGTTCAATACACGTCTTTCGAAACTGCAATCCCGTGCCTCTGGCTCCCCGTTCCCGATTAAACTTTAAAAGAAATGAATTGGATTTATTTTTGACCTTCTACCCGAAAAAAAGGTCCACTCTAAATTAGAAAAACATGCACGGTTTGTAGCGGATCAGGCTTTAGATATTGTAGCTTTGAAGGACATTCTCTCAAAAAAGTGATGAGCCCAAAGATAAAGCGTGCTATGGCTGAAACTCTGATAAAAGAACACAATTTAAGCCAAAGGCGCGCTTTCAAGTTGGTGGACTTGCATAGATCTGTAGGGTGTTACATCACTAAATTTACCACCGTATAGTCCCAATCTCAATCCGATAGAACGATTATGGAAGTGGATGAAGGAGAGGGTGATTTATCACACTTATGATGAGTATGTTGACGAGTTTAGGGAAGCGGTCTTCGGATTTTTTACTGTACTAACGTCTGCAACCGTAGATTCAGTTTTGGGTCAGATGCTAAGAAGCTGAGTCAAAGATAAATTTCACCCTATTCAAGCTCCTGCTGCCAACTCTTGAATCACCTTCGGTATATATCTATCAAAATTCCTCCAACTGCAAAAAAATATTTATTTTACTTGATAATTTGAAGAAAAATTAATATTTTTCTTTACCATTTTATAGAGGAGACAAAACATGAAAATCAAAAAAATTTTATTTATACTAACCATTTTTGTGCTGGTGTTAGAACCTGTTGTATATGCTGCAAATGGTGGCAGTGGAGGCAATGGTGGTCATTCAGGAGGTTGTGGTGGAAATGGTGGTAATGGCGGAAACAGTGGTTCTGGTAATGGGGGAAACGGAGGAAGTGGCGGGAATGGTGGGAATGGAGGAAATGGTGGGAATAGCGATAATGGACGTGGAGGAGATGGAGGAAATGGTGGGGATGTTGATTGGCCGGCAGAAGATGACCTTTCTTCTTTTTATAGAAAGCGATAAACGATATAAATATAACTCAAAAACTCTCAATCATGTTGATTTTCGCATCACAAAAACGACAAACATCAATCCCATGATGTTATTTTCTGATAGAGTCGCAGTATTGCTCGGTTGGAAAAGATAATTATTGGTCAGCTCAGAATTCGGATCATAACAGAACCTCCTTCTATAGAAGGGGAAATCGTAGGCGTAGATGTCGGTCTCAACCATTTTGCCACTCTTTCTAACAAAATAAAAATAGCGGCTCCAAAACCATTAGAAAAAAAGATTAAACGTTTAAAACGATTATCAAAACAGCATAGTCGAAAAATTAAAGGCTCAAAAAATCGCAAAAAATGGGCTCTTAAACTCGCTCGACAGCACAGAAAAATAGGCAACACTCGTCAAGATTTTCTACATAAAACTTCAACAAAACTGGCGAAAACCAAGTCAGTGATGATGATTGAAGATTTAGATATTAAAAGTCCGTTGCAAGGTCCCTTAAATAGGTCCATCCATGATGTGGGTTGGGGGAAATTTAGAAGGATGTTGGAATATAAAACAATGTGGTATGGCTCTAAGTTAGTTGTTGCTCCACGTTATTACCCTTCCACCAAAAAATGTTCCCATTCCGATGATTTGATGAATAAGATGTCCTTGTCTCTTCGAGAATGGAGTTGCCCAAAATGCGAAATCCATCACGATAGAGATATAAATGCCTCTCAAAATTTGGTCAATTATTATACCGGGAGTTCCCCGGGAATTTACGCTTGTGGAGACTCCTCTGGCAGCGGAACAGGAAACTGGTCTACGAGTCATGAGCCGATGAAGCAAGAATTAATGAATGGAATATTTGTCCATAAATTATAGAACGATACACTCCCGGGCTTTGATTTTTGTAAGCCCAAAATTTTTTTTAGTCATGTGGATGCAAATCCCACCCTTCTCCTGGATCAATCTCTGATCCACACTATCTCTCTTATTTTCATTGTCTTATTAATATCTTCTTGGTTATTTTCTTTCCCTTATTTTCACCACCAAGCGAGAGTCTTCCATGCTTCATTTAATCGCAGTGTTTCTATTTCACTTTGTGTGCTTCTCAAGTTTAATCGCCGAAAATGAAGAAATCAACACTCCAATTTCCCCGCAGAAGTACGTCCAAGATGCCACCGAAGAAGAATGCTTCCTTCTTCAAGATTTAGAATTCAACAAACATCACGATAAACACAAAAAAACGCTTCCCGAAACCCCAAATCTTGATCAGTTTGAGCCTGCTCTTTCTGCTGAATGCGAACCCCTAACAACTGTTGCAGGTTGCGTGAATGTCGTGTCCGGAAGTTTTTTCCAGGTAGATCGTGATTTAACAGGAACGACAATCGATCCCCTTGACTTCGTCCGTTATTACGATAGTGGAAGCGATGCAGAATCATTTTTAGGATTTGGCTTTGGTTCCCAATTTCCCTTATGGGCTACAGGTGTTGAAAAAGGAGCTAGGCACAATTATGGATTGATCAGCGAAAGGGATCATTTTTTACTTCTTTATCGCGATAAAGAAGTGGGGCCATCAAAGGAGTGCTCTGTTGATCGCCGCATTTTGGAAAAGGGCTACACCAACCTTTGCAGAGCAAAAATCAGCGGAAAAACCAACTTCGTCAATTGGAGGGCTGTTTTTCGTTCACAGCACGACTTTAAGGGATGGGACGTAAAATTGGGAGATGGCACTCGCAGGTTCTATGGAAAGCACGTTAAAATGACTCATGGGTTGCGCTCTAAAATGAATTTCCCTTCTGAAAATGCTTATCTTTTGGAGAAGGAAATTAAACCAAATGGCAATCAACTGATTTATGACTATGCGATTACCCCTGAAAAGCCTCGTTTGAAAAGTATTCAAACTAAAAATCGAACAGGCTCAGCCGTTCTCAATCAACTTGTTTTTGATTATGAGAAGGAGTTTTGTACGGTTCGAGATGATGCGGGATACTATGCGACATACCACAAGAAAGAGGAGATCCGTCCTCGCCTTTCTCAATTGGGAACAAGATATGTGCAAAGAAAATTTCTTGAAAAGGTTGCCTCCAATCAAAAGAAAGGGGTTTTAAGTTATGCATTAAAAGACTTTACCTGGGGGATGGAAAGAATCGAGAGGGCAGGTAAACAATTTCTAAGAATTCAATATAACGCTGTTCGAAAGGTAAAAGCCTTATATGCCCCGCAAGAAACTCTCAATGAAGTGCGTCTTTATCAATTCAGTTATCACAATGGACTCACCAGAGTTAAGGACGCTCTAGATCAATTAACCGTTTATTCCTTCGATGATCATCAACGGATTTCTGATATTCGTTATGTCGATGCGGACAATCGGGTGATTCGGAAAGATTCTTTCATTTGGAGTCACAATGAAAATGAAGCAGGTTGGTTGAAATCCAAATCGATAGGCGTGGCCGATCAACTGTATTATTTAAAGAGGTATGAATATGACCGAAAAGGAAACATCAAGAAAGAGACACTGTATGGCAACTTAACGGGGAAAAATAAAGAGTCTTTTCAAGAAAGTGACAAAGAAAAAATGGATCACTCATCGGTGACCTACGATTACTCTGATGATGGGCTCAATCTTTTAATAAAGAAATCAACAGATGAAGGATTGACCATTTCTTATGCATATCAGAAAGGAACAAATCTTTGCACAAAAGTGTTAACCCACTATCAAGGAAAGATCCAGGAAAGAATTTTCCGTCATTATGATGACAATGGAGAGGTTCAATCGCTGATTGAAGATGATGGCAGCAGTGATGATGAAAAGAACCTGGATAATGTTTCTTACAGAAAAATCAAGCTTGTTGAAAGCGTCAAGAAAAAGGGAGCTTCGTTTGGTAAACCGAAGGTGATTAAAGAGTTTTATAGGGATAAACAGACGGGAGATTCTATTCTGTTGCACCAGACCCTCTTTTCCTATGATGACCAAGGCTTTGAAAAAGAACAAGTTGTCATCGACTCACAAAAAAGGCGCTATGTATCATCTAAAGAATATGATGGTTATCTCCAGTTAAAAAAAGAGACAAATGCTCTTGGGGAAACAACCGAATATGATTATGACGAAAATGGAAATAAAATTTCAGAAAAACTGATCGGCTCAGGGAAAAAAACTTTCTATGTTTATGATTTTGCCAATCGATTAAAAGAGAAAAAAGAGGTTCATGAAGAGATTGATCAGATCTTCATCACCACTTATCGGTACGATGCACTTAATCAATTAACCTCTGAAACCGACCCCTATGGTCAAATAACAACCTATCGCCATGATCGGATGGGCAATCAAACAGTCTGCTCGAAGCCTCCCATTCAAGATAGCGATGGAGGCATTCTTTATCCAACAGTTATTAAAGAATATAATCTTCTCAATCAGATGACTTCTATCACCGATGAAAACCAGGCAGTGATCCGATATCGCTATAACGTCTACGGTCAGCCCACTAAAATAATCTATCCGGACAATAATAAAGAAAAGTTCTTCTATACCCCATGCGGATGGTTGAAAGAAAAGATTCATGCCGATGGCACATCGATTTCTTACGACTACGATGGCAAGGGACATCTGACAAAACAAACGTTTAAAGATGCAGAGGGACAGCCGGTTAAAACCGAAGAATTTCACTACAAAGGGTCCCTTTTACAATGGCAGAAAGATGGCATGGGAATGACCACTGCTTATGAATATGACGGAGCCGGAAGAAAGATCAAAGAAACGATCGGAAACCTTAAAACAATCGATTATCGCTATGATGACTTTGACCAGCTGATTGAGAGACGGGAGGATGTTCGGGTTGAAACAACCGCCTATGATGCGATTGGACGCGCCATAGAGAAACAAATATTTGAAAATGGAAATCTCCTCTCAAAAGAATCCTATCATTATGACATCCAGCGAAATCTTAAAAAAACAGAAATTGCACAAACAGCAGACCAAACAGCGATTTATAAGTCTCATTTTAGATCGGAGGGTTTACTCAAATGGAAAGAAAATCCCCTGGGCTACCACACACACTATGCCTATGACCATCACTTCCCGTACGCTTTAGGCCAATATGTCAAAACAAGGACAATCACAGATTCTTTGGGACGCCCCACTGTTGAGACATATGATCCCTTTGATCGCGTCGTCAAAAGAGAAATCTTTGATCAAGGACAATGCATCTCTCGCACAGAGTGGGCTTATGATGGAGCCGGTCATTGTACGAAAGAGCACGCTCTTGTCATGGTTAATGGTCAGCCTATTCGGGACTACTGGGTCGAAAAATGCTATAACAAGCGGGGACTGCTCAAAGAAGAAAAGGAAATGCCGGAAAAAAAGAGGACCCTTTATCGTTATGATGAGATGAAACGGCTAAAACAAAAAATCAAACCCGACGGCGTCGAGATTTCCTACACTTATGATGCTTTGGGAAGATTAAAAACACTGAAATCTTCTGATGG
>JBIRBM010000015.1:0-39346 GCA_044326545.1 Parachlamydiaceae bacterium | reverse complement strand
GGATGGTGCTGCTTGGCATAAAGCGAAAAAAATTCAAGGATTCAACAATTTGAGCGTGCTTGTATTACTTCCTGCTTCACCCGAATTAAATCCTGTAGAACAAATATGGCAGCAATTGCAAGATAATTGGTTAGCAAATCGATGCTAAAATGGATATGAAGCAATTTTAGATGCTTGTTGCCATGCTTGGAATTGGTTTATTGATTTACCGGGAAAAATTAACCAGCTCTGTTCCAGATCGTGGGCTAATTCATAATTTTAATTTTGGGAAATGATATAAAACCTAAAAATATGCATCTTTGGCTGGCTATTAAATATAAATTTTGGCAAAAAAAGAGATGGAGATAGCTGATGCCGATTTTTGCAAAATACAGACGCATTTTTCAGACGCAGCCAGCGGTGGCAGCGTTGTCTGTTAATAGAACATTAAATATAAGGGCCAGCCATGAAAATTCTTGTGCCATCTGATTTTTCTCAATCATCAGATAATGCAGCGCTCTATGCAGCAAAATTCGCAAAGACAGTTAACGCCGAAATTATTTTGTTTCATGTAGTCCATTTTGAACATCCACCAATGGTGCAGATCTCAGGATTTATAGAACATAAAATAGAAGATATAAGGCTCTCCAATGCATCTGAGGATTGTGTTCTTTTAGTCAAGGATCTTAAATCAAGAGTTAAAGGGGTTCAAATTTCCTTTAAAGTTGTCCCAGGATTTCCTATTGCAGATGTCATAGAAAATTATGCAACAACCAATAAAATTGATTTGATCATAATGGGGACAAAAGGAGCTAGTCGTTTAGCAAAAGTATTATTTGGAAGCAACGCAGTTGCTGTAATAAACAAGAGTTCTATACCAGTCATTACAGTACCCGAGTCTTCACACTTCAATAATGTGAAGCTTATTGTATACGCTTCTGATCTACATAAAATGCAGTCTGAAATACAAAAAATTATTCCACTTGCCAAACTTTTTGATGCATCAATTGGTATTCTCCATGTCTTGCCTCAAGATTCTGTCTTGTCTCAAGATTCTGATAAAAAGATCGATGTAATGAGTATTGAAAACGGCCTAATCAAAAAATACGAATATCAAAAAATTTCGTTTCATATCGCTCATAATAGCAATATTGTTGAGGGAATAAACGAATTTATTGCTGATGTAAAAGCAGATATTCTTGCGATGTACACACATGAAATCGGATTTTTTGAGAGCTTTTATAAAACAAGCGTTAGCAGAGAAGAAGCTTTTCATAGCTTTGTCCCATTACTCACAATAAAAAAATGAATAGTGGAAACATCTTGAAGCGGATGAATAGGAAAAAAGGTAGGATATATAGTCCTTCCAGATGAAAGCTGGAATTTTTAACCAGCGCCCAAGCGTATTGAATTTAATTCAATTATCTGAAAATTGTCGTTCATTCGTCTATTCAAAACCCCACATTTTGAACGAAAATTGGAAGATATCACACAATTGTTTAGAAATGTCTGATGAATCAGGTTCCACAATAAAGGCATATTTTATCGGTCGCGAGGTTTGGATAATCGAACGTAACTCTTGGGTTTCTACTGGCATTGATCGAATAAGCCTCTTATTTTAATATGTTTAATCCGTTACTATTTCAAATCTGGAATTGCTCGAATCATAAACTCATCAAATAATGGCACGGTAAATGCCATATCTCCATATGCTGGACTATAAATCATTCCTTTTTTGAGCAGCCTGGCTCGTAATGGGCCTAAAGATCCCACTTTGATATTTAAGATATCTGCGATATCCCCAGTACGATGAGCATTAGGTCCAAGCTCAGCCATTCCTCTGAGAAAATGCTTTTCGCTAGGTGTCAATCGATCAAAACGAACTCGGAAAAAATTACTATCCAGCCTTGAAATCACTGTTTCAGTAGTGTCTTGAACAGTTTGTAGTGTAATAGGGCTACAGACTGCGTGATTCCAAGCTTGGTAACCCCATTCCTGAAGAAAGTATGGATAACCTTTTGTTAAATGATATATTTCCTGAAGCGCAGAGGATTCAAAAGTAACCCCCTGGGCTTGTGCAGGCTCTCTTAAAGCTTTTGTAGTATCTGCCTCGGATAAAGCTCCTATGTCTGGAAAACTAAATAATCGCTCTGCATAAGACTTAAACGCTCCTGCTAGACCTGGAAGTATAGGTAGGCCTGCTCCAATAAGAACAATAGGAAGCTGACGTTGCTGAACTTTATGCATTGCCATAATAAGTGCACCAAGTTCTACTCGGTTAAAGTATTGAATTTCATCAATCAAAATTACTACTACGCACTTTCTGTCTTCAGCTGCCTCACCGATTGCCATAAAAAGATTTGGCAAATCTATTTCCAAATCACCGCTATCCGCTGCACCTCTTTCAGGCTCAATGTCAAGTCCAAATGTTACATCGTGTATTGTGAGTTGAAGAGCCCCAATGAAACTACGGAGAACTGCTAATCCTCGTTTGACTTTATCACGGACCCCAGCGATTCGATCTAAATCAAATAGCAAACTTCTTAAGTATGGTGCAATCATTGGTCCTAAGGCTTTATTTTCATGCGCTTCGATTGAAATTGTATGGCATCCACTTTCCTTAGCCATGCGATCAATTTCATTCAACAATACAGTTTTGCCTACCCCGCGCAGTCCTGTAAGGAGCATACTTTTTTCAGAACGCTTATTTTTGATTCGACCAATGAGAATCCTGGCTTGTTCTAGAACGGAATCTCGACCAATAAGCTCGGGTGGAGGAGAGCCAGCACCTGGGGAATAAGGATTTTTAATAAGATCCATTGCTATACTCAGTTGTATGAGGTTATACATAGTTATATTCAAAATAAAGTATAACTATGTATAAGTTAGATCTGTAGCGTTTTTTTAGCTGGTATGACAAGAAATCATATAGAGACTCCTGGATGTATCGACTTATATACACTTATACATGGTTATACCTAAATCTAAGTATAACTTGGTATAAATTAGCTAAAATTTTGAAGAGGTCTTTGGTGTGCTGACTCGCTCATGAATCTCAATCACTGCATTTTTACCAAAAATGAAGAAGTTTCAAAAATTCATAATGCCTATTTCCGTGGACCGACCTTTGACCAAATAGGGGCGACAAACCAATCGAAATTGCATCAAATAACGATAGACTCTTAAGAAAAGATGGGTGATCTTAAACTCGTGTCAGTAATGTGAGATGAATTGATATTGTCCGGATAGGGCGCATTCCTAATGCGAAGGTCCCAGGTTCGACTCCTGTTTTAGGTAATCCTTATACAACTGCCTGAGAGTGAGTTACAGCATTTCCCGAAATTAAAATTCTAAATTAGCCGACGATCTGGAACAGAGCTGGTTAATTTTTCCCGGTAAATCAACAAACCAATTCCAAGGATAGCAACAAGGATGTAAAATTGCTTCATATCCATCTTAGCATCGATTTGCTAACCAATTATCTCGCAATTGCTGCCATCTTTGTTTTACAGGATTTAATTCGGGTGAAGCAGGAGGTCATACAAGCACGCTCAAATTGTTGAATCCTTGAATTTTTTTCCCTTTATGCCAAGCAGCACCATCCAACACAACAACTCCATCACGATCCTTAGCGATATTTTTGGAAATTTTTTCTAAGTGGATAACCATACCATGGGAATTGGCTCCAGGGAGTACCAGACCAACACTTTGATTAGTTCTTGGGCAAACAGCACCAAATACATACCCATTACTCACATCCTCCAAAATTGAAGACTGATAGCACATGTGTCAACCCCTATTTGTTACTCATTTGCGATTTTAACTTTGGGAAATGGTATTAACACTGCTTTATGATCCGAATTCTGAGCTGACCCCCTATATACTCAGTCCAGTTGAATCCTAGATTTTTCGGCTGCGTCAAAGCCTCCGGATTGAAAAAGCGCGTCGAGGGTTATATTGTCAATTTCCGATATCTAAAAGATAGCTTGAACAGACGAGCCGGATTGTAAGAGAGGCGATAATCTGCCGAATGGGAGCCGCAAAGGCTCCCCTCTAATCGATTGGAGACTCTCAATCAATCCGATGGAGGTTTGTTCCATAGCCAATAGGAGAGCTTTTTGCTATCACTGACATTATAATGGAGAAGATCCATTTCTGCATCCATTTGACGTTGCTTCTCTACCAAGTGAGCTTCATTGCGTGTTGCTTTTTGAATTTCGAAAAGGCCTCTTATACCTTCCCATACGTTAGTAATCGTATAGCTCAGGCTGTAAACTGTAGCTGTAGCGTTTGCTGCCAAAAAAATCCATTGCCTCAAGCATTCCTCTTTAATTTTTTTATTCTTTCCCAAACTAAGAATAACACCTGAAGAAGATACAATAGACGTGACTAAATAGTAACCGACTTTAGCTGTTTTTTCTAGAGTCTTTGCACCGTGAACGGCTGTAAGTCCTAAATTCACTAAAGGGTTAAGTATATAAGTGGGGGCTGTCGTTTTCCACGGGTTTTGCTCTCCTGAACGATTAGATAAACGCTGAAAATCATCTGCAGATTTCGCAACCCAACTCATAAAATTTATTTTTTTAACAGGTTCAGGCGAGTGCCTATTTTGGATATTGCGCTCATCTGCGGACTTGCCTTCTGCATTGCCAAGCCCAATTGATTCAGGGGCTCCTCTTGGATTAATTTCCATTTTCTACTCCTTTAAAATTCTTCTATTTTATAATCTAGTTTTATAAAATATAAAAAAGGATTTGCTTTCATCCTAATTATAACTAAAACGCAATGTTAATTAAAATGATTTATGTATTTATTTTTTGTAAATAGTGTAAATAATTACAAAATGGTTAATATTTAGTAATAGGGACCGTTTTGCGATTCTTTAACCACGAGGTTTTGGCTCACCTTGCCTCCGAAAACAGGTCCACTCTAAATGAGAAAAACATGCTATCCTTTAACAAAAGGAAAACAGCATGAAAAAGAGATTCACAGAAGAACAGATTATAGAGATTCTCTTAAAACCTAAATTTTAAGAGAACCGTATAAAAAATTTTGAGGTTTATTTTGAGAAAACTCTATCCAAGCGATTGATTAGATGTTGAATGGAAAGCTATCGAAAAGCACTTTGAAATAGACTATTCCAAAGATGGACGTCCTCTCAAACATGAAAAAAAAGAAATTTTGAATGCGATTTTTTATGTGTTAAGGACGGGGTGTCAATGGCGTTACCTGCCACAAGAATTTCCTCCATGGAAAACAGTTTATACCTATCTAAGAAAATGGAAGAGTGAAAGGTGGATTTACCTTTCTATGATTCGTTTAATGTTAAAGCGCATGATGACTTTATTTTAGGTTTTAAGACAAGCTCTATAAATTTCTTTTCTGATAGAGTTTTGCCTTTTTCTTGAAAATAAGATAAGATGGGGTTTAAATCGAAAAAACGAGGTGGTTGTGGATATTTGGCTGGATACGGCAAATCCTGATGCAGTAAAAAAGGCGACAAGATTTGGTCTGCTCTGTGGTGTGACAACAAATCCATCTCTCATCGCTCAATCTAAGCGAACCTTACAGGAGGTGTTAGAAGATCTTTTGCATGTTCAACAAGGTCCTGTTACAGCACAAGTCATTTCAAATGATGTGAATGAAATGGTTGAACAGGGAAAAAGCCTTTATTCCTTTTCAAACCGCCTGATCATTAAAATCCCTTTGACAGAAAACGGACTCGAGGCGATCCATCTATTATCGCGTCTAGGAATCCCTACAATGGGCACCATCGTTTTTAATGCGCGTCAAGCATTACTCGCTTCCTTAGCGGGAGCCGACTATATCGCCCCTTACTTGGGCCGTTTGGAAAAAATCGGCGAAGACCCTTGGTTAATCCTCAAAACCATCGCTCATCTTTTCACAACCTATCGTTTAAAAACAAAAATTTTAGGGGCGTCTTTGCAAACCATTGAGCATGTTTTGAAATGTGCCGAAATCGGAATTTGTGCTGTCACGATCAAAGAGAATCTATTCAAAAAAATGATTGAAACTGATGATATGACACAAAAAAGTATTGAACAGTTTGCCATAGACTGGAAAAGCGTTAAACCCTCTCCCTTTATTTTTTAATATGACTGAAAAACAAGAGATTGCCAATCTATTACATTCGATTTTTAACAACCATGAGTTAATCTCAGCTACCTTTAGCGCTCCTAGGTCCCCCACGAGCGGATCAAAGATTGTCGTTCGCCCTCTTTTGATTAAAGGACAACCTCATTATCAATTGACGCAAAGCCGCGGCCAGCAAGCCTTTCACCAGAACCTCTCGCAAAAAGAGTTCCTAAAATGGTTTGAAGAACATTTTGAGGCATTTAAGCAAGTTTTTGTTTATACAGGCTCTGCTGATTATCAGCTCTTAATTGGAAAAAAAGGAAATATGACTCTTTTAAAAAAAGCTCCTTCTAAGGCACCCGCTCAATGGATTCATAATAGGGAAAAAGATTATTTGCTACGAGAGGGAGAGCCTCTGCCATTTTTAATCCATTTAGGGGTGATGAATAAAGAGGGGAAGGTTTATTCCACAAAACAGGATAAATTCAGGCAAATCAACCGCTTTTTGGAAATGATCAACGACGTACTGATCCACTTTAATTTCGCCCATCCTCTGCGGATTGTTGATTTTGGATGCGGCAAGGCTTATCTGACCTTTGCTCTTTATCATTTTTTAAAGAATACCAAAGGATATGCCGTGAAAATGGTCGGAATCGACCTTAAACAAGAGGTGATTGACGACTGTCAAAAGCTATCCCATGCATTGGGATCTCAAGAAAGTTTAACATTTATTTGCGATGATATTGACCACTATGATCCAAAGGAGGGAGTGGATTTAGTCATTTCTTTACATGCCTGCGATGTGGCAACTGATGCTGCTTTGGAAAAGGGGATAAGATGGGAGTCTAAAGTCATCTTGAGCGTTCCTTGCTGCCAACATGAATTAATGCCTCAGATTCAACAAGAGCTCTTAACCCCTCTTTTAAAGCATGGAATCTTGAAAGAGCGATTTGCAGCGCTGGCAACCGATGCCGCTCGAGCTCAACTGTTAGAAATACTAGGATATCAGACTCAAATTCTCGAATTTATTGATGTTGAACATACTGCGAAAAACCTCTTGATTCGCGCAATCAAGCGTCAGAAGTGGTCGGATGAGCATCGAAATGTCGCTTGGAATGCTTATTTCAATTTTAAACAGACCCTCCATATCATGCCCTCTCTTGAGGGCCGATTTCAGCAAGAGTTGCCAACCAGTGGGTTATTAAAGAAGGTCCCATCAAAAGAACAGGGTTGACCTATTTTAAGAATCTTTTCTAACTCTTTGATTAGACGTCTCTTAAGATAAACAGGACATCGAAGTGTTATGTTGATTGTTCAAACAGAAAATAACATCAAAATTATTAAATCCATTCTTTTAAATCTAGGGCGTGTCATCATTTGCCAGTGCATGTTTAGCGTTTGATACAATAACCATTAACACACATCCACTTGTGAGTCTTATTGGCAATAGCGGCATTCAAATTAAACCAGTATCATCCCCAATCAGAGACTCATTCAAGCTCAACATGCAAATGTGGCGCAGTTCAAACCGTGAATTTAAATCCGATGGAGTATTAGCGCCTCACATGTTCTTCACTTAAGCTCTGTCTGAGAGCTTGATACGATTCATAACGAAGTGCAGAGAGTCTTTGCTCTTCAAGAGCGTTTTGAACGGCACAGCTTTCTTCATGCGCATGCTGACAATCAGAAAATTTGCAGTTTAAACCGATCTCATGAATTTCAGGGAAATATCCTTCTAGCTCCTCTCGATCCAAATTCCACACACCAAAACTTTTAATTCCGGGAGTGTCAATACACCAACCGCCAAAAGAAAGCGGGATTAATTGCGTCGTCGTTGTGGTATGCGATCCTTTTTTTGTTTTTTCTACTACCTCTCCCGTGCGCAAGCTCAAACCTGTCATCAGATTAATGAGAGAGGATTTCCCCACACCCGAGGGACCTGAAAATACAGACGCTTTATCGCGCATTGCCTCCTTCAACTCTTCCATTCCACTCCCTTCTGTTGTACTGACTGAAATCAAGGGAACTGAAATCGCTGAATAAGCACGGATCGTCTCTTCGTACATCTCTTTTTCCACTTCCAAAAGAACAGGATCAAAAGAGGGGTTGTCTAAAAGATCGATTTTATTCACGACAATAAGAGGTTCCATCCCTCCTTTACGCGTGGCAATAATATAACGATCGATAATGAACGATTTTAATGGAGGATTGACAACGGAAACTGTGATGATCACCTGGTCAATATTGACAGCGATCAACTGCTCCTTTCGTCGAGATAAATTGTCTGCGCGTGACAGAATTGTTCGACGAGGCTGAATATGACCAATAATTCCTTCTTTCTCTGCCGTTTTTTCAAATAAAACGAAATCGCCAACAGCCACTAGGTTCTTTGCTTGCGTTTTCTCTTTTTTCAGCAAACCCTTTAAAACGCAACTGATCAACTCTCCTTCCCATTCAACCATAATTCCTTGGGGCATAATAGATAGAACGCGTCCTTCTAACCAATCTTGTTTGCTCAACTTATCAGCTTTATCTTTTTCGACACTTCTTAAGTATTTTTCTTGATCTGTTTTCTTGTATTTAGAGCGATCTTTTGCAATCGCAATTTTTCGTTTATTTTTCCCCTCTTTGCGATTTTCTCCAAAATATTCCTCTTCGACGGGACAGCGAATCCACCGTCTTGGGGTTGAGGGAGGGTCATTGTCTTCTTTCATAAAAAACCTGTTTAAAACGCCTTTAATAAATACAGTAAAATGCCGCCCGCCACTCCTACATTCAAAGACTCCATCTCACCTGGCATTGCAATGGTGACTGGCTGGGAAAACCGGCGGATCACCGAAGAAGCGCCATGCGCTTCATTTCCTAAAACAAGAAGTCGTCTAGGAGCATCTTCAACCATTTCAGGCGATATTCCAGCGATATCTGCCACAATCGATTGAACTTGATGGAGCACCGCCCATTCTTTTAACTGCTCAGCCGATCCTTTAGCAAGAGATAACTTAAAATGAGCTCCACGGGCAGCTCGCATGACTTTTTCATTAAAAGGATCACAACTGCCCGGGAGGAAGTAAACCGCATCCCATCCAAGAGCCAACGCTGTTCGCAACAAAGTCCCCATATTTCCCGGATCATTGATTCCATCCAAAGCCAGAACATAACGGAACATATCAAGAGGAACAAAAGAGGGAATCGGCACTTGCGCTATGATCCCCTCCGGAGAGATCATCCCTGAAATTTTCTTTAAAATCCCCTCGCTGATTTCCCATTTTTCTCCTGGAAATTGGAGGGCGATCGAGGAATAGCTTGGGGTGTAAAGGAGCTTTTCAACATGACATTTCACCTCCTGAATCGGCTTCATCCCATCTAATACGACACGTTGATGCTCCTGTCGATAGGCGCTATCTGTGCGAAGTTTCACAAAATGCTTGACTAAGGGATGTTGTAAACTTGAGATCAATTGTGTCATGCCATTTCCTTGGACCATAAAAAATGATGAGAGAGTTTAGAAAGAACGTCACGAGGTTCACTCAAATTTTGATTTACTGCGATTTTTTCAGCCTCTTTTAAGAGGATTCCCATTCTTTTTCCTGCTCCAATCCCTTCCTCAAATAATAAGGCGGCTGTCACAACAGGCTTACCCCTCCTCATCCGCTCAATGTGAGGCTCTAATTCTTTGAATCGATCAACATAGTGTTGAAAAAAAAGAGGGCGCTCATCGCTTTGATAACGAGCAGTTAAAACCCCCATCCCCACTTGCCAATCGCTATTGGAAAAAAGGGTTGCCCATCGATGGCGGTCAAATAGACCACTCATCCTCTCGTCAATGACGGCGTTATGAAGAGCTTCGATGAACTCCACCCACTCGCAATCTTTGTTTGATCCTTTTAAGCGTTTGGTAATCTCGATTTTTTTCGTGAGAGGTAAAAAGAGCAAGATTTCCATTAAGTAAAGGATTGTCGGACATCCAGAGGGAAATCGTGAAAAATGGTTCACTTTTTGACGCATTTCTTTGATATGCATGCCGGCAATTTCAGGAAAAATAACCTCTAGCAATCCGATGCGATGCATCTCGATGAGGGCTTGATCAAACCGAGGATACGCGACCATTTTATTGAATTCCTGCCATACCCTTTCCATTGCAACTGCTGGGAAAAACGTGTCGACATGTTCACGAATCGCTTCGCAGGTTTCAAGATCGATAGAAAAGTCAAACCGTGCAGCAAATCGGAAGGCTCTGAGCATGCGCAGACGATCTTCAAAAAAACGTTCATGAGGATCTCCTATTGAACGAATCAGTCGACGTTGAATATCCTCTTGTCCATAGACAAAATCATGGATTTTCTCTTCAATCGGATCGTAAAACATCCCATTAATGGTAAAATCGCGTCTTTTTGCATCTTCTTGGGGGGTAGACATTTCTATCGCTTCGGGGCGCCTGCCATCAACATAAGCCAAATCTTTGCGAAAAGAGGCCACTTCAAATTGATATCCCTCAATCACGACAATCACAACCCCAAAAGCTAATCCCACTAAAATTGTTTGAGGAAAAAGATCCATAATCTGCGATGGAGAAGCACTTGTTGCAATATCGATATCTTCGCAGGGATGACCCATCACGAAATCCCTCACCCACCCTCCGGCAAAATAGGCGACATGACCTGCTCGCGTCAATTTGAGGACGATTTTTTTTGCATGAATGAAGGGATCTGTCATAGGTTAATTTAAGTTAATGGATAAAAAAGAATGGAGTATAAGGATTTCTTCATCTTTATACAAGGCTCTCATCAAGATAAGACGATCGGATTCATGATCCTCTCGGCCTTGTTGCGCCATCGACCCGCCACGATCTTAAAAATTTAGGTGAATAAAAAAAATGCCTGAAGTCGTCTGTTTCCGAAGAAGTCTAATGAAGCAAACCAATCGAAAACTGGGAATACGGCAAAGGATAGAGCTATCCAAATGGTTCAATCCACTCCTAACAGGATCGAAGGAGGTTTAGGAAAATCTCTTCGAGATATGATCAAAGATCATGAGTTGAAGCGGCGATGTTTAGAGTAAAAGGACGTAAACGCGATATTGTGACAGATACGCAAGGACATTTCTATGCCTAATGTTTTTTCACCTTAATTTCTCGAATGAGCAATCTGATTGTTTAAGCACCAGGGGGAATGGCTGGACAATTGATGATTTTTGAGCAGATTGATTGGCAAATTTTGAGAGCATATGTGAACATAGGGTCGAAAAAATTGACAATAAAGATTCCAAAAATGACTATTTTATGAACCAAATAGAGTTTCGAAAGGAATCTAATGTGTGTGATTCGATGATGTCTCACAAAGGCGGCAATAAAAGAGGAATAAAATGGTCTCTTGTGAAGTGTTTATGGTCCTCTATTTGATGAATAGAGAAGAAAAGCCTATGATAAGATTTAAAAAAGAAAAAATGAAAGGTGCATGTTCTGATATCCTTTCTTTTTTAACTACAATCAATCCTAAATTCACAACCGTCAGTTATGAGGTTAGGCGAATAGATGAAAGCGGAATGACACATTTTGATACTTCTGATTTTGAAAAACCGACTGTCGCAGCAAAAAAAATCAATTCCTTTATCAACGACATGATTTCACAAGATGGCATCATTCAAAAGCAGAGAGTAAGTGATCGCTAGTGTGCTTTTAAGATAGAACTTTCTTTTTTTGGTCCGTGACAGCTCCTGCTGTTGAATCATAAAAAACAGTTTCATATCATCATATTGACCTGTTTTTTATCTCTTCAACCCAAGGGCTTTGACGTAGCCAAAAAAAATTCTACTTTAACAGTTTACGAGTGCGCGCAATCACCCACTCGTATTGACTAACTGAGTGAAATTCACGCTTGATGGAGCAAAATTTTCATCACCTAAATAATCGACAACAATGTCGTTGGGTCCTTGATTAAGGTGTTTGATGTTGATCGCGACTTGGCCATTCCTAGATAAGGGAAGGGGCGCGCCATAGGGTTTTCCACCCACTTTAATTTGAACATTTCCTGTTGGTTGACCGTTTTTTGATAACACGGAGGCTATCACTCTAACCGGTTCTCCATCATTTGAAGGATTTTTCGATGATGCCAACTCTATTTCGGTTGCAGCCAAGTTGACCTGCTGCGTCATCACTGTGTTTGCAGAATTAAATCTCTCATCGCCAAGATAAGCGGCTTCTACGGTATGAATTCCTCTTAAAAAATGTTGGACCGTAGTCGAAGCCTGGCCCTCTTGATCAATCTGAATTGGTCCTCCATATAACCTTCCGTCGATTATAAACTGGATCATTCCCGAAGGATTTCCAATTTGAGAGGAGGCTTTTGCAAATAGGGAAACTGGTTGTCCATATGATGCAGGATTGTTTAAACTCGTCAATGCGATGTCAATTTTACTCGATTTTTTAATCTGTTGAATGAGATCTGATTTTGAAGCAAGGAAATTTGTGGATCCTTGATAGATTGCCGTCACAGTGTGATTGCCTACCGCCATTGCAGATAATAAAAAAGAGCCCCTACCTAATTCATTCAACTCAATGGTTGCAACCTCCAAGGCGTCGACATAAAATTTGACTTCTCCTTTCGCTCTTCCAATAGCTGGTGAATTGGTGTGAACATCAATAAAAAATTCAATCGGTTCGCCAAACGCAGAAGGATTCTCCTTACTTATTAAAGATAGGGTTGTTTTTGCAGGAGAGATATTGAGATTCCTATATTCTTGAGAACCATCAAAATTTGTGTCTCCTAAATAAATTGCTTCCACATGGTGCTGCCTAAACGATTCCATCTCCAACGGAAGAAAAAGGGTGAATTTTGCCACTCGATTAATAAGGGGTGCTGTTCCAACAAGAGTGTCGTTAATTTTAAATTGAACACTACCCGTCGGTAAAGCCCCAGAAACGTGGGTCGCGATCACGTAGGCTATCAACGACATCTGCTGACTATACACACTGTTTTTTTCCGGAATTAATGATAAAGCTGTTTGGGATATTTTTTTTGCTTGTTGATTCCCTGTTTGATCAAGGTATAAAAAGCCTTCAGAAGGATTTTTGAGAATATTTTTTGAATCATTTCCCGGAAGGGATGTGATTGAAAATAAGAATAAGAAAAAAAAATAAAGCAATGTAAAACATTTTAATTTCATAGCATGATCTTCATTGATTTTTTTAACGCAACTTAAGCACCCGGATTGCTATTTTGGTTGAACCTAAAATCAGACTCCCAGTGCGTAACATGAATTTTTAAAACGCTTAAACGACGATAAGAGGCATGTGTAACATAACATGAATTGATTAACAACAATCGGATTCTAAGCCTTCTTCTGCTTGCTCAGAAGATTCCGGATGACCCAGAGGAAAGTGAAGAATAAGATCGTGAATCTCTTGGAGATTTTTTGCTCGACTGATCAATTCACGAAACTGACGAGTCCCGGACGATTTTTTTAAGTACCAGCAACCGACACGGCGCATGTCGACACAAACGCGATGATCATGATGATACGATTGCGTGTAAAGAAAGTGTTCAAACAGCGCTTTTCGGCAATCTTCAAGCGAGCGCTCCTTAGCTGGTTCGCCATTGAGATGACATAAAATATCTTCTACAATCCAAGGCTGTCCCATTGTTGCCCGAGCGATTAGGACAGCATCACATCCAGTTTGAGCTTGAATTTTTTCAGAGGAAGGACCATCAACCACATCTCCATTGCCAATCACTAAAATTGTGTTAGCAGCCTCTTTACACGCTTTGATGTGATCCCAATTTGCGGGGCCGCGGTATCCTTGCTGGCGCGTTCTTCCATGGATGCAAATGGCTTTAGCACCCGCTTGTTCTGCTATTTTGACAATTTCCACAGCATTCATTTGCTGTTCATCCCATCCGGCTCGGATTTTAACAGTAACAGGGATTTTGACCGCTGCAACCATGCTGGAGATGACATCGCCAATTAATTCAGGGGTTTTGAGCATCCCCGATCCACTTCCATCTTTTGTTACCTTATCAACAGGGCAGCCGCAGTTAAGGTCAACGACATCAAATCCTAAATCCTCAATCATTTTAGCTGCCTTTCCCGCTACAGCTGGCTTACTTCCACAAAGTTGAGCGCCGATGGGGTGCATATCGATAGAATAATCTAAAATATGAAAAGTCCCTGGATCATGCCGAATGACTGCATCCATTTTGACCATTTCACAATACATAAGGGCTGGTCTATATTTCGCAGACATCTTTCGAAAAGGAAAGTCTGAACACCCTGCCAGAGGAGCATAAAAAATACGGTGAGGGAGTTTTAACGATCCCAATTTGATGGGGTGGGTCAAAAAGGTCATTTAAAATAAATCAGAAGATTGATCAAAATATTTTGAAGAAAACTCAAAGCTAGAAATGCAACAATGGGGCTAATGTCAAACATTCCCAAAGGAGGAATGATCCGGCGAAAGAGATTGAGATAAGGATCTGTATAGTAAGCAATAAAGTGCATGGCTCGATATTCATTTACCTGGGGAACCCAAGAGGCAATAATGCGAGCGAATAACATCAACGTATAAACTTGAAAAATAATGTTGATAAAGTAAATGAGGGTCAACATAGTAGATCTTTGAAAAATAAACTCTTTAGAGGGGATCTATACTTATTCAAGTCCAAATTCTGACTTTGAGCTTGAATGAATCTAGACACCCTCTTAGCTCTCTCAAGCCAGCGAGTTGTTTGTGTATCACTTGAATTAATATAAAAATTTTACTAAACTCACCTATTTAAATCATTAAAAAAACAAGCTCATGATTAAACTCATTTCAACCTCCGATTCAATTGGACTCGAGCGTACCCCTAGCGGTATTAAATGCGCCCGATTAGTCAATCTAACATCCTCGCCCAACCTCTTTATCTTGGAGCCTGATCATCAGCATGTAAAGCAGCTTTACATCAACCATCCGATCATTACCACGGGAATAGAGGGAAAAGAGGTCTTAATCCGCCCGCTTCATTTACCTTTAGTTAAAGAAAAAGATATTGAAGAAGCTTTAGCTTTTCAAGCCGAACCTCTTTTACCTTATCCTGCTGATCAAGCTTATTTAGCTTATCAAGTCGTCTTTAAAACATCAGACAGTACTGATTTAACCCTTCTGGCGGTTACAAAAGAGGCGTTAAAAACCCATTTAGAAGATTGGAAATCAATTGGAATTGAGCCCGAAAAGGTTGCCTCCATTCCTTCGGCTCTTTGTGAATTTGGTTCAGCCTTTTTATCACGTGAAAAAACTTTTTTGATTTTACATCTCAATTCTCAGGAGATGACCTGCTCTTTAATTAAGGAGGGGAAGCTGCTGGCCTCTTTTTTTGCATCCGAAGGGCTTAATTTATTATTTGCAGGGAATAATCAACAGGGAACACCCCTTCCTTGTCAAAGTGAAGAAGATTGGAAAATCGTTGAGCAACAGAGTGAATCCCCCCTTTTTTTACCTTTAAAGCGACTGCAAAAAGAGGTGACAAAAATGGGGCTTGCACTTGCAAAAGAGTGCAAAAAAGACTCAATTGATGGAATCATTGTAACGGGAGAAGCGGCTGGTTGGAAGGGGTTAAGTCAAATCATCATTCGTCATTTAAATTTGAATGTCTTAACGTGCATCCCCACAAGCCAACATTCGTCCGAAGAGCTTCAATTGTATGCAGTCCCCATTGGCTTGGCTTTGAGTGCGTTGCAGAATTGCTCCCAGTCTATTGATTTTCGGCAGCAAGAGTTGATGTATCCCCATCCTTGGCGTCGATTACGCCTTCCGCTGATCCTGTACTTTATTTCGGTCCTTTTACTAAGCGCTCTTTTTTACTTTTTTAGTCAGCAATATTTGCGGTATGAAGAGAGTCAAATCAAACAAGAGTACATTGATTTATTGACGAGTATGAGTAAATCTCACAAAGATTTTGAGATGAGTTTTGCAGCTAAGACCCCGGGAGCGCATGATCTTTTTGATGGAGAAATTCCCAAAATCGAACAGTTGAGAAAAGAAGATTTTGCTGGGCGCTTAGCTTTTTTGCAAAAAGAATTGCAAGGAAGTCCTGATTCATTTCCATTATTTGCAAATATTCCCCGTGTCAGTGACGTGCTTGCATGGTTAACTCTCCACCCTGCCGTAGTGTCTTTTGATGAAGAGGGAAATAAACAAGTGAAGTTACAAATTGAAAATTTCAGTTATACGATGCTCAAACGTCCGGAGCAAGGAAAAAAACAGGAAAAATATCAGGTCAAAGTGGAATTGGAATTTACAAGCCCTACCCCAAAATGGGCCAGAGAGTTTCACGACGCTTTGATTGTTCCAAATGACTGGATCGATCCTAAAGCCGAGGTCAAGTGGAATTCTAATCGCGGTAAATACAAAACCTCATTTTTTCTCAAAGATAAAACCACTTACCCAAGCTGATGATACCATGTTTAAAAATATCCCTCTTTCGCGTTTAATTTTATACCTTCTTTCGTTGGGAGCCCTGCCGTTGATCTTTGTTCTCTTTCTATTTGTCTCTCAACAAAAGGAATTAAAGGAATTTCATGAGTCCTTAGAGGTCATTCAACATCAAGCCTTGATGAAAGAAAAAAAACAGGCGCTTAACATGGCTGTTCGCCAACATTTTCATGATGCCGATCACTTTTATATCGATAAATACCTCGAAACACTTGTTTTTCTTGAGCCAGAAATTGAGCAACTGCAAAAAATCGTCCAAGACAAAAATTTTGCTGATGATGATAAAATAAAAAAAAGATTAGAGCTTTTAACCAGTCAAGAAAATGCTCTTGTTTTTTCAGAAGGAGTGGTTCAAACTTTTCCCTTCTTTCAAGAAACCTCAGAGACTCTTGTTCATGCCGTTGAAGTCAATACGGCGGATATAAAAAAAATTTTAGCTAGAATCGAGGGAATTAAAATTGGCGAATACAGCCCGGGACCGGATCGCCCACAGCTTGTCATCAACGAATTTAAGCTTGATAAGAAGAAGATTAATGATAAAAATGAAGTCTATCTTTTAAATTTAAAGCTCATTAAACGGGAATTCTTATGAAAAAAATAAAACGATTGAATCATTCTCTATTAGCGATTGTTCTTTGTTTCCTTCTCTTGACATTAACGGGAGCTAAACGATCTCAGAGTTGTAAGAAAAAATTATTACCCCTGACAAGCATTCATATTGTTGATCGCAACGGTTTTTCTGAAACGATCAGCAATAAAGAACGGCTCAATCAATTTCAAAACGTCAATTTTTTAAGCTCTCAACCCTATCAAAAAGTGTTGCGAATTTATGCACGCGATTCAAAAGGAAATTTGCGATCGGTTGTCACGACTTACCATGAAAACGGAAATCCGAAACAATTTTTAGAAATTTTAAATGCACGGGCACATGGAAATTACTATGAATGGCATGAGAATGGAAAAATGGCTGTCATGTCACGTATTATTGGGGGAACAGCCGACGTGACCAATATGGCTGAAAAAACCTGGCTCTTTGATGGTCCAAGTTACGCATGGGATGAAGAAGAACACCCGATAGCGGAAATTTATTATTCCCAAGGATCATTGGAAGGAATGACGACCTATTTTCATCCGAATGGAGTGATTTGGAAAAAAATTCCTTTTTATAAAAACCAAATTGAAGGAACTGTTGAAATTTACCGGAGCAATGGGGAGATTCTTCAACAGTCTTCTTACTGTCAAGGGCAAAAACAAGGCTCTCACGTCCGTTATTGGAGTTGTGAGCAAGTGGCAAGCCAAGAGGAGTATTGTAACGGAAAGCTTCTAAGCGGACAATACTTTGATAGGCAAGGATCTCTTGTTGCAGAAGTGAAAGAGGGATCGGGCTTTCGAGCCATTTTTGGCAAGGAGCACATTCAAGAATTGCAGGAATTTGCTGATGGATCGTTGGAAGGAGAAGTGAAAGTTTTTAATCAAGAAGGATGTATCAAACGCATTTATCATGTTAGAAATGGAATTAAGCATGGGGAAGAAATCGAGTATTACGATCGCTTTTTTGCCTCTTCAGCCCCTGCCCAACCTAAATTATCTTTTTATTGGTACGATGGAAAAGTGCAGGGAATGGTCAAAACCTGGTATGCAAATGGGGTGTTGGAAAGCCAAAAAGAGATGGCCAATAATGTGAAAAATGGTGTTTTATCTGCTTGGTACCGAGACGGGAATCTCATGATGATTGAAGAATACAACAATGATAAATTGGTCCGTGGAGATTACTTTAAAAAAGGAGAAAGAATCGCCGTCTCTCAAGTTTCTGAAGGAAAAGGAACAGTTTCAATTTTCGATGCAGACGGCCATTTTGTTCAAAAAATTCTTTACGTGAATGGCAAACCAGAAATGTAGAACCTCTTGTCCTATTTTTTTGTCTTTGTCCTCTGTCAAAGTCTCGAGGATCGAAAATATTCAACAGGTTCTGAGAGCTTTCACACAAGGGCAAAGATAAAAAAATATGCAGACAGATTCTCACCCTCAAGATTCGATTGCCGTTTTAAAACGGCAATGGCGTCATCATCTTAAAAATATTCGTGAAGATCTCTCATTTAAAAGGCGGCAAGACGCTTCGCAGTATGCCTTTGAAGAGCTTCGTGTGATGTGTCAAAAGGCCCGCTTTGTTCTTTCTTTTGCAAGTTTTGCCTCGGAAATTAATCTGTGGACTCTGAACGAAGAATTATGCATTGAAGGGCGGCTTGTTTTGCCTTTTTTGACAGAAAAGGAGGGACTTTATTTATTTCAGGTGAGTCATTTTAGCCAATTAAAGCTTCACCGCTTAGGAATGGTTGAGCCTAATCCTTTGATTTGTCAACAGATTGATCTTTCCATGATTGAGATCGCTCTGATTCCTGGACTTGGATTTGATCAAGAGCAAAAACAGCGTTTGGGATATGGCAAAGGCGCCTACGACAAGTTTTTGAGGTTTTCCTCTAAGATTAAAAAATGGGGGATTGGGTTTTTAGAGCAAAAGGTTGTGAATTTACCATTTACAGACAACGATACTTCTTTGGATGATATTTATTTGTTTTAATCACTGCGTGTCCGTAAGGTGAGTTAATCACTGACGTTGAATTTAAACAAGGAGAGCTTGCATATGTCCTACATCAGATCTGTCAAAGGAAGAGAAATTTTGGATTCTAGAGGGAATCCGACAGTTGAAGTTGAAGTCGTCACAGATCACAATATCGTTGCTAAAGCAGCCGTTCCTTCCGGAGCTTCGACAGGCGACCACGAGGCTTTGGAGCTTCGGGACGGAGATTCTTCTCGCTATTTTGGAAAAGGGGTATTAAGAGCTGTCTCTTTCGTCAATGAGCCTTTAGCGCAGCTTCTAGTGGGTAAACATGTGTGCGACCAAGAGGGGCTTGATCAATTGATGATCAAAGCCGATGGAACCCAAAATAAATCTCATTTTGGAGCAAATGCCATATTGGGGGTCTCTCTTGCAATTGCTCGAGCGGCCGCCGCTACTGTCCAGCTCCCTCTTTATCGCTATATTGGAGGTGTTCATTCCACCATCCTTCCGTGTCCTATGATGAACATTATTAACGGAGGGGCGCATGCGGATAATCATTTGGATTTTCAAGAATTCATGATTCGACCTGTCGGCGCTCCAAATTTTCGTGAGGCAGTTCGATGGGGGGTTGAAACGTTTCATGTTTTAAAAGGATTGCTTAAAAAGGGAGGGCATATGACCTCTTTAGGAGATGAAGGAGGATTTGCCCCCTATTTACGCTCAAATGAAGAGGCTCTTGATTTGATTGCGAGCGCGATTGAAAAAGCCGGTTTCCGCCTTGGCTTAGATATTTCCCTTGCTTTAGATTGTGCGGCATCTGAATTTTATGACAAAAAGACACATCGCTATATTGAAAAGAAAAAAAAACAGCTGAATGAGCCGTTTGCTGAGCGGACGTCACATCAACAAATTGAATATCTCGATAAACTTTGTCAATCTTATCCGATTGATTCGATTGAAGATGGATTAGCAGAATGGGATTGGTCGGGATGGCAGGTTTTAACGGAAAAATTAGGGAAAAAAATTCAGGTTGTCGGAGATGACATTTTCGTCACAAATCCCTCTTTTTTAAAAAATGGAATTAAAATGGGGGTTGCAAACGCAATTTTAATTAAACTGAATCAGATTGGAACTTTATCTCAAACATTAGAGGCCATTCGACTCGCCCAAACGCATGGTTATGCGACAATTATCTCTCATCGCTCCGGTGAAACTGAGGATAGTTTCATTGCTGATTTAGCCGTCGCTATGAATACCGGTCAAATTAAAACAGGCTCTTTAGCTCGATCAGATAGGACAGCAAAATACAACCGATTATTGGAGATTGAATTGGCTCTTGGATCGACAGGAGGTTATCGAAACGCTGATGGCCTTTATAAAATGGATCATGATTTTTTGAGTGAGCAATACAAGAGAGGTGACAAATAGAGGCTGTGTTGTACGATTCACCACAGAGCCAGTGACATCTCTGAGAAGGTGTGAGGCAAAAGAGAGGGCGGCGGAAGGCCCCTTTTCTCAGACTTTTTGGCATCCCTAAATTTGTCATGAGATTTAAGGGGGCAATATCGACAGAGATATTGCCCCCTTTGCAAGCTTTCAACGGCGAGGACTTTTACGTAGGCTGTAAGCCGCTATACTTTTTAGACACCCTCTAAAACCTATCTTAGGGGATAGAGCGGTCATGAGATTCGTTATCGACGATCGTTGATTTTCGCAAGCAAGCGCAGAATTTCAATATAAAGCCAAATTAAAGTGACCATTAAAGCAAATGCGCCATACCATTCCATGTATTTGGGCACTCCGGCGCGGGAGCCTTGTTCGATGAAATCGAAATCAAGGATAAAATTCAAAGCAGCAATTCCTACAACAAAAAAGCTGAAAAGAATGCTGAAAAGGCTGTTCCCTGTAATAAATGAGACGTTGACACCAAAAAATCCCAAAATCATAGAGACTAGATAGACCAATGCAATCGCTCCTGTAGCGGCAACAACACCCCATTTAAAGCGCTCAGTGGGACGGATCCACCCCGCTTGATAGGAGGCGAGCATGACAAGAAGGGTTGCAATAGATAAACTAACGGCTTGAGTTACGATGCCAGGATAGCTTTTTTCGAATATTGCAGAAATGCCTCCTAAAAAAAGTCCTTCGGCAACAGCGTATAAAGGAGCTGACATTGGAGCCCAATTTTTTTTAAAAATTGTCACCAAAGAGAGGATAAAGCCCCCCACAAGTCCTACCATCATCCAGGTTTGGACGGTGGCAGGATTCTGCCCTCCAATCGAAAATTGTTTCCATACCCAAGCCGCCGGAAGAATGACGAGCAATAGAAGAATAGCGGTTTTATTGATTGTGCCGCGAACGGTCATAGCATTAGATTCAGATACGACTCCAAAACCCGAAAAAGGGTTTGAGATTAATGCAGGGTTTGATGATCTCATATGCGTTCTCCTTAAATCGAGATTTAATAACCTGTGTTTGTGAAGAGAGGGCCTTGTAAGAGGCAAGAATCTGTCTTCTTATTTTTTTAGCCTTTCCCTTACGTGAAAGCTCTGGGGAATCGAAAATCGCAAGCATGTCAATAGGCTAAGTCATCCAACAGTTTACCTTTGCAAATCCTTTTTTTTCAATCCCCACTTCGATCCAAGAAATTTCTGTTTTTTACCTCAAGTCAGGCAATAGATGATTTATTTTTGCTATTTTTTCCTTTCTGAATTACAAGAGATGGGACACACGATTTAATACATGAGGGGATGCCGGCTTTATGAACGAAGAATATCAACGAGTCAATGAAAAGGTAGAAGGATCAGTCCCTCAATGGCAGAAATGGGGGCCTTATGTCTCCGACAGGGCGTGGGGCACTGTTAGGGAGGATTATAGCTGGAATGGGGATGCTTGGGGATATTTTCCTTTTGAAAAAGCGGCATCAAAAGTCTATCGATGGGGGGAAGATGGGATTGCCGGATGGTGCGATCGGTATCAAATTCTTCTTTTTGCTCCCGCTTTTTGGAATGGCGTCGACCCTATTTTAAAAGAGCGCTATTTTGGTGTAAATTCCAATGAAGGCAACCATGGAGAAGATGTTAAGGAATATTACTTCTATCTTGATGGCACCCCGACTCATTCTTATATGAAATTTCTCTATAAATATCCTCAAAGAGAATTTCCCTATAGAAAATTGATTGAAGAAAATCAAAAGAAGAGCACTCGAGACAAAGAATATGAATTAGTCGACACCGGAATTTTTGCAGAGAATCGCTATTTTGACATTTTTATTGAATACGCAAAAGCCTCTTCCGAAGACATCTGCATAAAAATTGAAGCGTTCAATCGGGGCCCCGACGAGGCAATGCTCCATATCATTCCTCATCTTTGGTTTCGCAATACATGGAGTTGGCAAAATCAGCCCCTTCCCGAGCCGATTATCGTGACAGAACCGGCCAAAGATGACCTGTGTTTGATTGCCGATGATTCTCATAAGCTTTCTCCTGAAAACTTGATGTTTGATTACCATTTAGGAAAACGATATTTTTACTCTCCATCTGGAGGCAGACCCCTCTTTACTGATAATGAAGATTTCAGAGTCGATAAAAAATATCACAAAGACGCATTTCATCGCACTATTGTGAATCAAGAAGCAGCCGTTAATCCGGAAGAGAAGGGGACAAAAGCCTGTATTGATTATTGCTTTCCAAAAATTCCTCCAGGAAAATCGATCACCCTTTATTTTAGATTATCTGATCAGAAATTGGAATTGCCTCTTGTTGAGGCAGAAAACATTATTCTTAAAAGAAGAAAAGAGGCTGATGCATTTTTTAGTACAGTTCACCCAAAAGGTGCAACAGAAGAAGAAAAAATGATTCAAAGACAGGCGATTGCGGGGGTATTGTGGAGCAAGCAAATCTATCTTTTTGATGTCAATTTATGGCTGAAGGGAGACAACACCTCTTTTCCTCCTCCCTCTTCTCGATGGAATATTCGTAACCAACATTGGCGGCATCTCAATTCGATGCGGGTGATGCTGATGCCGGATAAGTGGGAATATCCGTGGTTCGCGTCGTGGGATTTGGCATTTCATTGCTTAACGATTGGCCTTGTCGATATTGAATTTGCAAAAGAACAACTCTGGCTTCTCTTATTTGATCAATTCCAACATCCCAATGGACAGGTTCCTGCATTTGAGTGGGATTTTTCAGATTTAAATCCTCCTCTGCAAGCTTTTGCTGCTTGGCAACTCTATTGCATGCAAAGGGATAGGACAGGGATTGAGGATCGCTCTTTCCTTAAGAAATGTCTGGCTAAACTGCTGATGAATTTTGTGTGGTGGGTCAATAAAGTGGATAGTGCGGGAAATAATGTGTTTGAGGGAGGGTTTTTAGGTCTAGATAATATTGCAATTGTCAACCGTTCTGAAAAGCTTCCGGGGGGCGTCAGGATCCAACAATCAGATGGCACAGGATGGATGGGGATGTATTGCTTGAATTTAATGCGGCTGGCCTTAGAAGTTGCAAAAGAGGATGCAAGTTATGAACCTATTGCAACGAAGTTTTTTCAACATTTTGCCGTGATTGGCCACGCAATGAAAATGCGGGATAATCAAGAATACGAGTTATGGAACGAAAAAGATGGTTTCTTCTATGACGTCCTCTCTTATCCCGATAAAACGTATAAACAGTTTAAAATTCGCTCTCTTGTCGGGATTATCCCTCTGTATGCAGTGGAAATTTTGACTCAGGAGGAGATCGATCTGTTGCCTCACTTTAAACGCGATTTTGAATGGTTTTTAAGTCAAAGGAAAGATTTAACTGAGGCGTGTGTCACAGTTGTGACAAGTCAAAATCAGAAAAAATATGTCCTGAGCTTAGCAAAAGGAGATCATCTCAGTCGAATATTAAAGTATGTGTGGAGTCCCAATGAGTTTAGATCCGATTATGGATTGCGAAGTCTGTCGAAATTCCATGAAGAACATCCTTTTGTTTTTGCAAACTGGAAGCTGATGTATGAACCGGCTGAGTCCATTGAAAAGATCAAAGGAGGAAATTCGAATTGGCGAGGCCCGATTTGGATGCCGACGACTTTTCTTTTGATCAAATCGCTTCGAGCGTATGCTTCGGTGTTTAAAGACGAATTGATTGAATGCGAAGGAGAGGACTCCGTCACTTTTGAGGAAATGGCTGATTCTTTTGCAAATCGTCTGATTTCCCTTTTTAAAGAAAATCAAAAAGGAAAGCGTCCGTTTTGGGGAGATCAATTCCCTTATGCACAGGATGTGTATTGGAGGGATTATCTATTATTTCATGAATATTTTCATGGAGACAATGGAGGAGGTTTGGGGGCAACACATCAGACCGGATGGACAGCTCTTGTTGCAAATTTGATCGATGAAAAAGCCGAGCTGAATCAATGAGGCCTTGTTTTATCCTAGAAAGAAAAGATTTGTTATTTTAGTATCTACCATCAATTGCAAAGATAACGCTCATTACAAGAGAGTAAATATGTTTGGATTTCTCAAGAAAATTTTTGGCAGTGCTCATGACCGCCTGTTAAGCAAATACCGCAAAATTGTACAAGATGTCAATCGATGGGACGAACAATTTAATGCCTTGACCGATGAACAACTGCGAAAGAAAACGGATGAATTTCGCCGGCGTCATCAAAAAGGAGAGTCATTAGATCATCTATTGCCTGAAGCCTATGCCGCTGTCAAGAATGCTTGCCGCCGTTTGTCGGGTACCGAAGTCCATGTCTCGGGATATAACCAAAAATGGGATATGGTTCCTTACGACGTCCAAATCCTTTCTGCTATTTCGATGCACTATGGCGCAATATCTGAAATGCAAACGGGAGAAGGAAAAACACTCACCGCTGTGATGCCCCTTTATCTCAATGCTTTATCAGCCAAACCTGTTCATTTGGTGACGGTTAATGATTACTTGGCTCAGCGTGACTGTGAGTGGGTGGGAACTGTTCTTCGCTGGCTTGGTTTGACGACAGGAGCGTTGACCAATAGTGTTCCAATTGAAGATCGCAAGCGCATTTATGCTGCCGATATTGTCTATGGAACAGCATCTGAATTTGGTTTTGACTATCTGCGCGATAATTCTATGGCGATGACAAAGTTCGAGCAGGTTCAAAGAGGCTATTATTTTGTCATTATCGACGAAGTGGATTCGATTTTAATTGATGAAGCTCGGACTCCTTTGATTATTTCAGGTCCGGTTCCTGAAGGGCGCCAAATGTATAATGAATTAAAGGAGGGCGTTGCAGAACTTGTCCGGCGGCAGCGTGATTTTTGTAATCGCTTAGCAACAGAGGCCTGGAAAACATTAGATCAAATTGAAAATTCAAAAGACAAAAAAGATAAAAAGCAAGATGAGGCACAAAAAGAGGCCTATCGGAAGCTTTGGCTAGTTGGTAAGGGAACTCCGCAAAATAAAGTGTTAAAGCGGGCGAAGGAAAATCCCGATACCCGTGCTGCCATTGATAAATGGGATATTTACTATCATGGAGATCAAAATAAAGATGAACGTCTTGCGGCGCTTGCAGATCTTTACATGATTGTGGATGAAAAGAGTAACGAATACGAATTGACTGATAAGGGAATTGGGTCATGGCAGACTTATAGTGGCGGAATTGGAAGTCCTGAAGATTTCATTATGATGGATATCAGTCATGAATACATCAAAGTAGATGAAAATCCGGATCTAGATGAAGAAGCGAAAATGGCAAAAAAGCTTGCGATTCGCGAAGAAGATACGAAGCGAAAAGAGAGAGCCCATAATCTGCGTCAGTTATTGCGCGCCCATCTTTTAATGGAAAAAGATGTCGATTATATTGTGCACGATAATAAAATTGTCATTATCGATGAAAACACCGGGCGTGCGCAGCCAGGACGCCGGTTCTCAGACGGATTGCATCAGGCGATTGAGGCAAAAGAAGGGGTGGAGGTTCAGAAAGAAACTCAAACATATGCGACAATTACCCTTCAAAACTTCTTCCGCATGTATGAAAAACTATCGGGGATGACCGGAACGGCGATGACGGAGTCTCAGGAATTTAAAGAAATTTACAAATTAGATGTTCTTGAAATTCCAACACATAAAACATGCGCCAGGATCGATTACAATGATGAAATTTACATGACGGAAAGGGAAAAGTATCATGCCATCTTGAAAGAGGTGCGTACTGCGCATGAACAAGGACGTCCTGTGTTGATTGGAACAGAATCGGTTGAAGTGTCCGAGAAAATGTCGCGTATTTTTAAGCAAAATCACTTAGAACACACTGTTTTGAATGCGAAGCAAAATGAACGGGAAGCCGAAATCATTGCTCAGGCAGGTAAAAGAGGAGCAATTACGATTGCCACTAACATGGCCGGCCGTGGAACTGATATTAAGTTGGAAGAGGGTGTTGCTGATGTGGGGGGATTGTATGTGATTGTCACAACACGTCATCAATCACGTCGGATTGACAGACAGTTAAAGGGACGATGTGCCCGTCAAGGAGATCCTGGATCATCCAAATTTTATATTTCATTCGAAGATTCTCTGTTACGTCTGTTTGCATCTCCTCGCATTACGGCTATTTTACAGAAATTTCGTCCTCCAGAAGGAGAGCCTATCTCTGCCGGTATGCTCAATAAATCGATTGAAACGGCGCAAAAAAGGGTTGAACAACGCAATTACACGATGCGTAAGCATACTCTTGAATATGACGACGTGATGAATAAGCAAAGAAAAGAGATTTATGCTTTTCGTAATGATTTAATTCAAGTTGATGACATAGAACCGGTTGCAATTGATGTTATTGAAAGTGTCTGCTTGATTGGTGCGGAGCGTTTTCTTCAAAAAAGGGGGGAAGAAAATGGATGGGATCCTGAGGGGTATCGCCAGTGGCTGATGCATCTTTTTCCCGTTACATTTGAATTGGGTGAGTTTGATCGCGATGATTTAGATGTTGAGCAAATCGAAATGATCGCGGCAGAAAAAGTGGTACAGGCTTTTAAAGAGAAGCTTCAAAGGGAAAACGGAAAAGTTCCCCCTCAATTGATTGCTCAAGGCGAACCTCCTCGTCCCGCACACAATGCGGTGCGCAGTCTTATGCTTCGTAAAACAGATCAACTGTGGCAGGAACATTTGCTTCGAATGGATCACCTGCGCTCTGATGTCACTTTGCGTGCTGTGGGACAGCGTGATCCTTTAACTGAATTCAAGCATGAGGCCTTTGCCTTATTTGATGAATTAAGTCGTCATCTGAGGAGTGAAATAGGACGTGCCATTTTTCGGTTTGAAATTATTGCCCCTCAACAGCAGACACTTCAGCAGCTTCTTATGAATTCTGGTTTGCGCATGGAGCGCAATCGCTCTCTTTTTGATGATTTGCAGCAGGAGTCTGCTTCACAAGGTGGATCGAAAGAGAGGGCAGAAGAGGAGATCGAAGATGAAGATGACGAAGGGGATTCGATGACTTCAGGCCCTCGTATAGGCCGCAATGAGTTGTGTCCATGCGGTAGTGGGAAGAAGTATAAGAAGTGCTGCTATCAAGGAGATCTATCGTAGACGTCTAGAGTGTCTTTAAACACTCATCTTAGGCACTCACCTGACGCACCGAAATGAAACTCCCGGTGCGTCAGGTCAGTTAGGCATGCTAAGAACTCGAAGTGTTAAGACATGCTCTATGAGGGATTAACGGGTAACTTTTTTTGCTATCTCATAACCTTTTGAAGTGTCACCGATGTATATAAAAGGGCCTTCTATTCGGTTCTTGCTAATTTTGTATGATTGGACACCAGGTCGGCTCCCTGATGAATCAAATGCCACTGACAGCCCATTTTTTTGCTGGATCGCTTCGCCAAGATAGTTAGAGCCATCATCCAAATTCCATGCGAAAGAGTAAACGCCGCATGCTTCTTTTTGTATCAAGAGAGAGCCTGTGTACGTTGTGCCATCAGGATCGGTTCCTTTAACACGGTAACCACCTGCGATTCCGGCAAACATAAGGGAGGGCACGCATAATAAAAGGGTGAATAAAATCGAACGTACATTCATTTTTAAATCTCCGTGATAGGGTTATAAATGTGCAGATCTTCTTATCAGAGTCTGTTTAACATTAGACTTCTTCGGACACTTCATTTACTTGCTAAAACCGCCATTTTTGGCATCTTTTTTGTAAAATTTTTCGACCGTATGCACGCATACGCTCTCAACATTTTCAAAAAAATCTGCTCAAAAAGGGCAATTTTTTCAAGCAAAGCAAGTTTCCGAAGAAGTCTATTTTCAAATCGGATGATTTGAAACAGCTTCCAAATGTCCTTACATTTCCTTTTTCAAAGAAAAAGATCAAGATTTTTTTCAGATTTTTCTTTTTTTTTCTTCTTCTTGTCAATCAACGCTAAAAGATTATCATAGACTTCTCGAACTTCAATACGGGTCATGCAGCGAAAGTCGATGGGGCATTGCCTACGATAGCAAGGTGAGCAGGGGACATGCTTATGAATGACAATCCCTCCCTTATATGGAGAGGTCGCGATATCGCTTGTCGATCCAAAAAGGGCGATCAACGGGACATCTAATGCTGAAGCAACATGCATTGGACCGCTGTCGTTGGTCAGAAAAAAATCACAGCTTTGAATCGTTGCCATTAATTGCCGAAGTGATGTTTGACCTGCTAAATTCACGACTTGACTTGTTGGAAATCCGGCACAAATGTCTTGGACCAAAGGGGTGCCTGCTTTGTCTGCAAAATAGACCAATTTAACACAAGGATCTTCAATGAGATGTTGACTGAGTTGTTTAAACCGTTCAGGCAGCCAACATTTTGCCGATCCATACGCGGCTCCCGGATTGATTCCAATCACAATGTCTTGATTTTGAATCCCTTTCTCCGCGAATTTTTCTCTTGCTGCTGTTTGCTCTTTTTTTGTAAGATAAAGATGGGGAGAGCTTTTCGAAATGGCGATTCCTAATGGCTCTAGCAGACTTTTATAAGCGATAACCAAATGCAGGCGATCAAGTGTGGGAGGGGGAGGGATTGGATGATTCAGAAGCAAACTCCGTCCATGTGTCGCGTACCCTACGCGATGTTTGACCCCCCCTCGCCAAAACCAATAGCTTGAGGATAAGGAATTTGTCATCAAAATTCCTAAATCAAATTGTCCTTTTTTCAGGGGAAGGATAATCTCTTCATTGGTTTGACGATTGAACCAGCCTCGTGATCGGTGAAAATTGAACAGGTTGTCAATATGTGGATCTTCTTGAATAACAGTGCCTAGCGCTCCTTGGCACATGGCTGTAATTTTTGCTTCTGGCCAATGATGACGCAAATCGGTTAAGATAGGTGTTGCCATCACTAGATCCCCAAGCCAATTTGGCATCCTGACAATAATTTGTTTTGGTGATTCCAATAGAGGCAAACGTTGAATGGTCATACGTGGACTCCTTAATGCGCCTCTCCCGGTTCGTTAGGGGAGTTAATAGACTCATTCAAGCCTAAATTCACACCTTGAGCTTGAATCAGTTTATCATCGTTTCGCTTGAATTGTGAATTTTAAACAGGTTCTAAAACACCTTCTTAGAAGCTGTCTTCAAACGCAAAGCGTTTGTTTTAAAATGAAGGATTAGGCTCCATTTGTACGCTGCTTCTTCAGTCATATTCACTTAATATGGCTGAAGAAGCAGCGTACAAATGGAGTCTAACATTCACTTACATCAAATGATTTTCAGTTTTAGTACAGCTTCTTAGACCCTGTTCAAAATTTTTGATCCGATGATGTGTTTGCTAAAACCGGCGATAAACTCACAAAACATGTTCGCAATGTTAAAAAATATTGCGAACATGTTTTGTGAGTTTATCGCAGCAAAGTATCGTGATCAAAGATTCTGTACAGGTTGTTAAAGAGCGCAATAATCACGTATTGAGCTTTAAGCAGTGTATCACGAAAAATTTGTCAAAAAAAGAGCTAAATTAAGTGATGGAGAGAAAAGATTGACGAAACAGATCTATCCCAATAAAGAAGATGAGCGGCAAGGCGATCGGGATGTTCAGGATTTATCGCATCATGAGGATGGGCAAATTCTTCACCTGAAAAGGCTTCTTGTCACCGTTAAGCAACACTATGAAAAAAGCGTACACCACATCCATCTTGAATTGCAAACTGAACGCAATCAACGTGTCGCTGCCCAAAAAGAGTGTGAAAGAATTCAACTTGAATGGAAAGAAAAACAAGAGGGCTATGAGGATGAACTCCAAGCTTTAAGAGGGCAGCAGATCACATTAAAAAATCTTTTAAATAGAGCGCGCGATGAACTCAATCAATTGCGTCCTCTGTCTAATCGGATTGAAATAGAAAATGAACAAGAAAGAGGACAATCCATTGATTCTAGCGACGGCAATTTCCCTTTACGGGAGGGAATGGAAAAGGTGTCGGTTGAACTTGCACAGGTTCGTGCGGATTTAATTCTTGCGCAAAATGAAGTCAACAATCTGAAGGAAGAGAGAGGACAAAAAGAAACAAGTACTCAACAAGAAATCAATCATCTTCAGCAGCTCTTAAGCAATCAGAAATTAAATGAAAAAGATCTTGAAGAAAGCGCCTCAAGCATTTCCTCTCATTATGTAAGAGACCAGCTTGAGATCATCACACAAATGCTAATAGAGGATAAAAGCGAAACGAAAGCTTTAGAGTCTCGCTATATTGCCCTCTTAAATGAAAAAATGGAATTGGAGCACGAATGCAGGCAGCTGCGAGAGAAAATGGAAGAGCAATCGTCGAAATACCTCGCTCTTCAAGATCGCTTGCATCATTTCGAGCAATCTCAAAAAGAAAGTGAAGCCTCTTTTCAGGCTAAAAATATTGAATGGCTGGAAAGCTGCAAAGAGACCAAAGAGCTCCATACACGATTGGATGATTTGAAGAGGGTGGGTGAAGAGAAAGAACTGATTCAACATCAATATCATCAGTTAAAGGATGAATTAAAACAGCGCAGTCAATCGTTGGAAGAGTCAATCCAAGTACGCATCCAATTAGAGCAACAGCTAGACCGTTTAGAGGCGATTGCCGCAAATCAAGAGACAAAACTGCAAGAATTTTCTGAACAAATCCACATGCTTCATCAAGAAAAAATCGTCATGGAATCAGAGCGAGATGAAATGAGAATTCTTTTAGATGAGAATGAAGAAAATTTAAAAATTGCGCAGCAACATTTAGCTAAAAAAGTGAAAGAGGCAGCTGTTTTAAGTGAAACAGTAGAAAGACAACAGGAAAATTTAAACGAATTTTTCTATATCATAGAGGATCAAAAAGAGCAAATAGCGCAATTTCAGCTCAATATCGACTCTTTTCAAAAGCAGGAAAAAAAATTGCAAGAGCAGTTGCACGATGCCTTAAAGGGGCATGAACATCAGATTGTCAAATGGGAAGAAAAATATTTTGCTATGTGTGATAAATGGCAAGAAAGTGAAAAGCAAGTGCACGAACTTAAAAAATTTCAAGAGAAACATTTACAAGTGCAGAGTCTCCTGACAAATTTGGGCCACTTTATTGGGGGGGGCGCTCATCCTTCTCAAGGCGATTATCAAGGAGAGCAAGAGGGGGATCACACGACTTTCACTCCTGATTCATTTGAAAATTCTTCAGCCAATGATCCCTCTTTTACAACCTCTGAAACGCCTCTTCTTGAGGAAAAATATAATCTATTTGGGATGCGTCATCCTCCTATTAACGACTAATCACTTGTGGTGTATTTTTCTTTTTTATCGTCCTCTTTATCCTGATCCTCTGAATTTAAGACATTGTATGAAGACACAGCCAAGTTGCCCAGAAATCATTTTAGGAATTGATCCAGGGACTCAAGTGACCGGTTACGGTCTGATTTCTGTTGAGGGCAATACCTATAGTCCGATTGATTATGGATGCATTCGACCTCCTCTTGGCTTTAAATTATCGGAGCGATATCTCGTCATTTTTCAAAGTGTTGAGGAGCTCATTGAAAAATATCAACCCACTGTCCTAGTTGTTGAAATGCAATTTATGTATAAAAATGCGCAAAGCGCTCTTAAGCTTGGAATGGCCAGGGGAGTGGCGATGATAGCGGCTAAGAAAAAAGGATTGCCTGTTTTTGAATATGCTCCGACCGTTGCAAAAAGGGCTGTTGTGGGAAATGGAAGGGCAAGTAAACAGCAGGTGCAGGGGATGGTCCAACAACTTTTAAAGTTGGCGGCTCTTCCTCAGCCTGAAGACGCAGCCGATGCTTTGGCATTAGCCATTTGTCATGCCCAAGCGGCGGATCATATTAAAAAAAAACAAGAAGTTTAGAACCTCTAGCTCAAACCCCACTTTTGGCGGCTAAAGGAAGTGATTCATAACAGGCTTTTAAGGGAGTGAAAAATGTTTGCTTATATTAAAGGACTCTTAGTTTCGATAACCCCACATTCTGCCGTTGTTGACGTCAATGGAATTGGTTATTCGATTTGCATTCCTTGCCGCACCTTTGATGATTTACCTCAAATTGGGCAAGTTGTTCAGCTTTTTACAACCTTTATCGTACGAGAGCTTTCTCATGCTCTATATGGATTTATGACCCATCAAGAACGTGATTTATTTGAGGTCTTGATGAACGCGACGGGAGTTGGTCCGAAATTAGGGTTAAGCATCATCGGACATTTGACAGTCTCTGAGTTGCAAACAGCGATTGCTTGTCAAGATTTACCCACTCTTTGCCGAGTGCCCGGGATTGGGAAAAAGACTGCTGAGCGGTTGGTTGTTGAGCTAAAAGATCGCGTTTCTCAATTCCTTCCTTTAAGTGGATCACCCTTACCGATTCCCAGTTCTGATTCATTCTCCTCTAATGCTCAGGATGCAATGCTCGCTCTCATCAATTTAGGTTATAATCAAAGCGTGGCCCAAAGAGCGATTAAACAAAGCTTAGAGGAACTATCAGAGAGGGCAGATTTGCCTTCTTTAATTACAGCTGCTCTTAAAAATATCAAATAGACCTTTTGTATCACTCGATTTGTTTGAGAAAAGGGCTCTGCTTCTCATTTTTATCGCTTTGACCACTATGTCGAAAGACACTTATTCAGAATTTTTTGAAGAAGAGGCAATTTCGATTGGAAATTCTTTTTTGATCCCTGGGTAATAGTAAGCAGAAAATGTGATGGCAAGGGTTCCAATCATATAGTCTTCATCATTGACAACAGCAATTGCCTGATATTCGCGGATGGACCAGTCATGGCGGACAAAATCAAGAAGAGAAGGAATTTTGTGAGGTGTGTTAAAAATCACTTTCACTTTTTTTCCGGGCTCAAGTGGAGGAAGCGGTTTTTTTTCCGTTTCAAAAATCACGCTTTCTGGTTCGTCTTGCAGAGGATTAGCAAATGCATACCGCACATATAATTGTCCTGCAGAGCTTGCTTGCTGCCCTTTATTTTCTACCATCACTCCAATTTTAACTGCTGTTCCTGGTTGAATTTTATTTGTTAAATCATCCTGAACAGGTTGTGTCGGCTGAATATGAAGAGAGCCTTGTAGAATCGTTTGCTTATTTGTTGTCGTTTGAGCTTGACCATAACCATAGCCAATCCGAGCGAGGACAAGGAGCGCGACAATACACCCAATTGCAATTTTAAAAAAGCGTTGCTGAAACCAATGTTGTTGATTTTCTGTCATATCATGTTTCTCCATTTAAAAACTCTTCGCTCGTTTTTGTTACTCACCTTACGCACTCGCCTTAGGCATCAAGAGGACCATTTAGCCTGAAGCGAAATAACACTCTTGGTGCATCAGGTGAGTGTGTGATTTGGATAGCCGATCTCTTATCCAAATATCGCCCGAATGGGATAGAAAAAAATAATTGCAAGGAGAGCGCCAATGGGGACTGTGACAACCCAAGAAATTAAAATATCTCTTGTTGTGGTTAAGTTAACAGCTCCAAGCCCTCTTGCAAGGCCAACGCCTAATACGGCGCCGACTAAGGTGTGGGTCGTGGAAATAGGCATTCCAAGACGGGAGGCCAAGACAATTGTTGTAGCTGCAGCAAATTCTGCTGCAAAGCCACGTGTAGGGGTTAATTCAGTGATTTTTTTACCTATTGTTTCAATCACCCGCCAGCCCCATGTTGCAAGCCCAATCACAATCCCGATTCCCCCTAATCCCAATGCCCAAGGAGGGACTGGTGCATCGACTGCAAAAATTCCGGTTGTTAAAATCGAAACGGCGGCCGAGAGGGGGCCGATTGCATTTGCAACGTCATTTGCTCCGTGGGCAAAGGCCATCATGCATGCGCTCATAATTTGCAAATAACTGAAAATTCTTTCAACCTTCAGAAATTCTGAGTGGCTATCATGAGTACTTTGTTTTTGTTGAATCGTCTGTTCAACCCCTTTGATCTCATCTACGATAAGGCCGACATGGTAGTGCATTTCCCCTTGTGTTGACGACGTCACTTTTTGCAAGTGTTTACGCGCTTTTTCTAGAGAGTGGGAAATGTTTTCACTGTAAATATTTTCTGAGGATAAAGCCTCTGTTGATGGCGAAATGCGTTGAACTAAAAAATAGCTTATAAATGAGCCGATGAGTCCAAGACTAAATGTCAAAGCCCATTTCTGTTGTGTCGATAATGTCATCGTATGATTGCGCAACCCCTCAAAAATAAACACCATCGCAAGGATCGTGACGACAAAGAAAACCAGGTAAGGGGTCAACTTTCGTGCCGCTTCGACAGGATTGGCAGAATAGAAAATTTTACAACGGATGATATTAAAGATATAAAATCCTAAAATTCCCCCTAAAACGGGCGAGAGAATCCAGCTACTGATAATAAATCCCACCTGTTTCCAGTAAACAACTTCCATCCCTCCTACAACGGCGCCAAACCCAACAATTGCACCCACAATTGAATGTGTTGTTGAGACCGGCCAGCCAAAATAAGAGGCCATTTGGAGCCAAACACCCGCCGATGCCAGTGCGGCCAGCATGCCGTAAACTAATATGCGAGGTTCGCCTGCGAAGAGATCGGCATTAATAATTCCACTTTGCATTGTCTTTGAAACGTGTGATCCAAAGAAAAAAGCCCCGGAAAATTCTAAAATGGCAGCGATGATCACAGCGTGCCTTAGGGTTAATGCGCCTGATCCAACGGATGTTCCCATTGCATTGGCAACATCATTAGCCCCAATATTCCAGGCCATGTAAAAGCCTGTGACCAAAATAAGAATGAGTAAACCTGTCTCCATATTCCTTTTACTTTACCCATCAGACACATGAAGAGCGCTAGTTTTGCTGAAACGGGAGCTGTTGCGGTTGGAAGATTGCAAAACAGCTCATATCGGAAGAGATATTGACTCTTTTGCAATTTTTCAATCTCAATGCTTTAGCTCAACCCAATTAGCACTTTTGGTGCGCAAGATGAGTGACTTTAATTGTAAGAGGGTGTCTAATAAGTTGTTCTAAAACTGAAAGCGATGTGATTTAAGTGAATTTTAGACCTCATTTCCACGCTGCTTTTTTCTTCTGCCATATTACGTGAATATGGTTGAAGAAGCAGGGGGCAAATGGAGCCTAAAACTTCATCTTAAAACAAACACTTTGAGTTTTAGGACAGCTTCTAAGCCTCTAAGGTCATCCGAATCCGATAAGCCAAATTTTCAGATAAATTTGAAATTGAGCCTATCGCTTCAAATAACCGTTGCCATTGGTTAAACGAAAGAAACGTGAGTTGCTCTTCCGCCTTAAATAATTTTTTCAGTAACTGTCTTTGAATGAGGTCAACCTCATGCTCTTGATAAGCCACTTCATTGACTATTGAGCGAACCTTAGTCGCTTCCATTCCTCCAAAAGAGGATTCGACAAGCTCGTGCAATTCTTTTACAATCAAGTAAGCCTTATCAAAAGTTTCAATATTCTTTTGAAGAAACAGTTTAAACTCCTGACTAAAAATAGGCAACAATTCTAATGGGGTAAGGGTCACTAAAACAGCAACATCTTGAACGTTATCAGCAATACGGTCCTGAATTGATAAAATTTCTAGTAAGTTTCCTCGATCAACAGGTAAAAATAAACTTTTGGGAAGATTGTTACGAATGTCATTTTTAATCAAATCAGCATCATGTTCCAAATATGAAATTTTTTCGCTGATGGTTTCAAGCTGTGGATGATCTTGTTTTTCAAGAGCATCGAATAACTCAGGCAGCAGATGGACACATTGATATACATTGTTCATGTGTGATTGGAGAGGCGAAAAAGGAGATCTTCCAAACATTTTTAAAATGGTCAACATGATGGGGGTCTTTGGTGTAAATAAGTTTATTTTGACAATACTAAACATTGGATTTTGTGTCCAACTCAAGAGGCTTTTTAGAACCTGTTCAAAATCCCCTCTAATAGAGGGATTAACTGAATTTTCTTCGCTGCTGCGTATTGCCAATTTGAAGCATTAACCGGTATTTTGCAACGGTTCGCCTAGCGCAAGGAATTCCTTTAGTCCGCAGTATTGTGGAAATTTTATCATCAGAAAGAGGATGTTTTTTGTCTTCTTGTCCAATCAGATCTAGGATCGCTTCTTTGACTGTTGTGGCTGATAGATCTTCCCCTGTTTCGCCGATGTATTTGGTGGTAAAAAAGGCGCGCAGCGGCAGCAGGCCACGAGGACTGAATAGGTATTTATTCGAGACGGTACGAGCAATTGTCGATTCGTGCAAATCAAGCTCTTCTGCCAACATTTTCATTGTGAGCGGAATGAGTTGTCCATCGGGTTTAGTGAAGAATGCATATTGCTTTTGAGCTAAAACTTGGGCAATTCGCTCTATCGTTGAAAAACGTTGCTGAAGATTGCGGATGAGCCAGCGAGCTGATAGAATGTGATGCTTGATATAGTGTTTGGTCTCTGCCGGGACATCTGGATCGTGAAACATCTTGAGATAATGAGAATTTAAACGCAAAGAGGGGGTGTAATCACGCTCAACCTCAACAATCAGTGTCTCACCCTCTTGACGGAGGGTGACGTCAGGAATAATCACTGGGGATGGCTCCGAAGAAAAATAGGTTCCGGGATGGAGGTTTAACTTTGCAATATCTTGCTCTATGGCTTGCCGAATCTTTTCATAAGAGCATTTGATTTTTTTCTGGATGAGGGGAATCTGATTGTGCAGAAGCTCATCGTAGTAGTCTCGAACAATTTGATAGGCAAGGCTTTTGTCTTTATGCAGCGAGCGTAATTGAATGAGAAGTGATTCTTGAATTGAGGAAGCTGCAACGCCGCATGGGTCAAATGTTTGAAGGATAGAGAGGACGTCTTGTACATCATCTTTTGATAAATGGTGGAGAGCGCAAATCTCGCAAAGGGGAGTTTTTAATAGACCCAATTCATCGATATACCCAATCAGGATGTTGGCGATTTGGATCTCTTGCGGGGTTTCAAATGTCTCTCTTGCTTGTTTCAAAAGGATTTCACCTAGAGTGGGAGCGTCGCAAATCGACTGTTCAAGAAATGTTTTGAGTTTATCCTCATCGGATGAGCGTTTAATGGGGCTTGGCTCACTCTGGGCAAAATGGTCTCGAAAATCTTCATCCAACTGACTTAAAATCGAGAGGTCTTTATCGCTAATCACGAGCTCTTTCTCTTCTGATCCTCGATGAGTCTCTTCTTCACTGATTTCTTCTACGCCCCTTTTTTCATCATCCTCCTCTTGATCAGAAGATATTTCCAGAATGGGATTTTCCACAACTTGCTCTTCGATAAAAGGTTCTAGCTCTTGTAGTGGAAGTTGCAGCAGATGCAGCGCTTGCTGCATTTGATGGGACATGATCATTCGCTGAGCTAACTGACCCTCTTGTCTTGCGCCTCCTTGTAATTGTGGGGCTGCAATTTGAACATTTTCCGACATACGACCTCGTCCTTTGATCTTTTTTCCGATACTATACTCATTCAAGCTGAATCCTGGAATTTGGGCAATGCGAAAGCGGTTGGTGCGTGAGGTAAGTTTTAAATTGACACAGAAATAATCTCGTGCAATTAATAGGGTTTACGCCTATTTTTCTTTCCGATTGTCAATCGACAGTCATCGGAGAGAGCTCCTGTTAAAGCAACAATAAAGTCAACGAAACCGGAGGTTATCATGATTAAACGATGTGCGCTACTAATGCTAGGGTTTCTTTCGTATGGAATTTTTTTAAGTGCAGCTGCAGGTAACCAGACGATCGGTGTTGACTCTCCCCCTCATCGTTTTCCTCAAAGCATGGGATCGGGTGTTTTGAATGGAAATCCTCAAGCCCCACAGCAAAGGCAAGCGACTGGTCGGGAAGAAATTGCCTATATGGATGAACGAGATATTGATATTCACGAGCGTGCCGATCGAAAAGGGGATTGGAATTACAGGCAAAACTGGCGCTATGATCGACAAGCGTTTTATCGGGGAGAAACACAAGGCGATGCCTATAATAGAGAACATCCGGAGGCCTCCGGAGGCCCGGGATTTGACAAGGATACTGAATTTCTCGAGATGCGCCGCTATTATTTGGAAAATGGAGGGCAAGGAGGCAGACAAGTGGAGCAGCAAAGAGGCTATCAGCCTCAATAGCACTCTTGGTGCGTAAGGTGAGTTAAAAACAGTCTCTTAGAGACTGTTCAACATCATCGGATGATGATTCCGTTGCAAATCATACTGCAGGATAACTGGTTACACATAATCACAAGTTAATCAGTTAGTTAAAGCAGCTATTTTTATCCGCATCTGTTAGCAGATATGATGGCTTATTGTACCCAATTGCACCAAAAATGCACCAAAAATCCGATTTTTTTGAAGAAAATATCGAAATTTCCCTATTATATGGCCATAGCATCCCGCATGGTGCGCCCATGCGACAGCCACGGAGTCCGTCTTCGTGGTTTTTTTTTGGAGTTAAAAATGGATAGGGAACGCGTTGTTTCCTTTGTTGATGGATTCAATCTGTATCATGCTCTTGATGCTATTCGACAACCACATCTTAAATGGTTAGACCTAAGAAAACTTTTCACGTTGCTTGCGAAGCCAAAATCTCAAATCATTACCCAAATTTTATTTTTTTCTGCATACCCTACTTGGAAACCGAGCTCATACTACAGACATCGTCAATAAAAGGTTATTCGTTCTCAAAAGAACCACATTTTCGCATCAATTGTTTCTTATTGCAAGCTTGAATTTTTAAAAATTCGAACGAATTTGAATCATTTTGCTTTGAAATACAAGCTGATCTTGAAAGCAAATCAGATGGCTTT
>JBIRBM010000007.1:0-76726 GCA_044326545.1 Parachlamydiaceae bacterium | reverse complement strand
TTTGTTTTGCCTGATTGCAGATGTCCTAATGCAAGAAGCCGAATTCGTAATCGAGGATGAGGTTCTCTTTTTGCCAGTTGGAAAAAATCCGTGTCCGCCAGTTGATCTATTTCTTTTTGAAATGCGTTCATTTTACACTGCCCCTGTATTGATTAACCGGAGGATTATGCACTAAAAGTTATTTTTGATAAATGGTATTACTCATCCCTTTTATAAGCTAAAAATTGAGCGGGAAGAGGTTTTGGGTAATCCAACCTAATGTATTTTTCTTCTAATTATCGATTTGTTGTTGATGATGTACGAAGTTTTTTACGATAAGTTGTTTCACTCATTAGCTTATCGCGTAACTCGGCAATCATAGATGGTGTAATGTGACATAAAAAATAGCTTCCCAATTTTGATTTCCACCAAGTAAGCAATGCTTTTTGTTTTGCATACCCTTTAGGATTTTTTGGTAACTCTTTTTCTATATAGCGATCGATAAATTCTAGAAAAGTCTTTTCTTTATCTTCTTCTCTTCCAAAATATCTACCAGCTCGAATTTCTGCTTCCATGCGTCTAGCAAAATTCAAAGCTTCTTTGCGGGTAGGGTATGTCTCTGTGACCAAAGGGGCTCCTTCAACTCTTATACGAACTCTATAAGAATATTCCCCATCTGCTTTTTGTCTTTTTTGAATTGATGCCATATTAATAACCTCCATTGTTTGTGGGGTGGACCATCAGTGGACCACGCCATTGATTTCAATGGTTAGGAGGTTATGAAAACAGACCAATCATATAATAAAGCGGCTTAAGTCAATGAAGACTTAAGCCCTTTAAAAAGAAGGTAACCAGGTTAAAGAACCCGCCTTCTAACGGTTTGGCTGCTCGGAGCCGGACTCGAACCGGCACGGATTATGCATCCGAGGGATTTTAAGTCCCTTGTGTCTACCATTTCACCACCCGAGCAAAGTAAAGCAACAGTCTAAAGATTTTTCCATTATCTAGTCAAGCTATTTTATTTGATTGAAACATTATCTTGACTTTTGGGCGATTTTCGTGATGTCGTTAGGAAACGGAAACTCCTGCAGACAGTGATTGTTTTCAGAATTCCTCTATTAAATCATCGTTAACTTCATCATCAGAAACCCGTTCCAAAAACAAGAGATAAGGCTGTCGGCAATCGAAGAAGTCAGATTTTGAAATCTCTTGAAAATAGTCAGGGGGATTCAGATCGTCGCACTCATAATATTTTCCTTTAATTTCAACAAAGGAAATAAAATGCCCAAAATGAAGTGAGGATCCTATGTGTTTGATCATACTTTTAATTCTATAACGAGCATCCACGCTCTCTCCTTCTTGCGCATCATAATAGTCGGAAAGATCTAAAATTCCATCATCCGGCAACCTAACTGAGCGGTCGTCTTTTGAGTCAACATACTCGCCCTTTTCATTCAATCCCCCTTGAAATCTTTTAATTTGTATTGTTAAAACGGGAGGAAGCTTTGTCAATCTATTCCACTGAGTATATCGATCTTTGTCTTCAACTTTTATCATATCCCCTTTTTTTAGACTTTCCTTGGCCTCTTCTTCTTTTCCCTTGATGATCATTCCATCTTTTAATTCAAACTCTCGATATTCTCCTTCAGCCCCTTTTTTCTTCGCAAACTCAGCCGCAATGAGTTTGCTTAGAGAAGGAGTCCTGTTCTTTCCTGATAAACATAATGGTAGAGTCCCCAATCTTTCATCTTTCCCATCCTTTCCTCCATTGAGAAATTCCAAACCCGGAAGATCTTCTGTACAGGCATGTCCTCTAGAATGTAAGACACAATCAGATAAAAAATGCTGAATAAAAATTTCGACCAGATACGCAGGATCATGCTGATGACCGATCTCAGCCTGTTGTAAATCAGGATGGAATTCTGAATCGAAAATGGCTTTTCTTAAACCATAAACGGACGAGTTATTTCCTAACATCAATAGAATTAACTCGATTGAAGTGAGTTTTCTATCTGATTGATTCATCTTTTGATCTTCAATCAATTTAAGAATTTCTTGATGTATTCTCAGTTCTTTTTGATATTGCTCTTCCAATTCCTGTTCCGATTCTTTTTCCGATTTTTTAGAACGTCTCTTTGGAATTTGACTTAATCGATCACGAAAATAATCGATGCAAAGAAGGGACTGAACAAAACTCGCCAGATAGCAGCTATTGCCAATATTATTTAAGCTCAGGGGATCTGCCTCGCTAAGAGATGACCGTGCTACGAGAATTTGCATCATCTCGTTAATGCTCTCATATTTCCTTACATTTTTTTGTGAAAAATGTGAAAAAGAAACAAAAGCCATTCGACACAGGCAGATCGTTTTCAAATCTTCCCAGCCTTGGGAGACTTCACTTTTAAGATCTTGCGTGAGATGTTGTTTCCCTTTATCAAGAAAAGAAGCGATCTCTTTAAATCGAGTTAAAATATAATCTCCTTTAGAGGACCAGTAATCATTGATTGGATTTTCAAGCTCTTGATAACTCTTTAAAACAGTTTCTAGCTGATCTTGAATCGGATATCGATCAATACGCGGCTTTAAAGAGGTGTGATAATCACTCAATTTAGAGTAGCCTTGATGAATTTTTTCACTTAATCGTTTGAAATCCTTCAGGTCTCGCATGTATAAATGGCTGATTTGAAATCGTTGAGGAAGAGACTCAATCTGTTTTTGCAACCCTTCAACATCTCTCTGTAATTGATCGATTTCTTTTTTAAAAGATGAAGAAGTCGGGTCAAAGACTGGAGCGAAAATAAGTCGATGAAATATCTCAAAAATCACACGTAATTCATCAAATCGATCTACAACAACAGATATTGAGTCAAGAATCACTCCTTCGCCGACACGACTAATCAAATCGATAAATGGATTTAAATAAAAGCAAAAATCAACTGAATCATTCTCTTGATCAACAGAACCTGAATAAAAAGGAGGAAAATAAAAAGGAGTTTTTGATGGGAAAATATGCATAAATCATAACGCTCAAATTAATTAATAAATTTGATTAGAACCTTAACACACATAATGATTTTACTCAACAATAAAACAATGAAAAAAGAGATGAAAAGCTAGAAAATGAATTAAAAAATTCGATTTGTGTATATATCAATACAATCAAAATTTAAAAAATTAAGAATGATTAATAAAATCTTTATAAAATGCACACATGTCAACTCATGATGAACATTCACATTGATTTCTTCGTTGACGAAATAGAAAATTTTCGTTAAAAACAACCTTCATTTTCTTGATTTTTACAAAGGATTAAATGACTGTGAAAACACCGATTCTTCTGACAAATTTGTTGCTTTTAATCACTTTTTCCATATGGGCTGACATTGATATTGACACTCAAAATATTGGGGAAGAAAACATTAACCAACCGGCTAAAAGAACTCCTTTTAGCTTTGACACTCATATCGACGCTATCGGAGGAGGGGAAATCACCAATGGTTTCTATAAAAAAGACAAGGTCGATTATGGAGAAGCTCAAGTTGAGGCCGGCATGATTGTTTACTATAACCCCTCTTATACCGAAGGAGGAAGGATTGCTGTTGGTTTTTCGCCAACCTATTTAAACTGGCACGGCAATCCTTGGTTTGAACAAGACCACTTCAATATTTTATCTGTTACCTTAACCGGATTTACAAAACGGGCTGATCGCTGGTTTTGGCGAACACAATTGACAGCCAATTTTGATACAGATGAATGGAGCAGTAAATACACAAGCTATGATCTCATTCTTTGGGGGCGATATACTTTTTGTCAAAATATCGGCTTTCACATTGGATTTCTAGCTGAAACGGGAATGAAATTGGATCGTATTTATCCCATTATCGGTTTTGACTGGACAATCTCTGAAAAATGGAAATTAAACTTAGTGTTTCCAATGAATATGACTTTAATTTATTCTCTTAACCCTAAATGGTCTATTGGTGCAGCAGGAAGATTATTCAATTCTCGTTTTCGCGTTAACCACGACCAGCACTCTCATCGCCCCCTCGTTCGGTACACCAACCTCGGAGCCGAGCTATTTGTGCAATATGAGACGAAATTTATGACAGCTAATCTTCACGCGGGCTCGACTTTATGGGGAAAATTTCGAGTCGCTGATCATAATAACAATCACGCAAGAGACTACGATTTAGGGCCTGCTGGTTATGTTGGAGCAGAAATGGAGGTGAAATTCTAAGGATCTGTTCAGAATCTTTGAGCACGATGCTTTCCTGCTAGCGGATTTTAGCAAACAAATAGAGCTTGGAAAGAGCTCTATTTACATTTAATCAAAGCCTTGACTTGTTGATACCAATGAGAATGACTCTTTGTCTCAATCTTTTCTAATCGATCCTCTTCAATATGAAACAGATAGACCGAATGGGGAGGAACAGATTCACATAAAGCGTTCAAACTTGCAAAATGAGTGACAATATAGCTCACCTCTTGCAATGAAGATAAGATCTCACGACATGTTTGGCTAGATTCACTTTCATTCAGATAAACAAGCAAATGCTTCCCCTCTTCGACCACAATTTTTTTGATTGACTGAAACAACATAGAACTTAAAGCATCAAAATGCGCGAGAACTAAAACTGAATAAGAGGTTTTTTTCAATATTTCTTCGAGGACGAACACATGATCCTGATCGAAAATTTTATTATTGATATTGTCTTGAAACAATCTAAGTGCTAAGTCAGATAAACTGACTCGGGCACACCCAATATGCTCAATGGCAATGCCTGCAGCAACATTACATAAATGAGCTGCTTCATCATAAGACATGTGATTAGCCATAGCATGGGCCAGCATAGCAAGAACCGTATCACCAGCTCCCGTTACATCCTTAACTTCTCTGACATGAACAGGAAAATCAAATCGAGTCCCATCTCGATGAAATAAAGAAATCCCTGCTTCAGACCTAGTGACCATTAAAAGTTCAGCTTGAGATTCGAGTAAAAGGATAGCTGCAACATCTTGTAAAGAGGCCGTAACCGGTAATTTTGCAGCTGCATATGCTTCAGAGAGGTTTGGTTTGATCACGGTTGTTCCGCTATACTTTCTAAAATCATGCCCTTTAGGATCCGTCACCACAGGAATACCTAATCGCTTGGCTCTTTGGATGATCGCTGCAATTAAAGTGGGTGTCACCCCCCCTTTGCCATAATCAGAGATCGCAACAACTTGAATTCCATTCATCAGATCATCAAGTCGATCAATCATGTGTTGCTCTAATGCCTGACTAAGGGGGGCAAGCTCCTCATGATCAACCCGAACTATCTGCTGATTATCTGCAATAATTCGACTTTTTAAAGGTGTACAATACCCTTTTTGTGTCACAACCATTCGAACATCAACACCTTCTTTTTTCAAAGCATTAAACAAGAGCTCCCCTGCCCAATCCGCGCCCACTCGACCGACTGCAATCACGTGAGCACCAAGAGAAAGAAGGTTAAGAATCACATTTCCAGATCCCCCCGGATGACGCTCTTCAGCCTGAACATGAACAACCGCAACGGGAGCTTCAGGGGAAATTCGGCGTGCTTTTCCAAACGTATAAGAATCAAGCATCATATCTCCGATAACCAAAATTTTGGTCGGATTTAGACACCGAAGCATATTTGCAAGCTTTACCATGTTTTACCTTGAACTAAATAACCACGAACATAATCGGATACGGCATCTTCTAAGCTGATGCACGTTGCAGCGCTTTTTAAGACTTTAGCCGTTTTTTCCATCTCAGCTTTACTATAATTTTGATATTTGCCCATTAATTCCAAGGGCATGTCGATATACTCAATATCAGGTTGTCGGTCTAATGCACGATAAACAGCATGAGCCAATTGATTCCAAGTGGATCCCCTTCCGCTCCCTATATTATAAATCCCTGATCCATCATGTGTTAAAAATGAACAGGTCATCCTCACCGCATCTTTCACATAAACAAAATCTCGCGTCTGTTCACCATCAGCAAAGAGAGAAGGATGTGTCGATTTAAATAACTTCACTTTATCTCCCTTCAAAATTTGAGGAACCATGCGAGTAATGGCTGAAGCCATACGCCCTTTATGCGCTTCATTAGGACCAAAAACGTTAAAATACTTCAAGCCGACAATTCGATCTAAAACCCCTTCATTAAAAGCCCATTGATCAAAGAGTTGTTTAGAATATCCATACATATTCAGGGGATGAAGATTTAATAAGAGGGCATGATCATCGCTAAACCCTTGAGATCCATCTCCATAAGTTGCTGCAGAAGAAGCGTAGATAAAGCGATGATCGTGTTTAAGTGCATATTCTGCCAATCGAACACTATAGCGATAATTATTTTCCAACAGATAACCTGCATCTATTTCCATCGTATCCGAACAAGCCCCCAGATGGATAAAAGCTTCGATTAACGATTCTTTTCCTTCAAGCCAACCAAACAATTGAGATTTAGAGATCACATCGACAAAGTCTTTTCCCACTAAATTTTTCCATTTTTCGCTGCGCCCTAAATCATCAACGATGACCACATTTTTCATCCCCATCTCGTTGAGATATCGAACCACTCCAGAACCAATAAACCCACTCCCCCCTGTCACGACAATCAATTGGTCACCATAAAGTTTCATCTTATTTTCATCCTTCTAAATTGAAAAATCACAAAAATTCAATTTCTTTTACAATTTTTAACTCACCTTATACCAATTTGAAGCAGAGCGATTAATAAATCGAGTAGAAAAAATAGTGACATTTGATAACTTAGGAAGAGCTGCTTCTCCCAAACAGAAAAAAGAAGATCCAGAACCTGACATGACCACATGTTTGAATCCCTGCTCAAGAAGTAACAACTTGAGCTTTAAAAGCTCTGGATTGATTTCAAACGCAGCCTTTTCTAAGTCATTAAAATAAGAGAATGAACCAGTTAAAAATGTCTCTACATCCGTTCGATTCACCTGTTCACAAACAGGATGATTCACACTCAAGCGACGAAAAACTTCGGGCGTCGAGAGTCCTCCTTGAGGTTTTAAAATAAACAATGATTGATCGCCAAGGAATGGAAGATCGTGAACACACTCTCCACGACCCGTACAATGCGCTGTTCCTAAAGAAAAGAAAAAAGGGACATCTGATCCAATTTCCCCACTCCATTGTTGAAGAATGGCTGATGGAATAAAGGTTTTAGCCAGTTGATTGCAGGCCCATAACATTGTCGCAGCATTACTACTACCGCCTCCTAAACCAGCTTGAAAAGGAATTTTTTTATTCAATTGCACCTTAAAATAAAGCTTTAATCCTGTTTTATTTCGGAACAATTGTACGGCTTTCAAAACAAGATTTGAACCATCGACTGGGAGGCTAGGATTATCACACGTCAATTCGTCTTTGTGATGTAAAGAGACATTCAGGACATCTCCAAGACTCACCGCTTGAAAAACAGAAGATAAATTGTGATATCCATCATTTCGTTTTGAAAGAATGCGCAAAAAAAGATTAACTTTTGCTGGAGAAAACAAGGAAAGCATAAACAAAAAAACAGTTGGAAATTTCATAACCTGTCTTCATGTTTTTTTGCCTTTTGGCTTCTCAGAAAGCTTTGAAGGGGCGAATTGCGATTTTTGATCTTTGAGGCTTTGATGCAGCTTAAAGGCAAAAAAACATGAAGACAGGTTCTCACGGATTCCCCCTATCGATTCAGTTTATCGACAGGAGTAAGGGGGTGCCTGAAAAATCTAATCTTCTCGAATAAAAGCTGTTAGACTTTCCAGACATGCTCTAAGACAAAAAAATCAAGATCAGTTCTTATTGAACCAGCTCTTGAGAAGTACGATACTCTTCTTCAGACATGACCTTTAGATTAAAGGTTACTGTCACCCCCTCTTTCAACTTCACAGTGATCGGATGAACACCTGTTGTCTTGATCGGATGCTTAAGTAGAACGCTTTTCTTGTCGAGCGAAACATTCTTCTGTTCTTGGAGAAGATTAACAATTTCATGAGTATGAACAGATCCATACATATGACCTTCGTGATCCACCTTCACAACAGTGATCAAGTTAACGCCTTCAATGTGAGAGGCAATCGCTTCAGACTCTTTTTTATCTTCTATTGCTCTTGTTTGACGCTCTTGCTTTAAGCGTTCTTGTTGACGTAAGGCTTGCTTATTCGCAATAATTGCTATCCCTTGCGGAAGCAAAAAATTGCGCGCATATCCAGGCTTAACGGTAACGATTTCACCGCTTCGCCCTAAAGCATCTACGTCTTCAACTAATAGTAATTGTGTTGCCATCGCTCTTTCTCCTCTTAATCTTAAACTTCAGCAACAAATGGCAACAGAGCCACGTGGCGCGCACGCTTAATTGCGGCTGTAAGTTTCTTCTGGTGATAGGCAGAAACGCCCGTAATACGTCTAGGTAAAATTTTGCCCCGTTCTGTGATAAACTTGCTCAAAGTTTCAATATCTTTATAATCAATGTTTTTAACACCGGCAGCAGTAAATGGGCAGCGCTTTCTTTTTTTAGAGCGCATATCTGATTGCTCAGGATTATATCTTGGTTTTCTCTGTAGCATTTGAACTCCTTATTGCTGCTCAACTAAAGGTTTGAATTCGATTTTTTCCATCACATTGTCAGCACGAAGGGTGACAAAGCGGATGAGATCCTCATTGAGGTGATACTCTTGCCAAAGCTCAGAAATGGCAGAAGTAGGAGCTGTAAAATAGATGACATAGTAATATCCTTCACGGTGGCCATCAATTTCATAAGCCAAGCGACGACGCCCTTGCTCATGCAACTTTTTAATCTCTCCACCATGAGCAGTAATACCTGCATGAATGCGATCCAGCGCTTTGTGGCGAGCATCATCACTGAGCGTCGCGCTAATGACATACATTCCTTCGTAAAGATTCTGTCTGTTTTGATTCATCCTATTCTCCTCGCCCTGTGACAGGGGGTTTTGTTAAATCTATTGGTTCCTCTCCGGATTCTTTCCGGCGCGGAACAGTATTGACGCTGTTCATGACTTGTGTGAAGTTGTCTTTTAGCAAGCGCTTTAAAACTTCAACGCCACGGTCAATAAAAGTTGGTAATTCTTGCTCTTCTTGGCGATTAAATGTTTCTAACACATAATTCGCCAACATTTTCTCACCCGGATGTCCAATCCCCATACGCAAACGCTTATAAAGAGAATTTCCCAGGCAAGTTTCAATACTTTTTAACCCATTATGTCCTCCTGCGCTCCCCATACTTCTCAAACGGAGCTGTCCAAAAGGAAGAGCAATATCATCGGTGATAATCACCGTACTACTCACAGGGATTTTAAAGTAGTCAATATAACGTCTAAAGGAATTCCCGCTTAAGTTCATATAAGTCATAGGCAAAAGAAGATGAACTGTATGATTAGCAAAGAGCCCTTTAGCGACTTTCGCATTAAAACGCCGATCTTCTTTCAAAGACCATCCAAGCTGATGCGCAAAAAACTGGACAACCAAATAGCCCATATTATGGCGAGTCATCTCGTATTGAGACCCTGGATTACCAAGCCCTACAAATAGAAGTGTTTGCGAATCTGTTTGCGTCACGTTTCATCACGATTTATCGTTTTACAATCACGGCTACAACCTCATTCATATCCGCTAATGGACGCACTGAATCCGGAATTTTAATCTCTTTTAATCTCTTAGACTGCTTAACTCCCAATTCACGAATATCAAGTTCAAAAAAAGAGGGAAGGTCTTTGGGTAAGCAACGGACTCGCACATGACGAATCACTTGACGTAACACTCCCCCTAGTTTAATCCCCGTACAATCCACGACTCCTGTGCATTCAATCGGAATATTCACATTAATCTTATGGTTAGGATCTAATTGCTCAAAATCCAAGTGAGTGACAGCATAAGTTGTGACCTGGTACTGAATGTCTTTAATCACAACACGGCGCACAGTATTTTTTTCATCAACCAGTTCAAAAATACTTGTTGGTAGATGTCCTGATTTAACTTGTCTTAAATGAGACTGGAATTCACTAGCTTTGATCGCCAATATCTCTCCTTCCTTTCCCTTGACATAAAGAACAGCTGGAATAAATCCTTCGCGACGCAGTCTTTTCGCTTCGCTTTTGGTGTCAGCCGTCCTTTTGATAATATGCAACTTCATGAATAACCCCCCAAAAGGATAAAGTTAAATTAATAATAGACCCAGAACCTCTCTTCATACAATTCTGTTATTAAATGTATTTCATTTATCACGTGCTGAACAAGCAAGAAACGAATCTTTCTTTAACAAAGAGCAGATTCTTAGAGCCTGATGGACTCTTAAAGGAAAGAATTTAAATAAAAGAGTCATCCACAAGTTTGAATGGCTTGAAGATATCGCTATATAAAAACCTTGCACTAGAATGACTAGCGCTTAAATCCTTCTCTCGGCATGCTTTCGCTGCTGATGAGAGATCCTTCAAAAAAAGGCTCATCAGCGAGAAGTACATTTCTTGACTTCTGAAAAATGGATAATCGCTTATCAACATTCCAGAAGTGAACGATAAAACAACATCTCTATCGTTAAATTTACAACCATTCTAGACAGAACGGGATTTTAACACCAAAACTTTTTTTTCTTAGAACCTGTTCAACATTTTTGATCTGATGATTTGTGTGCTAGGTTGGTGTCATACAACGATTCAGGAAAAATGAAACAGACGAAACGTAATGGAGGTTTAAATAAAGAATAAAAAAGTGCTTAAAAAAAAAGATTGGGGTGGAAGGATTCGAACCTCCGCGTGGCGGTACCAAAAACCGCTGCCTTACCGCTTGGCTACACCCCATTGAATGAAGCGAACTGCTATAGCAAAGACAGTATCTTATATGATTCACCTTTTTTTTTGCAAGCAAAAAAAAATAAAAAGAAAGAGGAGTGACATAGAGTCCCTCTGGGAGGGATGAAAGCTCTCGCGGATAGACAATCGCAGTGTCGTGTTGATTGATCTCAATCTCTCTGATACAGAACGTGTTGATACACCTAAAAAATTGATTGCGCAGGCACCGGAGCTTGGCTCTAATCGTTTTAACAATTCACCTTACACACCTTATTTCATTCAATAAAAAAACTTTACTTTAATTTCAACTCAAAGTTGAATGTGGAGAAGTTAATGTGATAAAGCCCAAGGCGCCCCTCCCCTCTTCTACTCATACAGCTTTTCATTTAACAACTCACCTTACGCAACAAAAGGGCGATTTGGTGCCTAGATTTTTCACACACACACATTTCCCGGCTATGATGAAATCCTTTACTTCAACATTTTATGCATTTTTCCTCCTATTGACCCACTTTATCCAAGCAAGTTGCCCTCATTGCAATCCCTGCGGCACCGTTCCATTTCCCCCTAACACCGGCCTCGTGACACCCGATCCCATTCTTGACTCTCCAGATGTCTGGAGATTTGAAAGTGAACCCAATTTGCGTCCAATGAAGGTCACAGTCTCAACAAATAAATCGGCTAAATCATCAGGACTCATTTTTTTAGCTCCTTACGCCAATTCAAGCGATGCGACATATGGGCAATCAGGGGCGTTAATTCTAGATGACTTGGGTAATCCAGTTTGGTTTCGTCCCTTAAGCAGCCCAAATTTGATGAACACTGATTTTCGGGTACAGACATTAAACGGAAAATCGGTTCTCACTTTTTGGCAAGGAACGATTGCGACAGCGCCGGGATATACGAATTTAGCTTCAGGCTCACCTGAGCCAAACGGATGTTTTTACATTCTTGATAACACGTATCGAGTCATAAAAACAGTCAAAGCACAACATGGATTTGTCTGCAATCTTCACGAATTCCTTATCACCCCTGATAATACTGCATTATGTCTTTGCTCTAAAAAAGTTCCCATGGATTTGACTTCTTATGGAGGTCCGCAAGATGGTTTTATCTACGATGTTGCGGTGCAAGAAATAGACCTAAATCGCGATAAATTAGTGTTTTTTTGGAATGCTTTAGACCACATTCCTCTCACAGATTCTTATTTACCCGCCTCCAATGCATTTGACTTTGAAAATGTGTGGGATGTTTACCATTTAAATGCTATAGGGCTTACAGACAATAAAGATGAGATTATTGTGTCAGGACGCAACACGTGGACGATTTACAAAATAAACAAAACCACGGGAAAAATTGCGTGGCATCTTGGAGGAAAGCAAAACAACTTTACAATGGGTCCTGGAACTCATTTTTCTTGGCAGCACGACCCTCGCTTCTTATCGAATCACACGATGAGTTTATTTGACGACAACTGTTGCGAATCTTCAACAATCCCTCCCCAAACGCCACCGGCACACGGATTGACATTGAAGTTGAATTTTGAGAATATGACAGCAATTTTAGATCGAACCTATTTTCACGATCCTCTTATACAAGTCTCAAGCCAAGGAAGTGTTCAAAATTTGGATCATGGCAATAAATTTATTGGGTGGGGAGACACGCAATATTATTCAGAATATAAAAAAGAGGGAAATACCGTCGAAAACCCCTCTTTAAATACAGTGTATCGTGCTAAAATGCCTGGAAATAATATCACCTACCGTGCTTTTCGCAATGAATGGACCGGAAAACCTTTCTATTCACCAGCCATTGCGATTAACGCAATTGATCATCTCATCAACATTTACACTTCTTGGAATGGATCGACTCAAACAACCGCATGGAAGGTTTTGGGTGGTGATCATCCTGATCATCTTCATAAAATTAACATCGTCAAAAAGAGTGGATTTGAAACTCTGATACAGGTGAAGGATATCGGCCCTTACTTCCAAGTAAAAGCTTTGAATAAAAGAGGGAAAGTAATTGGAAAATCAAACATCGTCTTTTTTCGGCCAGGCGATACGCCAATTTTATAGTTGCTTACCTTTTTTTCAATCCCCTATAAACAGCTTTTAAGGTTGACATTGTGTGATCTTTTGCCAGTACTTCCCCATTTCTGCAGAGAGGTAAGGAATCAAGTTTTTATAGGGTATAGAAGAGGGAGGGTGGTGGTGATGCTCTGTGTCAATAAAATTGAGCTTCCCAGCTTTATTAAAAGGAATATTTCCTCTGCAAACAGAGTCCAATAACCCTTCCTCAGTGATCACAACATATAAAGCATCTAGAATTTGAGGCGTTATTTTATGTTTAAAGTGATCCGCATTTTCGTGGTGACTCAAAATATGCATATTTTCCACAACTAAAACAAAATGTTTAGGATAACATCCCGAAGCACTTAAGGGTAAATGTTGAAGAGGAAGGGGAAAGAGCCATTTTTTGGGCACTTTAAATAGCTTTTGATAACGATGTTTCTTAATAGAGGCGCGAATGGATCTCGCACCGGTAATGCGCCTGTAGAAATTTTCCCAGTCACACATATCCTGGGTATCAACATACGTTTTAATCAGATACCCTTTTAAAGATGAGTGGCAACAGACAATAAGATTTTGATAATGCTTGGGGCTGTTCAACTCAAAACCAGATTCAATCAAACTCTCCCTGCTTGAAACGACACGCTGACGATGAAAAATAACATCCAGCAGGAGCTTAACAGGATGGTCGTGGGGTAAAAAATAAGGTTTTAATTTTTCCCACTCCTCAATTGACACGTTTGGATTGTATGGATATTCAAAAGAAGAAGATGTGACATGAGTAAGTTGAGATTTAATCCCGATTTTATGAAGACCTTTTTCATAAGCATCAGTCATAAAAAAAACTGTATTGAAAATGATCACCCAAAAAAACAGATTATTGTTTAACATATTATCCATTCGATATCTTTAGACAAGTTCCCAGCCGGCCAATTCAATTAACTTTTTAACGCTTTCATCTCCATCATCTCCATCACCGAATCGAATTTTCAGGTTTGGAGTCATGCTCCATGTTGCTTTAATGATCGTAAAAAACAAGACTCTATTATTAAAACTCACACGAGAAAGAGAAACTCCCATCAGCTGTCGTGATAAAAAAAGACACATCTCTTCCCTAAATAAAGAATAGGCTCTATCTTTTAAACATCCCATCCCGCAGATAATTCCAATTTTTTTTTCATTTGGACGCTCTTCTAAAAACCTTAAAATTGCGATAAAGGCACTTCCAAGAGAATAATCTTCCAAATCCAAGTAAGGAGTTTCTCCTTGTTTTTCGATGATCCGAAACTCAATTTTTCCTGAATTTAAAAACATTTCTTTTGCTAATTGAATTCGGCCTGATCTGACCAATGCATCAATGAAAAGATGATGAGTCGTCAGATCATCCTCTCTTTTGTCTATCAATTTCTCAAAGACTTGTTCCGCTTCTTGAAAAGCATAATTCTGTGTGCATATGTCAAGATAAATATGATAAGACAAGGGGATGGCGAGCTCTTTTGAACATAGCTCTTCAAATAGATCTTTAGCCTTTTCCATCTGTCTATTTTTCCCATAAGCCTCAAGAATTGCATGATAGAATTCAATCGATTCAGCATTGTTTAGCCGTGCTTTTTCTAATTCTTTTACCAGCTCTTCTTCTATTCCCCTCTTTGCACAAAACTTAAGATAAAGGTGATGAATAGAAGGAGAAAACTGGCTGAAGTCAAGGTTAGCCCATGTCTTTTGGGCCTCTTCAAACCAATCGTTTCTCATGCAAGCATCAAAATAAGATCTCCTCAGTTTTTCATTGACAATCCCTCTTGCACACGCGTGATCCCATCCCTTTTTAGTCGATTCCGCCATTGCATTTTCTCCGCAAGCGTCGAAATAAATAGAATAGGTGTCGGGGTCGCTAATTTCATTTAAAACCATATATTCAAATATTTTTTCAATTTTTTTTACATTTCCTTTTTGCTTGAACATCTCAAGATAAAAGCAATAGAGAGGAATATGGTCAATCATTCGACAAGACATCCCCCTTTCTAGTTCTTTTAATCCCTCTTCCATTAAATCGTTTTTCTGGCAAAATTCAAAATAGCGCAAGTAAATGTCCCGATTGGCCATCTCTTTTAAAAAAAGAATGGCGAATACCTCTTTGGCTTCATCTTGCATGTCATGTGCTAAGGATAGATCAAGATAAAGTGCATAAGTGTCAAAATTCACCATTTTAAAAGATTGGGCTTCTTTAAACGCTTTTTTTGCCTTCTCTTTTTCCCCATTTTTTTGGCAAGCTTTCAGATAAAAATTATAAACATCCACTTGTCGATTATTTAATATTTTTGCTTTCTCTAAAAGCAATTCAGCTTCCCCAAGACATTGATTGTGAAGACACCCTTTAAGATAGGTAGAAAAAATCAAAAGGTCGAGTGAGGTGGAAGCAATGACTCTTTCAAAGATCTCTTGAGCTTTTACAACGGCTTGATTTTGAAAGTAGGCCTCAATACCGGCAACGTAACTGGGACTGCGGAAACGTTTGCTTTCATTTTCAATTTCTTTCAACACACTCTCAACCTCTTCTATTTGACCACATGCCCCGCAGACTCGGATATAGGATGAATAGAGGGTGGGACTCTTGATTGAAAGCTGAACGCAATCATTAAACACTTGTCTGGCTTTTTGAAATTCGACACGCTCTCCATAGATTGCAAGATGAGTGGCACAAATATCCGGATCAAGCTTCTCCTCTATTTTAATTAATGCAAACAAGGCTTCCTGCAGTTCACTTTTTCTTTTTTCTTTCCTCATCAGCTTCATCAGCTCTTGATAAGTCGTCCGGTCAATTACACAAGACGATGCATCAACAAGCGCCAACCCGTCCACTAATGGTCCTTTTTTAATGACTTGATTTAAAGACTCAATCTTTTCCGGTGCATTTGCAGCGGTTTTAACCGAATTTGAAAGGTGATGAATCAAAGATTGAATGCGCAAATCCACCTCTCGTTCATCTGATCCTTGTTGCAGGGGAATTTCCTCAAGAATTTCAATTGCAAAGTTAGGGGGGATTGGGTTCATTTAAAGCCTTTTTTTATCTTGACAAAGCAAACGATCTCATTCATTCTTGTTGGCTAAAATAGCCGATGATAGAATTTATACCAATCTTTTAGACACTCTTCAAGCTCGAGGCATAATACCGCGATATTTGAGGCTTTGACGTGCTGAAATATCGGGTTATTTCTTGCAAATGGCATCACGACTTTTTTTAAAGAGTGTCTAAAAAGTCTAACAGCTTGGATTCGAGTTTATTTGACTTTTCAGACACCGTCTTAGACACCCCTCTTACGCTTTTTATGCAATTTTTTAGCGCTAGGAAATCCTTTTTTTTGTATGTTAGTCGTTTGACTAAAAAACATCGTTGAATCGGAGTTTGTTAAACATGCATATTGTACACATCGCGTCTGAATTAGCTCCTCTTGCAAAGGTTGGAGGATTAGCTGATGTTGTTCTAGGTTTGGCTCGGGAACTGTCGTGGAAAGGACATGATGTCGATATCATCATTCCAAAGTATGATTGTATGGATAGCGAGCAGATTCGAGATATGTCAATCGATACAAAAGATTTGATGTCCTATTACCAAGGAGGATGGTTCTCTAACACCATTTGGATGGGTTGGGTGGAAAATCTAAAGGTTTATTTTATCGATCCTCATCACCCTAGATTTTTCTTTAATCGCGGTTGTTTTTATGGATGCGATGATGATATTGAACGCTTCCTTTATTTTTCTCGCACGGCAATGGAATTTATCTATAAGCGCAATCTCAATCCCGATATCATCCACTTGCATGATTGGGAGACCTCTATTATCGCCCCCTTATACTCTGACATGTATAACAAAATAGGCCTCACAAAGCCTCGCATCATTCTTTCTATTCACAACATGGAGTATCAAGGAAAATGTACACCTCATGATTTAACCAGCATTGGACTTGATGGCCCTTATTACCAAACGCCACAGCGAGGGCAAGATAACCTTTATCCTGATTTAATCAATTTGCTTAAAACAGGAATCCTCTACTCAGATTATGTTACAACAGTTTCTCCCAGCTATGCAAAAGAGGTTTTAACTCCAGAAGGGGGAAAAGGTTTAGAATCAAATCTCATTGCCCGTCAGGATAAATTTAAAGGGATTTTAAACGGAATTGATTACTCTTACTGGAATCCTGAGATTGACCGCTACCTGCCAGCTCACTATTCTTCAAGAGAATTTCCTCTAAATAAGAAAGATCGCAGCACATTGGATAAAAAAGGGTTTATCAAAAAAAATTTAAGGGAGAAGCTCAATCTCGCTGAAGACCACCGACCTATCATAGGGTGCATAGCCCGCTTAGTCCCGCAAAAAGGGATCGATCTGATCACACATACAATCCGTCACATCGTAGAAAAAAGAGGGCAATTCGTCTTACTCGGAAGCAGTCCAATTCCAAGCATTAATGCAGAATTTCACCGTCTAAAACACCAATTTAATGATCATCCTCATATTAGTTTAACTCTTCATCACCAAGAAGAACTCGCTCACTTGATCTATGCAGGCAGCGATATGTTCATCGTTCCCTCTCTGTTTGAACCTTGCGGCTTGACACAGTTAATCGCTCTAAAATATGGGACAATTCCGATTGTGAGACGAACAGGAGGACTTGCAGATACTGTTTTTGATGTCGATTACTCAGGTAAACCTTTTGAGGAAACGAATGGATATACCTTTGATTCCGCTAATGCCGAAGGAATTGATTCTGCTACCGACCGCGCAATCAGATGCTGGTTTGATGACCCGGAAAAATGGCGAAATTTAATGCTAAATGGAATGAAAATGGACTTTAGCTGGAATCACCCTTCAGACTGTTATCTTGATATTTACCAAAAGGTGAGCGGAAATAAAGAAAAAAGCAAGAGAGCTTAAGAGTTCTTAACTCAACTGACCCAGCGGCAGCGTGAGTGCTTAATTGAAACTTGCTCGTTTTTCTACATCTTGCTTGAATTTATCGTGACCATCCACTAAAATTCACCCCAAATTTTAAGTTTGTGTGTGTGTATTGAACAGGTTCTTAAGGTCAGTTATGAAACTGACGCTTGGGCAGCAAGTGTGCGATTTAGACTGAAGCGAAAACTCTCTCTTGAGTCAAAATCGCACACTTGCTGCCCAAGGTGAATGATGAAAGTAGCCGTCAAAAATACCAGAACAGGAAGGTCTCACTTGAGCTTGGCAAATTATCTTACTCTCATTCGCCTATTCATCGGCCCCATGTTCTTACTTCTCTATTTAAATCACGAAAACTTACACGTCAGTTTGACTCTTCTTCCCTATTTACTCCTCTTCTTATTTGTTATTTCAGAGATTTCAGATGTTCTAGATGGTTATCTAGCAAGAAAATACAATGAAGTCACAGACTTAGGTAAAATTTTAGATCCTATGGCTGATAGCATCTATCGGATCTCACTTTTTTTGACTTTTACTCTTCCCCCGGTCAGCCTTCCTATGATTTATGTGTTCGTTCTTCTATATCGTGATTTAATGATTAGTACCCTTAGAACCATTTGCGCTCTTAAGGGGATTGCGTTGGCTGCTCGGACAAGCGGTAAAATCAAAGCGGTCATTCAGGCTATTTCCGCTTTTATGATCATCTTGCTTCTTATTCCTTATTCCAACCACTCTCTAAGCTTACAGAATTTGCATGAAGGATCAACGGTTATTATCTGCTTAACAAGTATTTATACTTTTTTTTCAGGGATTGATTATCTGTATGCTAATCGAAAATACATCTATCGTTTATTATCTCTGCCCAAATCTAAATTGTGACGCTATCATTTTTAGGGCGTCTCTCGATATTTTTTATCATAGCTGCCTTCTGCCAAATTTTAAAAGTGGCCTCACTCGGTCCCATTTTCAAAGATTGCAAATGAGGATCGTTCACTATCTCTTCTAAAGCCTTAAAAAGTCCGCTCGCTCTCCCATTCAGATTAAATATATTCAAACTCTTTAGGATTCGAGTCATCCGAAGCATATTATGATTTTTTTTGTGACACCACTCTTCAGCGCGATCAAAAAAATCTTTTCCCCGCTTAACGCTTCCGCTTTCTTGATCGTAAACAAATCCATAAAATTGCATCATTCTATCAAATGATTGCTCCATATTCTTTAGGAAAACAGGGCTCTTTTTTAACTGGTCAATCAGTTGTGGAGTCAAAGTGATTGCATCTCGATTAAATTTTGAGGCTTCTTTTAAAGGAAAAAGCCATTGAATGTAGTTGTGAAACGACTCTAATTCATCGTTATTCCACTTCCAAATATCATGAAGCATTCGACCTTCTTTATCAGCCCCTTTGTTTGTATAAAAATCAAAAAAAAGTGTTTCATCCGGAAGCATTTCTTGATCAGCAACAGGAGATGTGCAAAGAACTTCCGTCAAAGATGGAGGCGAAAGAGGGTGTTCATCTGAGCATTCAAAACCAACGCTATTGTTGGCTGGAGAGATCAAAACGGCCTGAATATCCTCATCATTCTTTTTAACCTTCTTCCTATCGAATTGATGATTTTTCCGTTCATCTTTTATGGTTAACACCGGATTTTCCTGTTCACAACAAAACATCCGATACAATAAACATCCAAACCTTAAAGCTAGAACAACAAAAATAGGTGCTGCTACTTTTAAAATTAACGAATCTCTTCTCGCTAAAGATCGAAAAGAAGGTTTAAAATCATAAAATTCACAAAATCCACTAATATTCAAATGAGTTTTTATATACATTTCACACACAAAATCTATCTTTGAAATTTAAAGACAAAAAAAATTAAATAATAACAACAACCTAAAATGTTAATGAAATACAGTTTTATTGTCTACTATCGAAATAGTTTTTTAAAACTTATTTAATGCTATCAATAGTTTTTTATCAATAGTTTTCAACTTCGGAAGGCTCTCTCCAACAACCATGCGCTTTGATTAAATCAACCAATCGATCATCAGCTTCGGAAAAATTAATATCGCGCTCTACACATTCCTTTCCCACATAAAGATCAATTTTACCGGGCTTGGAGCCGACATACCCAAAATCCGCGTCAGCCATTTCTCCTGGCCCATTTACAATACATCCCATAATGGCAATTTTTACACCGGGTAAATGAGAAGTCCGCTTCTGAATCCGTTTTGTCACATCCTGTAAATCAAATAAAGTGCGTCCACAACTGGGACAAGAAATAAAATCTGTTTTAGACATGCGCATACGGGCTGCTTGAAGAATAGAAAAGCTTAATTGACGAAGAACTGTCAAGGGATACGCCCCTTCCAACCAAATCCCCTCTGCCAAGCCATCGCAAAGCAACGCCCCGCACTCCATAGCAGCGAGTAAAACAAGATCTTCTTCAGGGCATTGATAATGAAAACGGAGAATAATCGGGGATTGAATATGGTATTCTTGGATCAGATTAAAAAATTGACGGCAATAATGAAGACGGTTAGCTGAGGCAGATAAAATAATTAAAGGAGGATTGAGTTGAGCGAGTCGATCCCAATCGATCACCTCCCCCTCTTTTATCTCAATCGGACATGGTTCCTCTTGATCATCAAAAGGAACATAAGCAAAACGTCCTGTTTTTTCTTTTAATGCTTTCATTTTAAACCGCTCTTCCAAAGAAACGATGGGAATGGTAAGAGGACTGAAATTCTTTGAAAAGAGACCTAAGCCAATCTCTTTTAAATCAGGCAAAATGCGGCTTGATCTTTCACCCGAGGGACATCTCTCAAAAAAAAGATTATCTGCCGTCATTGATTGGAGTTTAGGGCGACCAAAAGAGCCTTCACAACCGATTTGATGATAAAAATCGCTAGCAGAAGCCTCATCTTCAGACGCAGTCAAAAACACCGTTCCATTTCGATGCAAAGGAAGGGGGGAATCAAAACGAATCTCTCTTTTTTGAAACTGCCCAATCGAGCGATAATTCTCCACAAAAGGGGAAATCCCCCGATTTTCCTTCTCTTTAGCTAGACAAATCAAGCGGCGGCAAGGATCAATCTCTAACCAAGGATCTTCAGTGAGGGAAATCCGAATGGTATCTCCAATTCCATCTAACAATAAACTCCCGATTCCCATTGCCGATTTAACCCGGCCATCTTCCCCCTCACCAGCCTCAGTGACTCCCAAATGAAGAGGATAATCCCAATCTAACTCATACATTGCGGCAGCTAATAATCGATAGGCTTGAATCATCACTTGGGGATTAGAGGCCTTCATCGAAAAGACGATATCGTGATACTCCATTTTCCGGCAAATACGGGCAAACTCAAGGGCTGATTCTACCATTCCGACAGGAGTATCTCCGAATCGATTCATGATTCGATCTGATAAAGATCCGTGATTGGTTCCAATCCGCATTGCACGTTTAAGTTTTTTACACTTTTCTACTAAAGGGGAGAACTTTTCTTCGATTTTAACCAATTCTTGCGCATAAGAATCATCATCATACTCAATCACTTTAAATGAAGCGCGCTTATCTACAAAATTTCCTGGATTAATCCTCACCTTATCAACAAAGTCAACAACTCTCATCGCAGCCGGAGGATAAAAGTGAATATCAGCAACCAAAGGAATGTCATACCCCCTTTGAATAAGACCGCTCTTAATTGCCTCACATGCTTCAGCTTCCTTCATTCCTTGTACTGTGAGACGCACGATTTCACATCCTGCATCAGCCAATCGAATCACTTGATGAAGGGTTGCTTCAATATCGCGGGTATTTGAGGTGGTCATTGATTGGATGCGGATCGGATGAGACCCACCCAATCCAACATGACCGACCATCACAACTCTTGTGGGGCGCCTTTTCGTTTGGTAGACAGCTTCGCAGTACTTCATGATATCCTTTTTTTGAAATTCTTATGACCCGCTTAAATAGACTCATTTTCTTAACTCACCCGCCAATCGGTTATCCGTAAAACGTCCTTGGGAATCTCAAATAAAAAACGAGAGGGACGACTCGCCGATTCCTTTCCCATCCGGTTACGCTGCTTTGCCATGCTTAAAGTCAAATGTTGTCTAGCCCGCGTGATGGCCACATACATCAAACGCCTTTCTTCTTCAATTCCAGTCTCTTTTAAACTTTTTTCATGAGGGATAATGTGGTCTTCCAATCCCACCAAAAAACAAACCGGAAACTCAAGTCCCTTTGACCCATGAAAAGTCATCAGCTGAACCCTGTCATCATGATGACGTTTCTTATTCGTTTGCGTTAATTGATTATCTAACGCTAAGTTTGCAACAAAATTTTCCAAAGAACACTCCTGTTCAGGAAGAGCTCGGGTGTTCTGTTCGAATTGTGCTAACGAATTGATGAATTCCTGAACATTTTCTGTTTTAAAATCACGCATTTGCTGACTTTTAACCTCTTCTTTAATCGCTCGCTGATAATCAATTCGTTCGATAAGCCATTGAAGCGTTTCGGTTAACCCCCCTCTCTCAAAACGTTCTTTTGCCTCCTCTAATGTCAGAACAAAATCATCTAACCCTTTATGCGCTTTTGAGCAAATCCCTAAATGAATAAATCGAGGATCTCTTTGAACTAACCCGCTGAGGACCTCCCATAACGGAATATGGTGTTTGCGATTATATGCGGTCAAATGATCTAGTGTTTCCTCTCCAATTCCACGCCGAGGTTGATTGATGATCCGCAGTAAAGCCTCTTGATCATGAGGATTAACAATTAAACGCAAATACGCACATAAGTCCTTCACCTCTCGTCTTTCATAAAACTCGACCCCTCCACACACCTCATAGGGAATTCCCTGAATCCATTGACCTCCATTCTTCCACGTATGCTTCATCAAAGCTAACTCAAATTGCCTTGACAAGGCATTTGAACGATAGAGGATTGCTATCTCACGCCATTTTAACCCTAAAGAATCCCTCAATTTAACAATTCGCTTAACAACCGCTTGAGCCTCATCTAATTCATTTGGAGCATGGAACACTTCTATCATTTCCCCTTCCCCCTTATCACTCCACAAAGCCTTATCATGACGCTGCTGATTATTTCTAATGACAGCGTTGGCAGCTCTTAAAATGGTATTTGTCGAACGATAATTTTGCTCGAGTTTAACGACGACAGCTTGATCGAAAAGTAAAATATTTTTAACATCAGCTCCTCGCCACCCATAAATGGATTGATCATCGTCTCCAACAACACATAAATTTTGATACTTGGCAGCAAGCAGAGAGGCCAAACGATACTGGATGGGGTTTGTGTCTTGGTATTCATCAATCATGATATAGCGGTAACGCTCTTGATACTTATCTAGGACGTGGGGAAATTTCTCAAAGAGTTCAACGGCCAAGCCCAATAAATTATCAAAATCTACTGCATTATATGCCCTCATACTCGCTTGCAAGCGCTTATAGACCTCTTTGGCAAACCCGTCATGCCACGTGGCTTCTTCCAATTGGTCAGGAGTTAATCCCCGATTTTTTGCCTGTCGAATGACTGCAACAGTAGGAGCTAAAGAGGGCAACTCCCCCTCCTGCTGTAAAATATCACGTGCGATATGGTTAATCAATCGCTGCACATCATGTTCATCATACAAACTGAACTTCGTGGTATAACCGAGCAACCCTATTTCTTGCCTAAGAATTTGCATGCAGAAACTGTGGAACGTGCATAATGTCACTTGAGTCGAAGCTTGGCTATCAATAAACGTTGCCAGTCGATGACGCATTTCAGCAGCAGCTTTATTTGTAAAGGTAAGGCCAAGAATGGACTTGGGGCATACCCGTTTTTCTTGAACAAGATAAGCCATCCTTAAAGTCAGCACTCGTGTTTTTCCGCTCCCAGCTCCTGCTAAGATCAACACTCGGCCATTCACAAGCTTTGCTGCTTGTCGCTGATAAGAATTGAGAAGATTAATTTCTTTATCTACCGACATTCTCTTTGTTTAGAACCTATTTTGAACAGGTTCTTGGAACCTTACTTATTTTGAGAAAGATCTGATGAAAGGCGATAAGCTTTTTCTATGAAATAGAGTAATTCTTTCTGAATATCTGCCATCACAGCTTCTTGGGCTTGAGAACGAGGCCGAACAACAACGTCAAAACGATTCTTAAATTGCGGATAAGAAAGACGGAAAGCCTCGCGAACCAACCGTTTGAAACGGTTTCGTTGATGAGCATCTCCAAATTTTTTGGTGGCGGTAATCCCTAAGCGACTGAAAGGATCTTGCGTTAATCGTATCTCTACAATGATCCATCGTCCGGGAAATTTAAACGTTTTTTGAACCATGCGCTGGTACTGCTGACGCGTACGCAAGCGCATAGATTTAGAAAAAAAATAATTTAGACGCGTGTTAATTGCTTACGACCATGTCTACGACGTCTATTGATTATTTTACGACCACTGGCGGTACTCATTCTTTTTAAAAAACCATGCTCTGATGCACGGCGGCGTTTACTAGGTTGATAGGTACGTTTCACGGCAAGTCTTCCTTAAAATGTGGTTTACCTTTTGCACGAGAGCCTGTTTAAATTCTATGATACAGAAAGAAAAACAACTCATAAAACAAGTTTATTCAATTTATTCATTGACTTAGCCAAAAGGATAAGGATTTTAAGAAATTAAAGCAAGAGATCTCACACAAAAAAACAAGCGATTTGTATCCTTTCCTTTGTTTTGCAATCGTTATGCCCGATGGTTTGACTGAACTCAAACACTCCTTGTGCTACGCAAGGTGATTCACCAAGAGAAAGACCAGAAAAAAGATTGAATGAAATTGTATTTTCATTTATAAATAATCCTTACTTTGTCTCTCCATTCATTCAACACCCATCTGCCGGGTGCCGAAAAGACTCAAAACGCGTTGTTTTAACCTGATTTAAAACAAAAGTTCTTATGTTTTGAGACATTCAATAAGAGACATCGTAAAGAAACAATTGGCTGCTAAAGAACCTCAGCCAACATCTGGGATTTATCTCTTCAGATTCTCGCTTAAATAAGGAGTCTCTCCTATAAGCGAAATAAGAGAGCACTCCCCTAAGAGAGTGTCTAAAAAGTCTAATAAACTTGGATTCGAGTTCTTTTGATGCCGCTGAAGGGGTTGAATGTTGGGCAATATTCCTCAATATAGCCCAAAATCCAACCCTTTCACCGGCACCAAAATCATCTTGAATAGAAGCTGTTAGAGTTTACGGACACGCTCTAAAGGTTCAATATCTTTACTGATTAATGAATTAGGACACTCTCATGAAAGTTAAAGCATCGGTTAAAGCTGATCCTTCAAAAGGCGATATTCTTGTGCGTCGTAGCGGACGTTTATATGTGATCAACAAAAAAGATCCTAACCGTAAGCAACGTCAAAAAGGGCCAGCCCGCAAAAAATAAGGAATTTAAAAATGGCGAAAAAGTCATCCGTAGAAAAACAAAAACGCCGCGAAAAACTTGTCAACCTGAAATGGGATAAAAGACAAGAGCTGCGCAATAAAGTTTATAATATGAATCTGAGCGAAGAAGAAAGAGAGCAAGCTCGTATTGCCCTGAATAAAATGCCCAGAGATTCGTCTCCAATCCGTTTAAGAAATCGCTGCCAAATAACCGGACGTCCACGTGGATATTTACGCAAGTTTAAACTTTCTCGTTTAACATTTCGTGAACTTGCTTCTAATGGAATGATTCCAGGTGTAACCAAGTCTAGCTGGTAAAACAATCAGTTAATTGATGCAAAGCACAACATGCCTTTTAAAAAGAACGACTGTTTGAGTCGTTCTTTTTTTTAAACTGAACTTTTTACGATTTTAGTTTTGGCTCAACCCAAATCGCGCTCTTGGGGTAAGCTCTACCGAAATTGACGCCTGTAGACAAGACGGCTCTGTCATAATGCTTAAAACATTACGACAACCAGCTTGGTTGAAGCAGGAACTAAGCCCTGTATAGAAATGTACAGATTTTAGAGAGCGGCGTAAGAGGCTCTTCACAATCTTTGATCAGTCACCCTCAGTGATGCAAAGACTCTTTTAGTTCAGGAAGATTCTCAATTCTTTCCCATTGCTCCATTCCATCACTCCACACATAGCTGCTCAGCTTAAGCAATCCTCGATTCCATAAACTCTTTAAAGCAACGATGCTCACCGGCCCCATCTGCTGATGCTCTTGATCTAGGTAGTACCACAATTTTTCATTGTCAGGACTTAGAGATTGTGTGTCCAATTGTGTTTGAGAGAATTCCTTCAGGGCAGGATGGGGATTTGACACATTCATTGTGGGCGACCCATCAGAACTTGCTTGATCCTTAACTGAAGACAGAAATAATAAAATCAAAGGAGCAAATAAACCCAATAAAATACCGATGATAAACCATAACACAGGATGTCTTCCCTTCCTGTTAGCGTAATAAGCTGTAAAGCTAGCGATAAGCAAAAGAAGAATAAAACTCAACAGTACATCAGGATTTGAATGAGAAGGCATGAAAATTCCTCTAATTAAATAAACCGTCTTTATTAGACCTTTTTTTAACACTCACCTTAAGGAGCGGGAGCACGTTAAACTTGACAGAACAGCAGATTCGAATTCTTTTCGTCACTTCCTACAGAGAACACCATGTCGAATATCATGACTCAAAGTTTTAAGACACTCTTCTTAGGGCTAGGCAATTTAAAAATTTCATGGTAATCTTATGATCAAACAGCTGTCAAGTCTGCAAGGAGAAACCATCATGAACGATCCTAAATTAAAAGTTGATAAAAAAAAACTCGACACCAAAGAATTTGAATTTCCAGAAACTGTATTCATCAGAGATATTGAAAATAATGTCTTCCAATCGATTGTTTTACAGTGCTTAGCGCAAATCGAAGGCATTAGCCTTACTGAAGGAAATTTTATTGATCATTTGTTAGGACGAAGTGCGGAAGGGGTTAAGAGCATTTACGCTGAGCAAGATGATAAAAATCAATCAATCAGCATAAAGGTTGAAGTCAACATCCTCTATGGCATCAGCATTCCGGCAAAAGCCGAAGAAATCCAGAGCAAAATCGCCGAAGAACTCACTAAATTAACAGGATTGCATGTCGCCTCTGTCCACGTTGTATTTAAAAATGTCATTTCTGAAGAGCAAGCACGAAAATTATCCCAACAAAGCCCTCCTCAAGGCCCCCCTCAATTAATGGGATCGAATTTAGAGGAGGAGTACTCAGATGAGTTTTAAACTAGGTCGATTTTTTAATTTAACCATTAGCTTTATCGTGGGAAGTTTCTTCTTTATCCTCGGAGGATTCGGAGTCATCCTTCCCTGGTCTGCTCATTTACAACATACCACAAGTCAATTTATTTTAAAAAACACCCTCATCCTCTCCCTCTTCGGTCTTGGATTTGTTCTTATTGGCTTTTCTATTATTATTTACACCTTTCTAAAGACAAGGCGTCGTTATATACAGATCAGAACAGGAGACCTACAGATTGTCCTGGATAAAAATGTGATTCATCAATCCCTAGAAACCTACTGGGAAAAGCACTTTCCTTCAACACATATTCCTTTTCAGTTAAATCTTAACAAGCACTCTCTTGAAATTATTGCGGAAATGCCCTCTTTTCCGATTGCCGAACAAAAAATACTTCTAGAAGAAATCAAAAGAGACTTTATAGATCTATTTGGAAGGGTTTTGGGCTATCCGTATAACGTCAGCCTTATCGCTTCTTTTCAAGACACTTCAAAATCCACATAAATGATCATGATTCTATGAGATCTTCTTTCCCTCTTTTTCAATCTCATCTTGATTTAGCCCATTCATATTGGTCGCAAATTGTGCAAATCGGTGATATCGTCATTGATGCAACATGTGGAAATGGACACGACACCCTCAAATTATGCCAACTGACCCTATCAGTCGACAGAGGAAAAGTCTATTCATTCGACATTCAACTGCAAGCGATTCATTCCACAGCGCAGCTGATTGCACATGATTTAGAACCAAGCCTCAAAGAAAAACTTTCGTTAGAACAGAGGTGTCACTCAAATTTTCCACCTGAAATCATCCCCAATAGCGTAAAATTAATTGTCTACAATTTAGGTTACTTACCCGGGGGAGACAAAGCACAGACAACGCAGAGATCAACAACTTTAAGAAGTTTAGATGAGGCGAGAAAACTCCTTCAACCAGGAGGAGTCATCAGCGTCACTTGCTATTGCGGACATGAAGAAGGGGCGAAAGAAAAAGAGGAGGTCCTTCACTACGCCCATCAACTTCCTCCGAAAGAATGGAGTTGCTCCCATCATGGATGGCTGAATCGTCAAAAGGCTCCAAGTTTGCTGATTATTCAAAAAGCAGCTTCTTAAAGGCTGTTTAAACAGGTTCTTGCAACATTTTTCCGTCAAATCCCACAACGGTGCGATAACAAAGGAGAAGATGGTCTACGCCATTTAATGCAGAGTGAGGTAAAGACTCTATGGGCAATTGATTGCGCTGAGCGATCGCATTTTTCGAAAGGCTCATCTCTTTAGGGAAAGGAGTTCTTATCTCCCGGTAAGCCTTAATCTGTAGAGCCCAATACATCGAAGCGAAATCGAGCCAGTGATAAGGCCAACGCATCTTTTCTTGCGTATAAACGTCGATGAGCTGTGCAAAAAAATTCCGATCAAAAGCTGGATTTTGACAAATATAGACTGCCGACCCTCTTTGAATCTCTAAATCGGTGAAAATTTGTATAATTTCTTGCCGGACAATCGCCTCATCTTTACCCAATTGGACTTTCTCCCATTCGAATCCGTTAACCTGAACACTTGTCGGATCCCTTTTCTCCCAAATCTCTAAAGGTTGTTTGATAATGGCTTGATAAGTTAATTTTTCATATCCTGATGGAATATCGACAATTTTGAACGCGATTTCTAACAAACGGTGAGAAAGAGGATCAAGGCCTGTTGTCTCGGTATCTAAAAAAATTGCTTGCATAAATCACACACCACAGTAAAATCAAGGAAAAGGGGTCTCATATACCAAAAAACAGATAGCATTTCAAGAAGTTTTTACGCACAACATCTTGCATAGCAAAAACAATGCCCCCCCTCCTGCCGTTTAAGAACCTGAACAGATTCTAATGGCATTAAAATTAATAGGTATTGTGCCGAACGGTATTCCAGTAATGATTCAATTTCTTCACAGAATCACCTGCATCACCCCTTAAGGCATCATTCTTCAACCTAGGAAAGGTGTAATAATAATTTTGACCCGTTGTTTGATAGGTCAGATAAAGACGCTCTTTCGTATTAGGACCAAAATAATTAAGAGAGGAAATGGGCGTTTGAAGGCCATATTCATCTAGTTTTGTTTTGCTAAAATTTTTGTCTTCAGGAAAAAAGAGAATAAGGCGAACCCCCATAAGATGGGCAAAAATGGCAATTTCGGTCTCTCCTAAAAATTCGTTAAGAAATATCTTTCTGAGTTTAGCCTGATATTGGGCGACGCTCATCTGATGCTGCGATTGAATCAAGGAACCAAAGCGCTCGGCCACTTCGGGCTTATCCAAATAATTTGCCATCGCGTGATGAATCTTTGTCACATTCTTTGCAGTAAATTGCGATGGATCTGATAACGTAATGGCACATAAAGCAGAAAAAAGGCAGTAGTGTCCATCTAACATTTGATACCAAACATAGAACTGCTCTCTTAAGGCATTCTTAAAATTTGCTCCATTCATCTGCGTTAACGCTTGTTCGGCAGCATAAGGCTTAACAAGCAGCTGTTGGCTCATATTTGACCAAATCCGTTTATAATGAGCTTGCGACTCTAAAATCATCTGAGCAAAAGAGGGATCGACTCTGCGAAAACTTTCAATGTCGATTTCCCATTCCACGAGATCTTCTTCTGTTGCCTGTTCGATGATCACCTCCTCAACCTCTTTTATAAGAGGGATCTGATCATCACCATCAGCTAGCTCTAACCAACAAGAGGAAAGAAAAGGCCCAAATTTCTTTTCTATCGCCTCGCCCATATCACAAAGGAGCCCATACGCCCCCCTTATCTTTCTACCGGAATCGGTATCGGATTTAAATTTTTGTAAACATCTCTTTAAAACATCATCATCATCGGGAATCACGGGCTCCATTAAGACTGAAAATAGCGTGTTCCCTTCATCATGATCCAGATGCATCAATAGTTGTTTAGCTAAAACAGGATCAATTCCTTTAGATAATTCTTTTCCAGAAGGAGGGGTAAAATGATCATGATACATAAAGTTGACGAGAGTTTCTGAACTCATCCCCTCTTTTTTCCACGAGCGGACATGTTCGGGGCATGATGAAAACATCGTGAGTCCCTCACGATTAAGCTTAACCGTGTGATCGTTGAGAATGATTGATCGATCAACAAGGATGAGAGCCATCAATCGATAGACCACCTTCATATTCATCGTGCAGTTAGGATTCGTAAATATCTCGGAGCTTCGATTAAAGTGGATAGAGCAGTTGCCGTTCCTGTTTGAATGAGGATCACCCAGTTCTACTAATCGTTCAAAAGACTCTTGAAATACATTTTTGACAAACACATAAGGCATCAGGTTATGTGAATTGAACTGACCATCCTGATCGGTCATGTTTGCGAAGAGAGGATTCATTCCTAAAGGAGACGTCGGAGTGATTGCCCGGTCGTTTGACAGCTTAATCGATCGATCGATTGGTCCAAGTATGCCACAGTCTCCTGTTTGTGTTTTTAAAGCGTTCTTTAATTTTTCTAAATCTTCTTTAATTTTTGTTTTTTGTTGTTCAGTTTTAGTTAATTGATCCGCGATATTTCCGCTTTTAATGATCGTCCGCGATCTAAGAGGATTCTTCAGTATGACGTACTGTCTCAACAATTCAGATTGGCTATTGAGGTAGTTTGTTTTGACTGTTGCTCTTTCTTTATTTTTTAACATCAAAGAGTCGTTTTCCTGACTCATCTTTAGATTTTTATCCCTCAGGAGACTCGATTCTAAATAACCATGATAACCGAGCGTTATGATGTTTAAACATAATCTTGTGATAAAGATAAAAGAGGGAGAAGGTGTCTCACTGACGTGAGAGGAAATATTTCCTATTCGATTGTCAATCTCATCCAATTGAGATTCGCTAACCACAAAAGAGGGGATCTTCTCTATTTTTTCGAACAGGGACTGAAAAACAGCATCGATTTCTTTAACCGACTTATTGATCTCCTCCTGTTTATTCAATAACTTGATTTGCCTCTGCTGAAGAATTCGATATTTCTGATCTAAAGCTGCCGCTGAATAAGCCTCATAAATTCCAACGGTCAACATATTAAAAAGAAGAAAAGTGATCACTTTGCAATCATTTGAATGGGTTTTTACCCAATTCAAGTAAAAATGAGGGGACGGCGCTTGAGAAACAGAAACCATTTGATGACCTAAATTTATGATTCATTTAAAATTTCATTCGATTGGGCAGATTGCCAGATTGCAAGAGCGGGTATCGCGATCTTACAACACGCCTCTTTTTCCCATTCAGCATCAAGCATAAGGGCAAAATTCTTATTAATCGCCTCCCCCACTTCTTTGATAAAACCAACAGTTTGATCGATTACCCCCCCTCTAGAACCTGTTAACGCAGCCTTAGCCATGGCTAAATTTGGATCATTATGTGGCGTTAAAGATTCTATCAATAATGTATCAACGACCCTCTGCTCTTGCTTGCTGAGAACCTTCCGATAAAGAAGCGCTGCAGATACAGGATCTATCCCATAAGGGAATTCGGGATCATTGGCAGGCGGAGTAAATGGAGCGTTCACTCTTTTGAAAATGATCGTTTTTTCCAGAAGACCTCCCCCTTTAACTTTACGTCGTTCCACTCTTTCAGGTAAAGAAGGAGTCAATATCACGGCGTCATCATTTCTCAATTTAAGACCATAGCCATGGCAGTCTATCTTCATCAGTTGACTATGCCGGATAAATTCCAAAGCAACGCAATAACAAATCGCAACCCTTTTTTTTCGATAAACAGCTGTCTTCATTTGATCACTTTTCAGCCATTGTTTTGAAACGAGATGCTCGTTCAAAACATACTTGAACATATTCTTGACTAATTGATCAGGAGTGCTGCTATCTTCATTATTTGCAATTCTAGTATAAGGGGTGAATAGCGCTCTTGCGGTCTGCCGGTCACTAAGCCCATAATCACCTGCAAGTGCCGGATCTATTGTTTTGTTATGATGGTAGTATTGTTCAAATTTAAGCAATTCAGCATCATGACCTGCAAACCTGGGAGGAAGAGGCCCAGGCATTTCAATTGTCTTTTTATCAATTTGAAATTTTTGATCATCGAGAGTCTTCTTAACATCTTCATTTTTAATGGCGATTATCGTTTTAATGAAGCTAAGAGACATTTTTTCTAAGAGATCAATTCTTTTCTGATAATCTGTTTGCGTTTTCTCAAATTCGGATGGGAGTTTATGGCTCAAATGCGTATTTTGATGAATAAGCAGCGCTTTTTTATGCGTTAAACACTTCACTCTTAACACGCCATAAAAACCCGCCGTGAGAACATTCAACACAATGTTCTTGAGATAGGTGAGTGATTCCATGGCAAGAGGAGTCACGTTTGAATCTAATTTAACAGATGTAAAATGGATCTGTCCCAGTTTTTTTTTACACAGATTCATCTTTGCTTGAAAGTTGGTATACGAGGAGGGATCATTTAAAGAACGTGCAACTTTTTCTATATCGACTAAGAGCAATTCTAAAGACTCTCTTCCATTTGCCAGCTGCAGCTGAAGAGTTTTTTGATTTCTCTCAAGCAAAGCAATCTCCCTTTCCGCTAAGATAAGCTTCGATGAACTTTGCAGACCTAAGGTGATGAGATCATAAACCCAAGATTTAGCTAAATCTTTCATTGACGATTTTGGCGGAATAAAAATGGGACAATCTTCTAAACCCAAAGAGGGTGCAGTCTTATTCATGATAAAAACCCTTAAAACAAATTAAAAAAGATCATAACAAAAAAGAATAAAGAATTTAATAAGAAAAAATAAAGAATTAGAAACAGACTCTAAGTATTAAGAGGTTTGAGGGAAATGTATCGCCCGAACTTTCACAGTTCATGAGTATGAACTAGTTTAAAACAAGATGTTTTGCTACACTTATTGTGTTTCCTTTTTTATTTTAAAATCACTAGGCACCCATGGCTCTATCACAACAAAAATTCCGTGAAATCGTTTTTCAACTTTTATATAGTCAAGAGATCATCCCCTCAGATGAAACATTAATGTTAGAATTAATCATGAGCGAACTTGCTGTTTCCAAAAAAAATGTCCGTTTAGCGCAAGAACGTGTTGAAAAAATCAAACGATTACTTCCTGAAATAGATTTATTAATCTCTTCCGTTTCAACTTCTTACGACTTCAATCGGATACAAATCGTCACCAAAAACATCTTAAGATTAGCCGTTTTTGAGCTTCTGTATGACGAGCAAATTCCTCATAAGGTGGCCATAGCAGAAGCGATCCGTTTATCTAGAAAATTTAACACTCCCGAATCTGCCTCATTCGTTAACGCACTACTCGATCATCTTTACAAAAAAAAGGAAGGGCTCGAAGTTGATGCGGCTCCTCTTAGCGAAAAGGCTAACACACTTTTGCAAAGTGAAAACCTTGCCTCAGAAATCACCCAAGAATCGCTCCGAAAGGAACATAAAAGTGAAGAATAGGTTCGAACGTCATCGCTCATTAAAAGAGCTCTCCACATTCGGAATTGGCGGATCGGCAGATTATTTCATTGACGTACATGATATTTCCACCATGCAAGAAGTTCTTCTTTACTGCAAACAAGAGAACATCCCGTATTGCATAGTGGGCAAAGGATCCAATTCACTCTTTGATGACAGAGGGTTTCAAGGACTTGTGATTGCCAATCGCATTCAATTTCTCAATAAAGTGAGCAATGACACTTGGCATGTTGGAGCCGGGTATAGTTTTTCTTTACTTGGATCTCAAACAGCTCGGCAAGGATGGTCAGGATTAGAATTTGCCTCAGGAATTCCAGGGAGCGTCGGGGGAGCCATTTACATGAATGCGGGGGCCAATGGAAATGAAACCTCTCAAAGTTTGGTTTCTGTTGATTTTATCACCTCTGATGGAGAGCTCCTCTGTTTATCGAAATCAGCCCTCTCCTTTGATTATCGATTTTCGTCGTTTCAACAGAAAAAAGGGGCAATCGTAGGGGCTGTTTTTCAACTTACCCCCTCCCCTCATGCTCGTCAAAAACAACTCGATATTATCGAATATCGGAAGAAAACCCAACCTTATCAGGCAAAATCGGCCGGTTGCATTTTCCGAAACCCCTCTTGCGGACATGCGGGCGCCCTTATTGAAAAAAGCGGCCTTAAAGGGGTTAAGATTGGAGGGGCTGAGGTCTCTACTGTCCACGCTAATTTTTTAATTAATTCTGATGGTGCCAGTTCGGCAGACATCCTCAACCTCATTCAATATGTAAAAACAGAGGTCAAAACACAGACAGGAGTTGATTTAGAAGAGGAGGTCCACTGCATTCCGTTCAACGACACACAACATAACTGTCATTTGAATGGAGATAGGTCATAGTCATGAATCATTTCAGAGCAGACTTGCATTGTCATACCACTTGTTCAGATGGAACAGTTTCCCCTTCGGACATCATCAAATTGGCGTGTGATTTGCACTTACAAGGACTCTCAATTACTGATCACGACACTTTTTCTGCTTATCAAGAAGCTCTTCCTATTGCTCGAGAAAGAGATGTAAGGCTCATTTCAGGATTGGAATTCTCAGCCATTCATCGCCAGACAAGTGTGCATATTTTGGCATACAGTTTTCCCCTTGAGTGCTCCACTATCGCTGCATTTTGCCAAAGACATCACAAACGAAGAAACATGCGTTATCAAAAAATGCTCGATCGTTTAATGACGAAAGGAATGCCCCTCGAACCTGAAGATTTATCTTTTCTCCCTTCAAGTGATTCTCTGGGTCGTCCCCATATCGCTCTTGCCATGATGAAAAAAGGATATGTTAAAAATATACAACAAGCATTTCAAGAATATCTTGGAGAGGGTAAATCGTGCTTTGTTCCGGCAGAGACCTTTAGCGTTGAAGAGACACTCTGCCTCATTCATCAAGCCAAAGGACTTGCTGTGATCGCCCACCCTCATTTAATTGAACAGGTTGGCATTATAAAAGATTTGCTTGACATGCCATTTGATGGCATTGAAGGATATTACGGCCGATTTCCACCTTCCGCGCATGAACGCTGGTTAAAAATTGGGGCCCGCAAGGGATGGCTCATCACAGGCGGGTCTGATTTCCATGGATCAATTAAACCAAATCTAGGACTTGGCTCCTCTTGGGTGGGCGAAGAGACATTCACCATTCTCGACAATCATTTTCAAGAAAATCAGAGAACTTTTCATGAGTTATGAAGATCTGATACAAAGACTCTTTAACGTGAATTTATTTGGAGGAGCTAAGCTTGGACTTGAAAATGCTAAACGCCTTCAAGAATTACTTGATTTCCCCGATCGATCTTTTAAATCTATTCATATTGCAGGAACTAACGGAAAAGGATCAGTCTCGACAAAGATTGCACATGCCCTTCAAAAAAGGGGATATCGCGTAGGTCTTTACACCTCTCCTCATCTCTCAAGCTTTAGAGAAAGGATTCGAATTAACGGAAACATGATACCGGAAGAGTCCGTCAATACTCTCCTCCCTTTATTATTTAAATTAACCGACGAGAAAGGGATTGCCGCGACTTTTTTTGAACTCACCACCTTTTTAGCCTTTCTCTATTTTTCTCAAGAGAAGGTAGATGTTGCTGTTGTAGAAACTGGGTTGGGGGGAAGATTAGATGCGACAAACGTCATTCATCCCATTTTGTCGGTCATCACCTCCATTAGTTTGGATCATACAGACATTTTAGGCTCGACACTTGATGCCATCGCGAAAGAAAAAGGGGGAATTATAAAGGAAAAAACTCCGGTGATTATAGGCCCTAATGTCCCTTTTGATCTGATTCAAGCAATCGCCAGAGATAAAAAGAGCCCCTGCAGCCAAGTCAATTCTTCCAGTTCTTTGTTCGAAGAAGAAAACAGCCACATTGCACAGGCAGCCCTTGATTTCCTCCGTTCTTTATTCAGGCTCAATCAAGCCTGCATTGAGGAGGGACTCAAAGCGCGGCAGCCTTGCCGATTTGAAATCGTTGAGGGCCCACTTCCAATCATTTTAGATGTTGCACATAATCCAAATGGAATCGAGCATCTTTTGATGATGGTGAATCACCACTACCCGACACACCCGATTCGCTTTGTGTTTGGACTATCAAAAAACAAAGACCTCAAGAGTTGTTTGCAATGCATCACAAAAATGGGAAATCACTATCATCTTGTCGAGGCAAAAAATGGACGCGGAGCTTCTTTAGAGACACTCTATCAGCAGATGCGAAATCTTGGAATTCCTGATCACAAAATTTCCTCTCATTTATCCATTCAAGAAGGGGTGTTCCAAGCAAAAGCAGAGGCCTTTAAACATCAAGAAATGATTGTAATATGCGGCTCCTTCTTTATCATGGAGGAGGTGCGACAGGCCTTAAAGATCAACGAACCCAGAGATAGCCTTGATCTTAATGAACGCCGCTTGATTATCGAGTCCCCCTCTACTCATTCGAGCTCAGAGGGTCAAAAATGAAGGAACTGATTTCATTATGTTCTCCTTATTTCAATCGTTAGAGCCGGAGCTTCTCATCGCTTCACTGATTCTTCTCTTCCTTTTTCTTATTTTATTTTTTTTGATCATGAAAAAATGGATCCGCTTCTTTATCCCCCTCTTTTTTCTAGCCTTTTTCATTCTCATCGATTTTGCCGTTAAAAATCAGGAGGAGCTTGCCCCCCCCTTCCCCTCATTGCCAACTGCATCAGAAAACAGGGAAATCCCACCGGAAAACTTTGAAAAACAGATGATGCAAGCTGTCGCTGATCTAAAGAATGAGGTGTCTATTGAAAAAGAAAATCTTCGACAGGTTGTGGAAGAAGTGCAGGGCATTTTCGATTCACTAGAGATTCAAAAGGAAAAATTTCACAGTTTCTTTGGGCAATTGCGGCTCCATTTTCAACAGAACCTCCCTGAAAATGAATCTGTCGAAAAAGAAAAAGAATTGCCAAACAAGAGCGTAAATTTCATTCATGAAAAACTCTAAAACAGGCTCTAATAACTATGCCGATCAATTTTGACCTTTCCACGGAAAATATAATAAATCGCGATTGTATAAGAGACCACAACAGGAACCCCAATTAAAGCAATGATAAAGAGTGTTTGGAGTGTAAGAGCTGAAGAAGCTGAATTATAAATCGTCAAACTTAAATTCTCCGGGTCATTTGTCGCTCTTACAACATTCGGATATGTTCCAATCGCATATAAGGCAAGAAGACATACCATATTCAATCCAGAAGAAATAAAGGCGCGGCCATCTCTTCCCAGGTGGATCTCCCTTGGAATATTTGCAATCAGCAAAATATTCATCACAGCAATCAGAAAAAAGAGGGGGCGATCGTGAAAAGCCTGGATCATATGGGGCATATAAATCAGGGTTGCTAATGTTGTCACGGCATACATCATGATAAAAAAAATGATGCATGGGTTCGTCCAGCCTCGCATCTTATCATGAAAAGCATCCTCTGTTTTCATTAGGATATAAATCGAGCCATGCATAGCAAAAACAGAGAGAGTCAATAATCCGACTAACATTGCATAAGGGTTAAAAATTGTCTCAAGCGTACCGGTGAATTCTTTGCTTTCATTCAGTGGAATCCCCCGAATCAAGTTGCCTAATGCCATCCCAAGAACGAGGGAAATGATCACACTCCCAACAAAAAATGCAATATCCCACATCGAACGCCACCATTTCATAGGCTGTTTGCTTCGAAACTCGATGGCGACGGCGCGAAAAATAATCCCAAATAATAAGAGCATAACCGGTAAATAAAAAGCAGAAAGAGTCGTTGCATAAATATCCGGGAACCCCGCAAAAAGGGCTCCCCCGGCAGTCACTAACCACACCTCATTTCCATCCCATACAGGTCCGATAGAATTAAGCATGAGCCGCCTTTCCTGATCACTTTTAGCAAACAGATGGAGCATCCCCACTCCTAGATCAAACCCGTCGAGGATCGCATATCCTATCATTAATAGGACGAAAACTGAGAACCAGCCAAATTCTAAACTAGAGACAGAGACCATAAATTCTCTCCTTTAAGAGGGGGAGGGGTGAAAAACCAAGCACCTATTGATTAAACAGATCCCTATATATCCCATCAGAGTCGGGTAATGTTTGGCCCCCATTCTCTTCCTCCGGACCATGTGCGATCTTTTCGTTCAAAAGATAAATGAAGAGGATAAATAGAATCAAATAAACAATTGAAAACATGATAATTGAAATCAAGACCTGATTAGCCGTGACAGCTTTTGATAATCCGTCAGAAATACGAAGGAGGCCATACACAATCCACGGATAGCGCCCCGTCTCTGCACAGTACCATCCGGCTTGATTTCCTATTTGAGGGAAGATCACAGACAACACCATCAAGCGCAACACCCAAGGGTGAGCTTTCATTCTACCCCTAGAAACAAGATAGAAACCTAATATTGCAAGAAAAAACATTAAAGCCCACATAAAAAGCATCAGACGATACACATTAAAAAGAGCCAAGACATTTGGCCAATCTTCTTTTGGAATTTGATCTAATCCCTTGATTTCTGCATCTGCAGACCCAAAAGACAAATAACTCAAAAGGTTAGGGATTTGAATGGCATGATCGATCCTTTCCTCCTTGGTATTTACCACACCAAATAAGGTTAAAGGAACACCCGATTCTGTTTTGTAAAGGGCTTCGATAGCGGCTAATTTCGATGGTTGATACTTGGCCACAACCCTAGCGCTTATATCGCCTGTGATAAGTTGTAAGACGCTTGTGATGAGTGCGATGATTAATCCAATTTTCATGGAATGTTGCGCAAAGGCTAGATGCCTTTTTTTGAGCATATAATAAGCGGAGATACTGATAACCAAAAACGCTCCTGCTAACCAACATCCTAAAATCACATGGGAGAGTCTAATGACGGATGACGGATTTAATACCATCTGCCAAAAACTGATAATTTCAGCTCTTGCATGCAAGCCCTCCCCAACAATATGAAATCCTGCGGGGGTCTGCATCCACGAATTGGCTACAACAATCCAAATTGCGCTAAAATGAGCACCTAAGCAAACCATCCAAGTTGAAAATAAATGCATTTTTTTTCCAACACGGTTCCATCCAAAAAGGACGATGGCAAGAAAACCCGATTCAAGAAAAAAAGCAAAAATTCCTTCTGCTGCAAGGGCGCTTCCAAACACATCTCCCACATAACGGGAATAGGTAGCCCAATTCGTTCCAAATTCGAACTCCATCACAATACCGGTTGCCACACCCATGGCAAACGTCAAAGCAAAAATCTTAGTCCAAAATTGAGCTGAATGCAAATAAGCGATTTTATCTGTTTTGACATAAAGCGTTTCAACAGTGACCATGATAATGGCTAATCCGATGCTTAAAACAGGAAAAATGTAATGGAACATAATGGTCAAAGCAAATTGAAAACGAGCAAGCGTCAATACATCCACCCTTTCTCTCCCCTCTTTTTATTAAACCAGGGATGGTAGGCGATCATTTTATTTACATCAATTATTTTTATCGAAATGACATCTTTAACAGACCACTGCCTTAAAAACTTGTTTTGAACAGATTCTAAGACGAATGATCTGTTAAACATGCTCTGAGTTTATAGAAATCTTAAATCCAAATAATCAGGCAAAGTCTCAAGATAAATAGGGAAACAAGACAGTTGAGAAATCAATTCAACATTAAAATAATCAATGACCGATTTTTTCCCTAAATTAAGCTTTTCCATCCGTTCGTCATATTTGATAAATTGTTTGTGCAATTCCACATGGCAATTATAGGTCGCTTCAATGCCCATTTGAGCTAAATGCAAATCAAATCTTGCAGCAGCCAATCCAGCTTCCAATTCAGGATCTCTCATACACGCCTCATAATAAGCCTCTACTTGAGAGAGCTCATCTTCTCTTTGGTTTGAAGAGATCTTCGATGTCTCATAAGCCTCTTCTATATTAGCAATGCTCGCCTTTTTTGCTCTATTTAACTCTTCTTTTGCAACCACATAGCGATTGTTGTTATAAAGATCTTGTGCATATAAAAGAGCTGTATCGCGCACTAATGAGTAAGGAGCAAGCTGAGAGGCAAGTTCTTTTTCTAGTAAATGCTTGAGTTGTTTGTATTGATTGCGTTGCTCAATAAAATGACGCTTAATACTAGAGATGAGACTCAATTCCTGTTCAGTAAAAATTTCAGCAATCACGGGATCATGCAATTCATAAATATCAGCTAAAACTAAAATGGGAAGTGTTGGCAAACTGGGCGACTGTTGCATCATCTCTTGCATCAAGCTCGCACGCATTTCAAAAGGAGTAAGGGTTATTCTAGCTTGTTGGTTCTTATAAGCGTAGGTAAACCCTTTTTTTAAATTGATCTTTCTTATTTTTTCAATATAAGAGGGATCTTTGAAATAATGACCAGATAAAAAGTAGACGCCTGTTGCGATTGTCGTTCCTCCCGCAATCATGGCTATGGGAGCCGCAAACGGAAATGTCAACATCATTCCACACATCCCAAGAACAGTTAAAACAGTTCCTAAAACTCTTCCATTCGAACGTTTATTGATCCAATTCGGTTCAGTCATCCATATCTTGCCGTCAATGATCCAAGTTCGGTTATCTGCTGCTAGTTCTATGCGATCAACAAAAGGTGTTAAAATATTGTCTTGCGAATCTTCTTGATTCATTTCCGGAAGAGGAATCTCTTCTAATGACGCGACTGAAGATTCAAATAGTTGCGCGATCATTTCAATCATTTCAGATCGATTGTATAGGCCGGTCATACTTAAATGCATGTTGTTAGGAAGAAACCATGCGTCATGAAAATCACGTATTTCAAAAACCGTCGTACTTTTTAATGATAAAGGATCTATCGAGTCATCTTTAAGAGGATCCAATAGATGGTTTCTAGCGATTTCCACTTCTTCATTTTGCAACGTTGGGTGGAGCATCATCTGTTTAATCACTTGCAAAAGCTGCTGCACATTTTCATTTGTCGAATCGGTGAGACTAAATTGTAAGGACACTCCATTTTGATTGATCTGGATGGAAGAATCACCATCAACATCAAATCCTAGATGGTTGAGAGTTTCACTTATCTTTTCCCTATTGAGCTGCTCTGTTCCATAAAAAGCGGCGTGTTGATGCAGCATGACAAGAGAGGGATTGTCTTGCGAAGGAATTGTACAACTGATTCTAATCCATAATCCATTTTTTAATTGGGAGGAAGGAGAAAGGGAAAAGGAGAGACCGTTTTTCAATCTTCCATTTTGGATCTCTTTTTCTGCTATTTTCTCTATTGAAAAGGTATTCATCGCAGATGTTTGTAATGTTGGATGGAAAATCGCTAAGGCGACTGTTAGATAGATGGAGCTTCGATAAAAAAAATTGATGAATTTCATGAGTCTTTAATATTTTTTTTGTTAATGAACTTAATAAAAAACTAATTTATTTTAATTAATAAATTATAAAGAATCAATAAATTTTATTTTCTAACGTGATTCACAATCACTCACCTTAGCGACCACACGGGCGATTTGGCTTAAAGCGAAAGCTCTGGGGGTCCGCAATCACCGATTCAGAATCTTTGATCACGATCCTTGGCTGCTATACATCCGCGATCAAGCTCATCTGAGAACTTTCATGCAATCAAACAGAACGTAAGAATAGAAATTTATTCGTTTATCTTATAACATAATTTGCAAACCAACTCTAAAAAGGCCTATCACTCAACTTTGCAAGTGTTTCAATTCAGCCTCTCTTGAATCTTCGTCCAAAAACTTGCAAAATCGACCCATAACACAACATTTACTCTTGGGAGCAGCATGACACAAAGTAGACCTCTTAAAACGCAATTAATGGGCATTCTTAACACGACTCCCGACTCATCCTTCGATCAGGGACGCTGGTTCGATCACTCTCTTGCCATTCAAAGGGGAATTCAAATTTGGCTTGAAGGAGCTGATTGGCTCGATGTCGGGGGAGAATCAACGCGTCCCGGGGCAACTCCCGTGTCAGAAGAAGAGGAATTAAAACGGGTCATCCCCGTCATCACTGCTTTAAAAAAAGAAATTCCGATTCCTATCTCTATCGATACAATGAAAGCAAAAGTCGCTGCCGCTGCAATAGAAGCCGGAGCTGAGTTGATCAATGACGTCTGCGGTTTTCGGGATCCGGCGATGAGAAAAATCGCAGCAGAGAGTCAACTCCCCCTCTGCGTGATGCATATGCATGAGACTCCCTCAACCATGCAAAACAATCCTTGTTATCCCCAAGGAGTGGTCCCTTACTTAATCGACTGGTTCAAAGAACGTATTGAATTATTGATGACGAGTGGAATACAAGAAGAACAGTTAATTTTAGATCCGGGGATTGGATTTGGAAAAACCGTTGCCGATAATGTTGAAATCATACAGAATCTGCCAAAATTTAAAATGATGGGGTTTCCTGTTTTAATTGGGTTATCACGCAAATCATTTTTAGGCAAAATCATCAATAAAACGTATCCCGATTTGCTTCCCGTTACCCTAGCGGTTAATACACTAGCAATACAGAGAGGCGTAGACATCATCCGTGTTCATGATGTCCGTGAACATCGCGATGTAATTGATTTAATGAACTATTTAAAATAGACTGCGTTAAGAAATTTGATTTGAATTTCGACGTTGTAAAAAATTGTACAAAGTCGAGTTGAATGTCTATTGACAAGATTTTATAAGCACCATTTATCCGGCTCTTTCAATTATGTGGCTATTGCAATTAGTGGTTCCAGGCATTGAGATTTTAATTATCGCTCTCGCTCTTTATTATCTTCTCTCTTTTTTTTGGAATACTCGCGCGATGGATCTTCTTTATGGAAGTTTAGCTTTTTTAACTTTTTTTGCTTTATCTAAATGGCTCAATCTCCCTGTATTGGAAAAATTGATGCTCTACGTTGTTAATGTAGCCGTGATTGCCTTACTGATTATTTTTCAACCCGAGCTTCGGATTGCCCTTTCAAAACTCAGCTTTAAAACCAAAAAATATCGAGAAATTACAGAATTTGATAAATTTCTTGAAAGCATCTCTCAGTCGATTTATCGTCTATCAGATAGACGGATTGGAGCGTTGGTTGTACTAGAAAACCAAGATTCTTTGGAAGATTTAGCCAATCGAGCCGTTCTCCTCAACAGCAAATTTTCTCCAGAATTATTAGAATCGATCTTTATTACAACAACTCCTCTTCACGACGGAGCAGTCCTTATTCGGGGGACGACCATTTTATCTGCAGCGACTATCCTTCCATTAGCCGATGATACGACCCACCTATCAAAATCAATGGGAACCCGTCATCGAGCAGGGCTTGGAATTAGCCAATTGACAGACGCTTTGGTGATTGTTGTGTCAGAAGAAACAGGAAAAGTGTCTATCGCACGAGATGGAATCATGACGAGAGGAGTAAAAATTGATCGCTTTAAAGGGATTATCCGCAGCGTCTTTAGTCCCCCCAAAATGACAATTCCTGAAAGCATCAACATGTGGGAAAAATTAAAAATATGGAAACGCTAAATCATGTGATTTTTCATCAATGGCAGCGAAAACTTGTTGCCCTCCTAACTGCGACAGTGATTTGGATTTTTGTCAACCATTCGATTACTTCGTCCAAAACCCTCCCTTCTGTTCCCGTTCGCGTTATCAATCTTCCAACAGATAAAACGATTCCAGGACTACTTCCTAATGGATTTTTGTCAAAAAGAACAACCCTCACATTAACGGGTGCAAGACATATCATTGATCAACTTGAACCGGGTGACGTTGAAATTATTTTGGATGTTTCTAACCTCCCAAATGATGGAGCTGTTCAGGTCACAAAAAAAAACTTGGTCAGTTTAAATCCCAATATCAATTTACCCTCCCACGTCACGTCAATCACTCATCCTGAATTAGTCATTAAAATGCGCCCTATTTTAACGGAAAAAATCCCCGTTACAGTCCATCATCCAATTGGGGAAGCGCCAAAAGGATATCACTTCCTTGACATATGGCCGACCCATCTTACACAAACAATCAGTGGTGTTGAGGAGGAGGTTCTTAATCTCAAAAATCATGGATTAGAACTTACTCTCGATCTTTCCGATATTACAAAAGAGCAACTCGATGCTTTGCTAGGAAGTGGGGGATACGATGATGAAATCATGTTTCCAATCCCCGAGCAATGGAAGAAAATTCATCTCCCTTTTTCATCTCGGGGCCCTGAAAACCTCAATGATCCTGAAGCAAAAAATCTTCAGATGACATTTTTACGAGAGCAGATTCTGCCAATCAAATATGAAATTCCCCTTTACGTCTTTTATCCCCTGAAAAATAGTGCCCTTATTAATCCCGAAACCTATCGATTGAGCACCTCCTCCTATGTTGAATACAGGAACGCTCTGCCCATCCTTACAATTCCCTTGTATGCTCAGAATGTGAGTCAGTTATTCCTTGAAATCGTGAAAGATAACATGGAAATTGATCTTGTTGCCGCTCCGCCGACAGAAAGGGAGTTACTTGATTGGGGCGTTAATTTTATTGATGAAAGCCACCTTGAAGACACCTACTTAGCTTTTTTGCTCAGCCACAACAAGATAGCAGATTCTGTGCAGATCAGAAGCCTCGATCGTGAAGAGAACTTGCGAAAACGGTTCCAATACTATATTCGACATTTAAGCCTCTATATTTCACCCGAACATAAACTGGACCTTCAATCTAAATTAGAGGATGGAAAAATCACCATTCATATTCCTAATGCTTCATTAATCAATCCCAATCCCCACACTTCTCATGCCCGCTGAACGATATTTCATCAATACAGACTTTCTCCCTCATGAGTTTAAAGAACTCTCGGGCTCAGAATTTCACCATTTGATTCATGTCATGCGCTCAAAAAAAGGGGATGCGATCGAATTAATTAATGGAAGAGGAGCATTGGTTCAAGCAACAATCAAAGAGATCGCCCGAGACAAAGCAACGCTTCATATTCACGAGATTGATCAAGCGCCTCCCTCCCCTTGTCGACTGATCCTGGCACAAGCGTTTGCCAAGCAAAACCGGTTAGATTTTATTCTAGAAAAAGGGACTGAATTAGGGGTAGATGAATTTTGGCTTTTTCCCGGTCATCACAGCGCTAAAAAAGAGTGTTATCCAAGCCAACTAGAGAGAGCGCAATCGGTGACGATCGCAGCTATCAAACAAAGCGGCCGGCTTTACCTCCCCTCCCTTCTTCTGAAACCTTCAATAGAAAAATGGAATAAAAGCAGCCTGCCAACTCTTTTTTTTGGTGATTTAAGCCTTTTAGCACCAATGCTTGGAGATTCATTAAAAGAGATCTCTTCTCATTCATTTCCTCTTACATTTGTGACGGGGCCGGAAGGGGGATTTAGCGAACAAGAGGTCAACCTTTTACGCTCTCTTGGTGCCTTAGGGGTTCGGTTGCATGACAATATTTTAAGGACAGAAACCGCATCGCTTATGGCTCTTAGCCTTCTTAGCCATGCGATTGCATCATTGCAAAACTCTCTTACATAAGATTTAGAACCTGTTTAACATCTTCGAGACAATGATGTTAAACAGGTTGTTAAAGAGAAGCTAAATCAGTCAAATCTTATTGTATTCTGGCGTAAGAATGACTGATGCTTTTGGAATCTTCTTTGAATTGGGAGGCGAGTTCTCGAGATCTGAATCTTCTTGATCGAAATCATCGAAATCATCGTCATTTGGAAAACCCTTTGGCTCGCTCTTTTTTTCCGTTTTCAACTCTATTGACTTATCAGAATTAAAAGCCTTGTCGAAGGCTCCCCTTAAGTTTTTGATAAATTCCTTCCGTTTTTGACTCTCTTCTGTTGGTATCATCTCTTGTGGCGTGGATGACGATTGAATCTGTTTCTTGATTTCTTCTAGCTTAAGTTTGAGAGCGCGTTGTTTTTCCTCACGTTTCTGTGTGTCTTTTTTATGATCTATTTTTATCGGAGTCTCAATCTTTTTGACTAGTTCTTGGTTTCTGTCCTTTTGTCGATTGACTTCAGCGTTTAATTCGGTGACCTTGTTTTTCTCTTTGTTAAGAAGCTGATTCAGTTCACCTATTTTTTTTTCGCATTCGTCCAATCCTTGACTTTTAGCCACGAGAACTTCTTCAATCTTTTCGAGATCTTGTTTAAGATCTTTTATTTCAGCCTGATATTGACTAATTGCAGTTTCTAATTGAATGATTGTCTTTTGCAACTCTTGATTTTCTAATGTTATGGTTTCGTTTTCCAATTTAAGAGAGTCGGCTTCTCCAATGTACTCTTCTGCCATTTTTAGACTCTTTTGAAGTGCCTTGGCTGAGGAGGCAGCCTCATTTTTAATTTGCCTTAAATTTTGATTTAATTGAGCCACTTCATTTTCTAACACATGAATCTTCTCTGTTTGTGAAAGAGAGTGTTTTTCTACCTCATCAAAAGCCTTTTTTTGATTTTTTACTTCCTTTTCAAAAGAAGCTTTTTGTTGGCTTAGGAAGCGAAAAGCAACATGTACCGCTGTAATCCCCCCTAACACAACCGAATTCACAGGACTTTGAATGATCTTGAAAAATAACAGATTACACAATGCAGTCACACTGCCAAAAAGGATTCCATCCAAGACAATATGTTTAATCGTTTGATTTAACTTCACACTCTTTTTTTCTGTCCAATGATCGATGAAATTAAAACAACCATTCGACAATTTAAAAAAAATCAGATTAGAAATGACGAATGTGGTGAATTTAAGATGATCATCTCCTTTAATGTTTTCTCTCATCAAGTGCATCTTGCCCATCACCTGACGGGACAAAGTCTCGACTTCTTTTAAGCTTGCATCAAAGGAATTCATTGCAAAGTTAACGAGGGGGGTGGTCAATTTATAAAGAGTATGCATGATATGGTGTATCCTTGAGTTTAGATTTTTGAGTGACTCTGGTAATCAATAAAATCTTTTCTAGTTTAAAAAAATCTAATTAATTTTTGATTTTCGCAGAGATTCTAATACACCTCTTTTTATATGTAAATATTATTTAACTATTAAAATTATGATTATTGTTTTTCAAAATTTGATAGGAAGAGAGGCTTTAAAGCTTCAATAGCGCTCTTGTTGCTCAAGGTCTGGTAATACAACGCCCTTATAAACAAGCGCTTTTTCCGGATCTAATGTAATCAATTGCCCTTCTTTCAAAATTTGACAAGCAGCATCTGCTCGCAACAGAATAGGTTTCCTGAAATTTAAAGCCATTTTTTTTGCATATTTTTCAGAGGCAATATCATCGATATGATTTTGCAGGATAATCCCTGCAGCTTCTTGAACAAGAGGAAGGTAAGATTCATCACATTTGACAATCACTAACAATCGATCTTTAACAGCATAAGGCTCTAAATGTTCTGTACTTAAAACAATCATTGCCTTTCCATGAACACGTGAACCATAACCAATGTGCCCTCTGACTAAAACATCTCCTATGCTTTCCACGATCATCATATTTGTTGTTCCAGAAACCCCAAATGGCGTTCCGGCTGTCACAACCACTAAATCACCATATGAAACCAGATGATTGTCTAACGCGATATTGCTAATTTTTTCAAATCCTTCCCTGATTGTCTGACAATCGGGATAATAAATGGGAATCACCCCCCAATTAAATGCCAGTTGATGAAAACTTTTCCTCTTTCCAGTTAACGCAATAATGGGCATTTTTGGACGTAAACGAGACAACAACCGAGCAGTCCCGCCCCCTTCAGTGAAAGCAAAAATTGCGTTGGCATGGGAACTATACGCTGTTTTAACTGTCGCTAAGGTTACCGCAGAGGGGACGTCATGATAAACCAAGGGAGCGTGCTGATCAAAAAAAGCGCGGTAATTAAAATCTGCCTCAGCCTCTTTGATAATGCTGCGCATCACATGGACTGCCTCTATCGGATAGCGCCCTATTGCGGTTTCTCCGGATAACATCACAGCCGATGTGCTGTCATAAATCGCATTGGCCACATCAGAAGTTTCAGCCCTTGTCGGCCTAGGATTATGAATCATCGATTCTAACATCTGCGTTGCTGTGACAACAGATTTTCCTGCCAAATAACTTTTGCGGATCATCATTTTCTGCAAGCGAGGAACATGACTGAGCGGAACCTCTACCCCCAAGTCTCCTCTTGCGATCATGATTCCATCAGCTGCCTGGACGATACTGTCAAAATTTTCGACACCTTCGCTATTTTCAATTTTTGCTATGACTAAAATGTCTTGTTTTTTTTGATCAGCCAATAATTTTTTAATGAGCAAAACATGCTCAGCCGATCGAACAAATGATGCGGCGATAATATCTATGTCGTGTAGGCAACCAAATTGAATATCGTCAATATCCTTGTCTGTCATAGCGGGCAAATGTAAATGGGTATTAGGGATGTTGATTCCCTTGTTAGACCGAATCATTCCCCCATTATGGATTTGCACAATAACGCCTTGATCTGTTTTTTCCACAACCGTCGATGAAATATACCCATCATCAAATAAAACGTGTGTCCCGCAATAGAGTTTTTCAAGAATCGTCAGCGGATAGATAGAGACTTGTTTATCATCTCCTTCAATTTCACGATTCACAAGATGCCATTTTTGACCGGATGTTAAAATGGTGTATCCCTCTTTAATGATTCCTAATCGAATTTCAGGTCCTTTAGTGTCTAACATAATGGCGATAGGCCGGCTTAATTTCTCTCGAGCTTCTTTGATCGATTGGATCACCTTAAGATGTTCCTCATGAGTTCCATGGCTAAAGTTCAAACGGGCGACATTCATTCCCGCCTCTATTAATTCTTGGATTTTTTCCAACGAATGAACGGCGGGTCCTATGGTACAAATAATTTTAGTTTTAATCATCGAATCAAGCCGATTGTAAACATCTGTTTTGATATTTCTTTGGCTTTCACGTCAGCCAAAAAAGAGGAAGAAAGGGGGTTAAATTTGCCTATTTTCACATTCATACCATTTGCAAGAAATAAAGTCATATTTGAGAGCTTTGACGCAACTGAAATATGACTTTATTTCTTGCAAATGATAGTATGGGCCATAAACGATCTATCAATCGCGAGGGCTTTTCGCCTTGCCAAAATCTCCAGGATTCAGCTTGAATGAGTATATGAGTATAAAAATTAACAAAAACAGGCAATCACATGATCACGACAAGATGGATGCTTTTCTTTGCGGCATGGTTAATCCCCCTCCAAGAGGCAAGAGGCGAAATCGAAGAAATTCAGATATCATGGAATGCTTTCAAATGTCAGCACGATTGCATCCAACAAATTAACCGGCACGTCGGCTCCATTAAAGGAGTGCAAGATCTCAAAATCGAGGGATCCTCTGGAATTGCAAACATGAGATGGAACCCTTTAATCCGCTTAAGTTATGAGCCATTCAGATATGCAGCGGCTGCCGTTGGAATCAACATTATCACAATGCGGCTGCGCGTCAAGGGAACAATTACCCACGACAGCGAAAATATTTATGTGATTTCTCATCAAGACGGCACCCGCTTTAATTTGATTGGCCCCCTTCACATAGAACCGGGCCGCTATATCCCAAAATACAATCTTGCGACCCATCCTTTATCAAATGAAAAAAAAGAGCAGTTACTCTTAATTGAACAACAAGGAAAATCGGTGATCATTTCAGGCCCCCTATTTTTACCAAGCAACTATCCACTCACTTTAATCACAGAGCAAATTCAAGTCAAATAATCAAGCCAAGACGATGACCCTCAACCAAAGACAAACAACATCAAGATAAGCTCTTCACAAGTCGGATTTAAAAAAAATACTATTATTTTTTATTTGACATTTCTTAGAATAAAAGTCAATGTGATGAAAGGAGCTTCCTTTAAGAAGCTGTCGTAAAACTGAAGGTATTTCCTTTCATATGAAGTTTTGAGACAGCGTCTAATGGCACGCTCAACATCATCTGATTGAACATTTTGAACAGGTTATTAAAAACTGGAAACTTCCCTGCGATTTATCGCAGGGTGAGAATTTTCACATGAGCGCAAAGGAAAAAATGACAAGATCGTTTCTAAAAGCCTGCTTAAGATCTTCGATCCGATGATTTGTGAGCTAACATTCGCGATCAAATGGCAAAAGTTTTCGCAACATTGTTTAAGAGACTGTCTAGGGCGTGTCATCAATTGATAATAAACCTTTATTCAAGTTCTTACCACCCGCTTGAGAAATCATCTTGAATAGAGGCGATTAGCAATTGATGACACACCCTAAAAAGTATAGCCGCTTAAAGCTTACGTGACAGCTCTCGTCCTTGAGAAATCTAAAGTGGGGGGGCGTAGTCTACAATATCCCCCCGCTTTCGACTTCTCAACGGCGAGGCTTTGGCTTCATCGCAAATAGCACTCTTGAAGCGTAACATGAGGTTAATATTGCGAAAAACTTTTGCCATTTGATCGCCAATTTTAGCTTGCAAATCATCCTGATCATAGATTTTCAACAGGCTCTAAGACAGGAGTATTATAATGATAGAAAGAAGTGGAATTTCACTGCCATCGGACTCTGAGCTAGAATTTAACGAAACCTATCTCTCTTCATTACCTTCTGCCGGCTGCAGCGCACTGAAATTTAAATGGTTGGCTAAAATAGCCTTCAATCGGCAACAAGTTTCAACGCTGATGTATAAAATTATAGACGAAGAGTCTGCCAGGAAAGGGGATGCGTTGCGCCATTCGAGTGCAATCGAACTTCCCCCCTCTTGTGCATTTCTCGATCGGATGAAGCACCAACGTCGAAATTTGCTCCACTCAATCTCTAATCTTCTGTTGCCGCCTTCTCCCTTGCCAATCGAAATCGCCGATCCCTCCCTCTCTTCAACTCATCAAGAGACAATTCCTTTAGTTTTATGGTTAAAAGAGAAAGGATATCTTGAATTAGCGACCAAATTACAGACTCATCAAGGTTATCCTTGGGATCAATTTAAAAAGATTCGCAGCCCTATTCTAATCGAACAACTGGTTGATCTTTATCTGTTATGCCAACACAAACATTTAACAGAAGGACAAACGGAAAGAATCACTGAATTTACCCTCTATTTAGCGAATGTTGCAACGTCATCAAAGGAGGAGAGTCTTTATTCACACTCATCAGAAATGATCAATGACACAAAACATCTGTTTGGACAATTCATTTACTTAATCAATCAAGACCCAGCCATCATCATAGAATCTATTGATAAATCGAATATAAAAGAGGTTTTGGAAAGCATACGAGACGCTTTTGATAATAAAATTCAAGAAGTCTGCGAAACACTTCAAAATCATTATTTAGCTCACGACGCAACCCAACTTCAAGACGCAGATGCAGCCCTTCATGCACGCATCCCAATAGAAATTGCAAGAGCCCTTTTGACCGAAAGAGGAACGATTAACATTGGGATTATTGATTTATTGTCTGATATTTTTTTATCGCATGAAAAAAGACAAATCAACCATGAAATCAATTTAGCTCATGCTCTCTCTCTTTTGCAGCAATCACCAAAACTTCGATCGGAGTTTGAAAAAATCAACATTCCAAAATCAGAGAAAACTCCCTCTCAAGATGTCATAAGAGCAACATTAGAACTTTCGCAAGAGGCGCAAACAACCGAACTAGATTCCCGTCTAACAGCCTTAATCGCTATTCTTTCTCATTTAAGGCAAGGAGGCGACCGCTCATGCTTTGCCGTTTCTCTTGCCATTGAAATGTTATCGTCCCATATGGGTTTTTGTTTAAAAGATCTACGCCAGCTTCTTGAAGAGGGCAAGCTTAGTCGACGAGTCAATGGTGTAAAAAAAGACATTCCCTTTTCAAAGCGAATCAACGATAAAAATTTATCCAAAGAAATTTCATTTAATTCAAGAGGAGATCTCTTGATCGGAAAAGAAAAAAAATCTCCTTTATGGGAAGCCCCGGGACTTATCGCTGCATGTCAAGCAATCGGATTAGAAGATCCTAAAATAACGATTCAAACAATGATTGCCAATCTGCCGAACCTTGATAGGCAAAAATCTCATAAAATGGAGATTAAAACACTGATTTTAAAGATATGCGAAGAATCCCAATCGGAGCATTCATCCTCAAAAAGTTTAAACACATTGTTTAACCAAGCATGCTTTGCTTTTAGCTCGCAAACAATGCAACCTCTTTTAAAAGTATGGGAAAATGCAATCGCCAATATGGCAGAGGCTGAAGAAGGGAGCATGATTAAGAGAAATATTTGGGAATCTTCTCTTGAAGAACTTCAATTTAAATTAGAAAAATCCTCAATTCCGCGCTCCCTTCCTTTGCAGCGTTTTTTTCTTTCTATAAAAAAAGAGCTCATCAATCGTATAAAATTACAATATGATCCCACGATTTGTTATTCAGCAGAGGGAAACGAACAGACTGTTGAAGGAGGGTTTGTTCTCTACAATGATCAAGAAAGAATTCATGACAAGGAATCCTTTCGATCATTTCTGCAAGAGATTATCCGAGGGGCTGACCTTGCGATGTGCAAGGCAGACGCATCAGAAGCTGACATGAGGTCTTTTGATCGAGCAATTACACTCTTGTTTTCTTATTTAGAGTCCGATGATTTTATTCCTTACCTTCTAGCAAGGTATCATCCCGCCAATGATGCGGCGATAAAAAAAGCGAGTCATCGCTTTCCCTTAGATTATGGAGCCTTACAGTTTACCCCCTGGCTCACGCAAATAGGAAATAACTCAAAAGCCCTTTTAAGAATTTATCTAGAATCTGAAAAACCTATTCCATCCGAAGAATTCACCATTTCAGGGGCAGAAGAAGCATTGACGAAAATTATTGAAATGTGTAAACACATGTCCCGAGAAGAAAAGGAACTCCATCTGAACAACCCAAATAAATTGAAGCCCCTCTCCATTTTAGGAAAGCACCGATTTCCATTTATGGCAGGTAATCCATCCCTTGCTAAAGCTTGGACGCAAAATTGCTCAACCAAAACATGGATTCAAGAGTTCGTGATCAATCCGGGAAACGAAATAGCAAACACTTTAATCGATGAAACGACTAAAAAACAGTTGATCGGGCGTTTACACACGATTCTTTCACAAGGATTGCCCTACGAGTTAGCACATACAATCTTCAGGCAAATTCAGGAGATCGCAGGCCCTATGACAATAAAAGAGTTCCGCAATGAAGTTCTTGCCATTGTTCTGAGAATATCTCCTTCAGATAGAAGTGGAGTTGAGGCGATGACTCGCCAAATCGATACTGATCTTTGTCGCTCCCTACCCCAGGAACTTAGGCAGACGCTTGAAGATTCAGCCGTCCATTTTGCCGATACAAATTGGTCTCGAGAAATTCAAGACATCCATTTTTGTTTTGCTGTTAATCCCGGAACAGGACAACTTGAATTATGGGAGGCTAAGTCAGATGGATCAGATTTAGAAGCCCTGAATCAAAATTATTGGCTATTTAACCAAAAATGGGAATTTCTGACTTTGCCTGAAGATCTTATCCCGGATGATTCTTGTTATCTCAATTCAGAGTAAAGAGACTGATTCAAGCTCAAAGTGCGACTGAGTCTCTTTCACTCGCTAATTTTGAAACTCACCTTACGCACTCACCTTACCCACCAGGAGCGTTTTTGGGATAAAAGTGAGTTCAAATAAACTCATTCAAAGTCAAAGTGGACATTTGGACTTGAATCAGGGATACCTTGACAACGCAATAGAAAAAGAGAACTTTTCTTTAAATGAAATTCTTTTATAAAAACATCTTTCTCAAATATCAAGTTCTGCCTCATCCATTGATATAAGAGCTCATCAACATTTAACAGAAGAGGTTAATTGCATGTCGGTTTCACTGCACGGGATGTCAAATCTCTTAAAAATACCACCAACACGATCTGAAAATCAGAGTCCTTCCCATATTTCGTACATGTATTCAAATGATGGAGAAGGCTATCTATTTCAAGATCCTAAGGAGATGCGACACTTTTCCCATATTCCATCATTTGATATAGAGGAAAAACCGGTGATTTTTACCATTAATGACTCCCCCGTTATTTACTATGATGACAGATTCATCTCTTCTCTTCCCCGTTTTTTTGAAAAAATCACACTACCTGAAAATCCTCCTCAAGAGCTGCTTGATAAAATTGCCACCATCGCAAATTTTTTAGCTCAAGGAACGACATATGAATATGTCAAAGGGTCTGCTCAAGCCAATCATGACACCCTTAATTTTAAAGTGACAAACGAGAATCACTCTTGTAAAGTGACGATCCCTTGTTTCCGCGAATTAATTGACATTGATTACGAAGATATTCCTGATGAGAATGTTTCTTAGAGAGTGTTTGCAAACACTCTCTTGAAAGAAAACAAACGATTCAAATGACAAAAGCTGATTGACTCTCTCCGCATTTCTTTCAAAAAAACATCAGATAGATTAAGATTTTCAATAAGGACTGCCGTTCAAGCATGGGCGAATCTCCAATTAAACGAGATGGTATTTAGCATCTAATTTTGTTAACTCACTTTAAAGTCACCAAGAGTGCTCTTTCTGCTGAAAGCAAAGCCTGCTGCTTAAAAGCGTTTGCTTCAGTCCAAATAGCGCTCTTCGTGGGTAAGATGAGTTGTTAACTCTTAAAGGGGTAAAGAATGAAGATATCTATTCAAATGATCTCTCTTGCACCTCATGAATTATTCTTCTTATTTGATCACGAAGATCAACCAGTCATCGAGGCAAATCAAGTGCAATATCGCTCTTTGGGGCGCCTCCTTCAAATGTTTCCTCAGCTTAATTTCTCAAAACACCTCGATAAACTTGCGCAAATTGCCAATTTCTTAGCTAGAGGACTCGAATTTCAATATATCGAAGACATCGAGTCATTCAGACTCTTCTATTATCAACAGATGGAAGCTGAGGAATCGGCATTGCTGTATGAAGGGACTCATTTAAAAGATTATGGAATTTTCGATCTTTCGGTGATCCATCCTCCTCGGATGAAAGAGGGAAAATTGATTTTTTTTGTCAAACATGACTACTTAAACATTCCCTATCAAACCATCTTGCATTATCCTATTGGATATGGAGGCCCAAACATGGTTTATGAGCTTCTTCCTCTATTGTAAAAGCCTATTTTCAAAATGAATCAAGAAAAAATTATTTTAAAAAAAGTGAGGGTTCACAACTTAAAAAGTGTTGATCTTACCCTCAATAAAAATGAACTCATCGTTTTTACAGGCGTCTCAGGATCGGGAAAATCTTCTCTTGCATTTGACACCATTTACGCAGAGGGGCAAAGGCGCTATGTTGAATCACTCTCCAGCTTTGCTAGAAGACAAATGGAAGAACTGGCAAAACCCGATCTTGAGCATGCAAGCGGCATTTCGCCCACAATTTCGATCGAGCAAAAAACAGCAGGACGCAACCCTCGCTCAACAGTTGGAACCCTCACTGAAATTTATGATTATTTACGCCTTCTTTATGCAAGGGTCGGAATTCCGCATTGTCCAGTTAGCGGAGAAGCAGTCAAACCCCAAAGCAGGGAACGAATCATTAAATTCGTTCAACATCTTCCGATTAAAACAAAAATTGTGATTTTAGCTCCTTATGCGAAAGGAAAAAAAGGTGAATTCCGAGAAGATTTTCAAGACCTCATCCGCAAAGGCTATATGCGAGCACGGATCGATGGCAATCTCTTGAATTTGACAGATGAACTTATCCTCGATGGAAGCGTTAGCCACGATGTGGATGTTGTAATAGATCGATTGACCATTGAAAATCAATTCTCTTCTCGTATCGCTGAATCTCTTACACAAGCACTAAATATCGGTCGCGGACTTTGCTCAGTATTGAAAATAGAAACCGCAGAAGAGACCCTTTTCTCCATGCACGCCTTTTCCCCTAAATCAGGCATTTCTTACACCTCTCTTGAGCCCCATGATTTTTCTTTTAACAGCCCATTGGGAATGTGCCCCCGCTGTCAAGGAATCGGAACGATCAATGAATTCAACCTCGACAGCATCATCAATCCCACCCTTAGCATCGCACAAGATTGCTGTTCAGTTGCAAGCTCTTATCAAACAGTCCGCTATGGAAACATTTACGATAACCTCGCCGATCAATACAATTTCAGCGTCCACACCCCATGGAAACGATTATCCTCTGAAGCTAAAAAAATTTTTTTGTATGGAACAGGCAAAAAATGGACACGCATGCGTTTTATCCATCCTGTGACCGGCGCTCAGTGGATCGATCACATCCAATGGAAAGGAGTGCTCCACGATGCTCATTCAAGGTTTTCGGAAGCCAAAAGCGAAAATTATCGCAAAAAAATGCAACTGCTCATGAGTCATCAAGTGTGCCCGGAGTGTCAAGGGGAAAAATTAAAACCCTATCCTGCGGCGACTTTGCTAGAAAATAAGCGGATCAGCGACATCACAAAGATGACGGTGGCTGATTGCCTTCGATTTTTTCAAAATCTGCAGCTTTTACCCCAAGAATTGATGATTGCAGAGGAACTTCTCAAAGAAATTCGACAACGCCTCCATTTTTTAATGGAAGTAGGCCTCCACTATCTCGCATTAGATCGAACGGCTCCAACCCTTTCGGGAGGCGAAGCTCAGCGAGTGCGATTAGCTTCACAAATCGGAAGTGGATTGGTCGGGATTATTTATGTGTTGGATGAACCCTCCATTGGCCTCCACCCTCGCGATAACCACAAATTGATCAAGACACTCAAACACTTGCGAAATATCGGAAATACGGTCATTGTCGTTGAACATGATGAAGAGACCATGTGGGAAGCAGATCGAATTGTCGACTTTGGGCCGGGAGCTGGAACTAAAGGAGGAGAAATCTTAGTCAATGGGAACGTTGGGGCCCTCATAGAAAGCAAAGCATCATTAACAGGAGCTTATCTCTGTGGTCGCGAAGAAATCTCCATTCCTAAGAAGCGGCGAAAGCCTGGAAAATGTTGTTTAAAAGTGATCAAGGCACAGCATCACAATTTGAAGAATCTTACTGTCTCAATTCCTCTGGGGTTATTTGTGGCTATCACAGGTGTGTCGGGATCAGGTAAGTCATCTCTTGTCTCAGATATTCTTTATCCTGCCTTATCCAATCTCCTCCATGGAGGGGAGCACATCGTGGGCAAGTATAAACAAATAAAAGGAACTGAAGCGATCGATAAAGTGATAGCGATTGACCAATCCCCCATTGGACGCAATCCTCGTTCTAACCCGGCCACTTACATTAAACTCTTTGATGAAATTCGAGATCTCTTTAGCCAACTGCCCGAAAGCCAAGCCAGAGGATATAAATCGGGCCGCTTCAGTTTTAATGTAAAAGAGGGATCGTGTACGAGATGCGAGGGAATGGGACAAATCAAAGTCGATATGGATTTTATGGAAGATGCTTGGATCGATTGTCCCATATGTAAGACAAAGCGATTCGACGGAGAAACCTTATCGGTCCTCTATAAAGGAAAAAACATCTATGACGTCTTAGAGATGAGCGTCTCAGAAGCGATTGATTTTTTTCAACACATCCCCAGCATCCGCGAAAAGCTAGAGACACTGAAGCTAGTCGGGATGGATTATATTAAACTTGGCCAATCTTCGACAACATTATCCGGAGGAGAGGCTCAACGGATTAAATTAGCCAAAGAACTTGTCCGCCCCTCTACGGGAAAAACACTTTACATTCTAGATGAACCCACAACGGGACTTCATTTTCATGACATCAAACATTTACTTCATCTCTTGCAAGCTCTTGTGGATAAAGGCAACTCTGTCTTAATCATCGAACATCATATGGAGGTAGTCAAAACAGCTGACTGGATCATTGATTTAGGGCCCGAAGGGGGCGAGGGGGGGGGATATTTAGTCGCAGAGGGAACCCCGGAAAAAATAGCGAAAAAGGACACTCCGACCGGTCATGCGATCAGAGACGCTCTTTTTACGAACCGAATGGAAAAAGCACAAGACATCTTAACAAAAGCGTTCTCTTTGCCCCATTCAAAACAGCAGAAAAACAAGACGATGATCCATGACATTACTGTAACGGACGCTGAGCAAAACAATCTCAAACGGGTCACAGTTGCAATCCCTAGGAATCAAATCACTGTTTGCACCGGTCCATCGGGTTCTGGCAAATCATCCTTAGCGTTTGAGACAATTTATGCAGAAGGACAGCGACGCTATATTGAATCACTCTCTCCTTATGCCCGTCAATTTGTCAATCAAATGCCTAAACCCAAAGTCGGCCATGTGAGCGGCCTTTCCCCCGCCATTGCAATTGAGCAAAAAGGGCACGCAGGAAATCCAAGAAGTACAGTGGGAACGATGACGGAAATTTATGACTACTTACGGATTCTCTTTGCACGAATTGGAATTGCCCATTGCCCTGAAACAGGAGAAATGATCCGAGCGATCAGCAAAGAACATGTTGTTGATCGGATCCTTCATTATCCGATGGGGGAGCGCCTCCATCTTTTAGCCCCGATTGAGTTGAATAAAAGCGATCGTTTTGAAGAGGTCATCTTTCGCTTCAAACGACAAGGCTTTACTCGAATCCGGTTAAATGGCGAGTTTTATGAACTTGAAGAAGAGAATCGACAGATTCCTTTTGATCGAAAAAGGAAAAATGAACTTTTTTTAGTGATTGACCGTCTAAAAGTGGATCCATCAGCAAAAGCCAGACTCGATGAAGCAGTTGAAAATGGAGCGTTAATTGGAGGAAACAAAATCGTTGTTCTTAGAGAAAAAGGGGAGATGTTGTTCAATTTAGCTTTTGCTGTCGAAAGCACAGGACAATCGTACCCTGAAATCACGCCGCACACTTTTGCCTTTAACACTCCAGAGGGCATGTGCCCCGACTGCATGGGACTTGGATATCAATATGGAGCTCATTTAATTCACAATCCAGAGATCTTGCAATACTCTGTCGTCGGATTAATGCGCCACTTATGGCAGGACACATTCACTCAATCAGCCTTTTCCTTTTTGGAGCTTGTTTTAGAACAAGAAGGGATCGATCCCTACACCCCCCTTAGCCAACTTCCCATTCATCAAATCCAACTTCTGATGAATGGAATGAGCGACGAACAATCACTTAACACAGCCTCCGGATTAAGAGTGCGCTGGCAAGGAATCAATCACGTGTTAGCCAAAGCGGGCAGGAGCGCACACACAGCTTTAAGAGAGTCAATCATTCCGATACTGCAAGAGCAGACCTGCCTGTCTTGCCAAGGAGCTCGGATCAATGCTTTGGCCCGCAATGTGACAATCAACGGACGTGCGATCCAAGACGTTTGCCAATTACCCATCGATGAAGCGCTTGGCTTTATTGAGCGGATTCATTTTGAAGATGAAGAGCTCAAGCTCTTAGAAGAGGTGCAAGGACAACTGCTTCACCGACTCCGGTTTTTATGCAAGGTTGGATTGCAATATTTATCGCTAGATCGAAAAGCGCCATCCTTAAGCGGCGGCGAATCGCAAAGAATTCGCTTAGCAAGACAATTGGGAAATGGACTGACCGGTGTTCTTTATGTATTAGATGAACCGACAATTGGATTGCATCCCAAAGATAATGAAAAATTAAATCAGGCCCTTAAACAATTAAAAGAATTGGGAAATACCGTGCTGCTCGTTGAACACGATAGCCAAACGATTGCAACAGCAGACTATATTTTAGATTTTGGACCTCAATCAGGAGAGCATGGCGGACATATCATCGCGCGAGGAACCCTAAAACAAATCATGCGGAACCCTCACTCTTTAACGGGGGCTTATCTTTCAGGAAAGAAAACAATCCCTTTTCCCCATGAAAGACGCCCCTCTAAAAAAGGGACGATTTCCATTCGAAATGCAGCAAAAAACAACCTAAAAAACCTCGATCTGGAGATTCCGGTCGCTCTTTTAACTTGCTTAACGGGGGTTTCAGGATCAGGAAAATCGACGCTTTTAGAGCAAATTTTATTACCCGCATTAGAGCGACGCTTCCTTTCTGATCCTGTGGTAATCGAGGGAACAACAATTGAGGGGTTAACTCAATTTGACAAGGTCATTTCGATTAATCAAGACCCAATCGGGCAAACCGTCCGTTCGGACGTTGGAACTTACGTTGAGGTGCTCACCCGAATCCGAGATTTTTTTGCAGCTTTACCTGAGGCTCGGATGAAAGGATTGGAGCCCAAACACTTTAGCTATAATCACCGCAAAGGAATGTGCTCGGCCTGTTGGGGACTTGGTTACCGCAGAATCGACATGCATTTCTTACCGACAATCAAAGTGAGATGCGATGAATGTCATGGTTTGCGATTAAATCCTGTCAGTTTACAGATCATCTATAAAGGAAAAAACTTTGGTCAGTATTTAGAATCCACTGTAGATGAAGCGTACCTTACGTTTGAGCATCATCCCCGTATCAAACGGATTTTAGAGACTCTGATTGCTGTCGGTCTGGGTTATGTTAAACTTGGACAAGAGACGGCAAGCTTATCCGGCGGGGAAGCGCAACGACTTAAACTGAGCCGGGAACTCGCTAAACGATCAACAGGCAATACCCTATACCTTCTGGACGAACCGACAACCGGACTGCACAGCGAGGACATTCTCAAACTTTTGGCCATCCTCCATCGTTTAGTCGATAAAGGAAACACAATCATCATGATCGAACACCATCTAGACATGATCAAGAATGCAGACTATTTGATCGACCTTGGACCGGAAGCTGGCTCACAAGGAGGGTATATGATCTGCACCGGGACGCCTGAAGAGGTGGCAAAATGTCAGCATTCATCAACGGGGCAATATTTAAAGAAAGAATTAAAGAACTCTTGATTGTTAAGAAAAAACATTTTATCCTAGATCAAGCTTAAATTTTCGGATTGATACGTAAGGTGAAGCTTTAATGAATCTCTCCCAAAAGAATTTACAAAACGTCTAAAATGATTGATATCCATTCATTTCAATCCGCATTCAAAACCCATTTTGGGTACTCTTTCCTCAAGACGTTTTCCTTATCGAATGAATGGATCGAATATGGCAGCCAGCTGATAAAAAATTTTACCTTAAACGCCACAAAACAATCGTTGATCCAGAAGACAAGCTGCATCGCTCTTCATTTTTTTGTCTTAAAGAAAACAAATGATCTGGCTCACTATTTGGAAAAAAGACTCTCTCAACTTCCTAAAAAACTTAACCATGAAAGTCGAATATTCAATGAAATCCTCATCAACGTCGTCGTTGTTGGAGGATTATTTTTTTTATACCAGCATATTCTGTCAACATTATTGAATGAGCCCCTCAATAAAAACACACTCACTGCTGCTACCGCTATCGTCATCCTCGTTCGTTGGTTTTTCTTTTCAACTCCTATAGAAACTGAAACATCTCTCAAAAATGAGAAAGCCTCTTTTCATCATCCTCGATCCAACCTGCGTCCATACTCGATCCAAAACACTTTTATCCATGATTTTTGTAAAGAAATCAGCTCGACACTGCAACAGACGTTTAAGTATGTGAAATTTAGTGAAAAAGAAAGAGCCGCTCAAGAAAAATTTCTAAAGGAGATGAGCAATGGATCGGCTATTCTACAAGGAGATCGAGATTTTTGTACCACGGTCTGCATTTCCATTCAAGCCGCTTTTGAAAAATATCTTCTCACCTCTCTCTCTTTTGGTTTTAAATACAACCTTAAAGCTAAGGCAATTTTTTTATCAGAACTGCCTTGCGAACCTTTACGCCTCTGCTTAAAACAAATCAAAGTCGATGGGGACTATGAGGCGAAAAAATGGAGGAAAGAAATACGGACGGAAACAGTCAGAGATCTGCAAGAGGTGGGATTAGATGTGTTTATCTGTTATCAAGCTGCCGATTATGACACTCTTCTTTTTGGAGAAGATGACGCAAAATTGGAACATCAGACGTATCAAAAAGAGAAAAATGAAAGAGCCATCACAGATATTCCCCTATCCTCCCCTATTCCAAAAGAACTACGAGGGGCTCTTTATTTCCTAGAAAATTCTGATGGGGAACATTACACGTTTATGACTCAAGACATTCAAACAAGCGCCGATGCCAACCAAACACCTCAAACATCATGGACAGTGTTGTTTGGCCCGAGCAATGATGGTGAAATTAAAGCACGGACTGATCAAATCTTAAGGTTCATTAAAGGCGATTACCCCGATTTTCTTGCAGACTAGCGAGAATTTTTCTGGTATCCAAATATGGATCGGCGCCTAAGGTCAGTGAGAAATGGAGGTTACGCACTCACCTTAAGCAGTCAAAAGACAAAAAATAGATGTCGTTAACGTCTACTGCAATACGACATCAGCACGATTTTTCTGTTTGCTTTCCTGTTGGTGAATCGTCCACCTCCCGATCGCTCTTTTTATTTCGTTGTTTTTTATATCGAAATATTTTTCGTCAGCTTTCAACCTTTCTTTCAATTCCGTGCGTTCTCGCTCCAACTCCTTTAAACACTTTAAGATAAGAGCAGAAAAATCATGTTTTATTTTTTGAACGGCAAAAAGAGATGGAGAGAGGGAATGAACAACAGATAGCTCCTCTTCAACAGCTCGAGCCGGGGCAAACATGTCCGGTTTCACGGTATATTGCCCTGCATTGTCATCATCTACCTCGTTATCTACAACAAGAAGAACGTGTTTTTCAAACTGCTCGCCAATTGCAGCGATTAAGTCAGCTTCTTGATCCGACAAAGTTTTGAGGACAACCTGAATTTTTCTATTATTTAGGGAAACATCATCTAAATTTTGAAGTTGAGCAGCATACTTTGAATGAGCGTGAGCAAAAACCGTATCCCCTTTTTCTATCACAAGAACAAAGCGATGCTCTTTGCCCCATATTTTTAGTTGGGCTGATCGCTCTTCAGGCGATAAGTGATCTAAATTCAGCTTCTTCAAACGAGAATGATTCTCACATACGATAAATAATGAGACAACGCCAATTCTGCCCTCTCCTGGAAGGGGAGCGATAAAAGATTCGATTAATGTTTTTTTTATCTCTAACATAGTTATACCTTTATTCATTAATAAATCAATTTTAACTCAAAATCAGATTTAAAACAATTACAAACTCACCTAGGGCGTGTCATCAATTGATAATGAATTTATTCAAGTTCTTTCCAAGCGATGTCGCCACCGCCTTGAGAAATCATCTTGAATAGAGGCTATTAGCAATTGATGACACGCCCTAAATTCTGTGTTGTTTTTCAGATATTTGTTTCGTCTGGAAAATGAATCGAGCCAGTTCATCGAGAAAAATCGCCATTTTTTCTTGTTCGCTTGCCGCCGATCCCACTGTATCAAAACCATATTCAGGAGGCGATAGGGATCGTATCACGAAGTCTTGCCGATTGGTATATGGGGCATTTGTTATAGCTAAATAGCGCCCAATAGGGGGAGAAGTTTTCAACCAAGCTTCCACAGTCTCATCTGTTGTGGGACGGATCGTTTTTTCACCCTTTGAATCTTTTTTCATTGACGCATTCACAAAACACACTTCTACATTGTTTCGCATCTCTTCTGGAATGTCGGATTGCTCCCAGACTAATCGAGTCATTTCACTTTCAGTTTTTGGAAACTCTAAAGGAGGCAACCAATCTTTTTTTATTTTTAATAACGACCTCGTATCATCAAGAAAACTCTTGTCGTTTTCTTGTTGAATGTCTAGGGGACGCTCACTGCTCAAGAAATAGAGCCGGGAAAACCTCACCCCCATCTTCCATTGCTGAACAAGATCATGCAGGCGAAGGCGAACCCTGGGTAAAAGAGCTCCGTGTACAATCGCTCCTTGGTATTCCTTAAAGCGTGGAAAGGTCGCATCTACAAACCCTAATTCAGTTAATAACGGTTTTATTTTGGGCTTTAATTCTTCAAATCGATCTGTCTGCTCCTGCCACCGCTCACCTTTTCGCAAAAGATGCTTTTGTGCCCAATCATTGATTTGGATCACAGCTTTTTCTGTTGGATGTAAAGGTTCCATTCCTACACATTCTAAAAGTTGCAGCAGCTTAACCCTTGGCTGACCATGCTCATCGAAAAGGAGTCTTGAAGAACCTAAGGTCAGGAGTTCTTCTTCCAATCGCTTCACGACCTGCAAAAAATGTGCTGCTTGTTGAGGCATTCCGATTTTGCGCGATTCTTCATAGCGATTGCGTGCGATCTTTAACGCCTGTGGATAATCACCGGCTTCCTCAAGCTGTTGAATATCCATTTGAAGAACCGTTAAAGAGCCTTGCCCCTCCCCTACCTGATGACCTGCATAAAGGGATGCCATGCCAATCAAGGTGATCATAAAGCCTCCCGTTAAGACAAACGGGGCTCCATAAGTTGTTAACCCTATTTTTTTTGGGCAACTCATCAGCGCTGATCCGGTTGCAGCCAAAGCGCCTGCTATGAGGTAAACAAAACAAGGAGACGTATTCAATCTATGCCAGTAAATAAAAGCCCTGAACCGATTGTCATGATGAATAACAGCCAATGATTGAAAAGGTCGATTCACAAATTGATAAAACGCAAGCATTCTGTCGACTCAATTTTTTATTTTTTACTCACCTTACGCAAAACTGGTTAGGGATTTTTGATATAGCCTATGCAGATTTTAGAAAGGGTGTCGAAGTCAATAGCCTAAGGTATTGATGAGGCAGTCTTTCTAAAAGATGCTTAGAATAGGTCAAAATAGCCCTAATCAGATTTTGCCTAAGGTGAGTTTTTTAGATGAAACTAAAAATCATATAACAGTCTACAGAAAAATCGCAATTCCCAAAAGAGATGATGTGTGGATGTCATCCTGGATTAAGAACTTGTTCAATATCTTTGATCCGATGATGTGTTTGCTAAAATCCGCTATACACTCACAAACAATTTTTGCAATATGAAAGAATGTTCCCAATACAAGTCGACCTCTCTTTAAAATGGATCGATAAATTAAAAACGCCACGTCAGTTAAATTGACATGGCGTACTAAAAAGGTCATTTGGCAGGCTTATGCCTATTTAAATGGGTGCATATTATCAACATCGGCATTTGCAAGAATCGCACAGATCAATCTCATCAATCTCTTTGCGGCTATAAATGAAAACCGGATCTTCACGTTTTGGTTTTCGATTGAAGATCGTCAATGCAGTTGCTCGAATGACTCCGGCAACTCCACCCACTAAACCGGAGAGACTATCTATTACGCAATCTCCAAGACAATATCCGGTTGCAAATGCGCATCCCATCTCCTCTCTTTCCCTTCTTTCTTGTTCTTTGCGCGTTTCGCAATGCCCATGATGAGTCCGATGATGATGATGCCCCCTGCGCCCGTGATGCTTATTATCATCTGCTTCAGCTGCTGCTGAAGCAACGGCCGCTCCAACGCAACATATCGCCCCTAGACAGCATCCCATCCCTTCAGAGACCGGATCACAAGTCCCTTTGGCTGCCTTAGCCGTGTCAACCACAATCTCTCCCCAAGAAAGCGTTTGGCTGCTATTATGCATTAATTCAATATTTGGAACGTCGATTTGAACTGGATTCATTAAAAACCCTCTCTTATTTTTGTTTTTCAATCATTTATTAAAATTAAATTAGCTTTTATGTGAAATATTGATTTCATCGAAAGCTGTTAATAACAACCAAATCCATATAAATAAATAATACAAAAAAATAAAATTATTTGTAAATAAAAATATTTAATTATAGATTAACTAATCTAAAAATAAATTCGATTTAAATTAAAAAAGAGAATGACTCATCCCATCTTTGATCGAATAGGATTAGGTGTGATGCAACAAAAAGATTGACTTGTGTCTTGCATTCATTAAAATTGTAAACAAAGGCCAGCTGAAATTTTAGACATCCTCTAGGGGATGGGAAATGTTTCGAGAATTTTTATCTTTTATCAAAGAGTCTTGTATGAACATCTCCCCTCGTTTTCCAAAGAAAAAAGCCGATATCATCTCAAATGGCCTATTTCTTATTTTTTTGGGTTTTTTATTTTACACCGGACAGTGGTGGCCAGGTATTTTATTTGCCCTTGGTTTTACATTTGCGGTCAGACAATATTTAACCGGACGTCGAGTCGATTTTTTTCTTACCCTTCTTGTTGTGGCAATCTTGGGCTTTATTACATTTGCCGGGAACATCTTTGCTAATTTGCTCCCTCTTCTTCTCATCATAGGAGGAGGGCTTGTCGTCATTAAAGAACTCTTTCTTTCAAAAACTTCTTCTGAAGAGTGAAATTCTTCAACACGTCAAACATCTCCCTCCCTCTTCATTAAATTATCACCAATTAAATCTCGCGCCATAAAATACAAATTAATTATTTTGATGTTTTTTAAATATTATTTTTTTATAATAAAAAATAACAAAAACAAACATTTATTAATTAAATAGGTTAATATGCTAATTTCCAACGAAGACCGCAATCTTTTAGCTACACACCAAGTTTTTATTGCCATCGATACAGAAAATCAAAAAGGATTGATCACGATACAAAATCGAGAATTCAGAGTGACGGTGTTAAGACACCCGATTGAAGGTCAAGGCGGCACTTCTTCATCGGATCACAACAATCTCAGCGTTCAAAAAATGGAAGAGACTGCAGCAAAAGTGGCTGTGATACTTTTAAAAAAAGAATTATTACAGCGTCCATTAGAAGGGGGATTTACCATCGATAATCAAGGGATTACAGCCACACATTCTTCTGCGGATTTCTGCCCCCATGAGGATACCGAAGAACTTAAAAATACACGCCCTGATTTCAATGCATTAACCAATTACTTATCTGAAACTACACCTGCTGAGGAAGAAGGCATAATAAGCGAGGTTGAAGAAGAGATTCATTCTACACCTCAGGATACTAAAACAGTGATGCCCCATCATCGCGAGCCTTTCAAATTGAAAAGACCTCGACTCAAACAAAAAAGAAAGAATCGCCCAGATTCTCAAGCAGTTTTGAAGAATCAACCTTTAGGTCTGAGCAACAACAGGCTTAAATTATTGCGTCGCTCTTTAACTGCCAATCAAACGAGAGTCACCCCCACCCCGGAAAAGAGAAACGAACAAGAATCGCAAGCCTTGGTTTTAAGAAGCAGAAAAAAAATTGACGTAAATGCTCCGATTTTCAAGAAAATTGAGCTGCAGAAATGGTGCAGGAACTATTTTCGTCAATTCCATTTCATTTCTAAAGAGATCTTACTTGACTATTTAACTCAGAAGAACCAGTTCATCCTCCCTCCCTCCCTTAACGCATCAAACCCCATCACAACAAGAAAAGCAAGACGCAATCATTCAAAAGAATCTCATGTTCCCGAGATTAAATCTGAAGAAAATCGTGAAGAAATCAATCGCTTAGGAAACGAAATCCTTAGCTCCAAAGTCAAGCCCTCTTTTCCCCCTCAACAAAATTCAACCCAGCTGCCTATTTCCACTCCATTCCAAAGAACGATTCCTCTGACGCACCCCTCTTCTTACAGGAAGATGATTCAAATGCAAAAAAACATCAAAAAAAATTCTGTTGTAATGAATCCATCGCTCACCCTAACACCAATCGATGAGCAGACTGAGAAGAAAAAATTAAACAAAACAGATGACGGATTGCCACCTGAACATGATTTAGATGATTTAGATCCAGAGACTCAAAAAATTGTCGATGAGGTCATAGCCCAACATAAACACAAATTTTCTCACATTGATAAGAAGAACCAAAAAGCTCCCTTGAACGGATTGCCACCTGAACATGATTTAGATGATTTAGATGCGGAGACTCAAAAAATTGTCGATGAGGTCATGATGGCTCAACATAAACACGGGCCTTCTCACAGTGCTAAGCACCAAAAGGTTTCCTTCAACCCAACCAAACAGACAACTCCGACTCCTAAAAGGACCCTCCATCCAAAGATAAAAGATAGCCAAGGCGATGGCAGACCCTCAAGTTCCTTTTCAGGTTTACCGTTGAATCGCCGTTTAATCACTAATATAGTGAAGCAAGCCCTCTTTCGTCGCTAACATCGTTCTTGTTGCCGCTATTTTCTTGTTGGTTTAAATCTTCCCATTCCATAACTTATTTCAATTTCAACTTACATGAATTCAAAAGGAGTGATCCAGCTCCTTTTCCCAAACTTCCTTTTTCTTTAAAGATTGCCAAAAGTTGACAAAACTGCTAAGAGAATCATTTATTATCAATTATGATCCATCATATCCCTTCTAAACGGATGCTAAAAACAAACCTCATGTCGACAGAACACATTCCCCCATCGCCTGCTCTATGCCCTCAATGCAAACAGTCCTTCGAGTTAACCGCAAACACCCCTGCTCGTTTTTGTCCTTTTTGCGGTGAATCCATTCTCTCTCTTTCTCCCTCAGCTTCCTCTACATTTCCTGTCCCCCTCTCAGCTGATTTACTTTCCAATCGCTATCAATTACTTGAAAGCATAGGAAAAGGGGGGATGGGCGAAGTGTTCTTAGCTTGCGACACCTCATGCGGGCGGCGGCTGGCCCTAAAAAGAATCCGATCAGATTTGCTTGATCATCCCCAAATTAGACATCGTTTTTTAAAAGAAGCCCACATCACATGCCAGCTGACCCACCCGGCAATTATCCCCATCTACTCAATCGAGTCTGCTCAACTCTCAGCATACTATACAATGCCTTTTGTTGAAGGTGACACTCTAAAACAAATTATCCGTAAAACACGCCAACAGGAGATGAAAGGAGAAAAACTCGATCATCTTGGAGGCTCCATTCCCGCCCTAATGCGTATTTTTATGACAATCTGCCAAGCAGTTGCCTATGCACATGCTAAATGTGTGTTGCATCGCGATTTAAAACCAGAGAATGTGATCATCGGAAAATATGGTGAAGTGATGATTTTAGATTGGGGCCTTGCAAAATTGATTTCCCCTTTTTCTTCCGATGAAGACGAACTCTCTTTTGAACCCCATATTGCAGAGCCGCAGCATGCCTCAATTACACGTCTTGGAAAAGTTGTTGGAACAGTCGCTTACATGGCTCCGGAAAGAGCATTCGGACAACCGGCAACGATTCAAACCGATATTTATTCGTTAGGGGTGATTCTCTATCAATTATTGACACTGAAAGCGCCCTTTAAACGAGGCACTTTAAAAGAATTTCGAAAAAATGTTGGAAAAGAAGAATGGATAGATCCTGTCATCGCCGCCCCTTATCGAGATGTGCCCAACATGCTTGCCCGTGTCACAAAAAAATGTTTAAACTTCAATCCTCAAGAGCGTTACGAATCGGTTGATCAGCTGATCTACGACCTTGAAAATTATCTTGAAGGACGCTCAGAATGGTTTCATATCGCTCAGTTGGACGTTAAAGAAAAAGGAGACTGGGAATTTCAAGAACATGTGTTAATCGCTGAGCATTCAGCCATTACCCGCTCTGCAGACCAAACAGAATGGGTGAACCTAATGATTTCGAAGCAATCTTTCAATGGAAACACTCGAATTGAAACCTCTATCTGTTTAAATGAATCATCGAATGGAATCGGCATATTGCTCAGCGTGCCCGAAGCGAGCGAACGAAAAAGTATCACCGATGGATATTGTCTTTGGCTAAGCTCTGATGAGCACCGGTCAACAAAACTTTCACGTTCAAATGTTGAGGTGATGCAAGCTCCTGATATTTTTTTAAAAAGAAATCTGTGGACACGGATCCGGGTAGAAAAAATAGACAAAACAATCCACCTCTATCTCGATGATGTGCTACAATTTTCCTATATTGCTCACTTACCCCTTATTGGAACACACATTGGCATTTTATCTCGGGACTCCAATTTCAACCTTGATCTTCTCCAAGTTTATGTCGGAAGCTTAAACCTTACGATCAATTGCTTAGCTGTTCCAGATGCCTTTTTGGCTCATCGTGATTTTGATAAAGCCTTAAGCGAGTATCGCAGAATCGCTTATTCGTTCCCTGATCGGGCAGAAGGAAGGGAAGCTATTTTTCGCTCAGGGCTAACCTTCATTGAACAAGCAAAAGGGGCAAGTGATAAATTTTCTCTACTTGATCAAGCCATCGAAGAGTTTGAAAAGCTTCATGGAACCCCCGGCGGGCCCCTAGAATATTTAGGAAAAGCACTTGTCTATCAAGCCTTAAATGAAAATGAAGAAGAGATTAAATGCTTTGAAATTGCTTATCGTCGCTACCCCAACCACCCTCTCCTTCCAATTCTTCAAGAGCAAATCCTCTCACGGATGCATGAAGTCTCTCGTCTGCAGCGAATTGCAACCTATCGCTTTATCCTTTTATCAGTCCGCCATCTTCCCTCTTCTAGCCTCGATACACACACTCGCCGCTTATTTGCGAGTTTGCAAAAACATTGGGAACCCCTCCCCTTTCTTGAAGAGCAATCGCCTAAAATTTCCTCTCCTCACTCCATCAGGCGTTTTGCCATTTCTTTAGCTTTTTGGCTTGCCAAGCCCTACGTTTTAGGAGAAATCATCGATGAATTCTCTCCCGAAGACCCCTCTGGATCGGTTGAACTGACTAACGCGATCACCTGCTTAATTCATCTGGGCGCTTGGAAATATGCTCAAAGTAAAATTGAACATCTTAAACACTCTTTTCCTCAACTGCCGGACATTAATTGGCAAGAGATTGAATTGATGATTGCCTGTCATTATCAACCCTTAGACAAAATCTTTTTCCAACTCTTTTCCACACCTTATCCAAAACTTGATTTTTCAAGAAAAAGGGTTCTACTCTACGCTTTAGATCAAGCCATTGATCGAGGGCAAACTTCTCTTCTTCACAATGCCATGCAAGCTCTTGAACACTGTGAATTAAGCTTTGAGTCTCGTTTGCAATTTAATCTTCGACGGATATGGGCTTTATTGATTGATAAAAACTGGACCCAAGCGGGAAATCTTTTTTATGCCTATCCTGTTGAATTACTCAGTAAAGAATCCACTCTCCTCCATTTTCTTTATGGATGCTGGCTCCAAGGAACAGAAGATAAAGAGATGGCCATGATTCATTTTACAGGACTTTTGCATGTTGTTTATCCCCGCTCATGGACACTGGGAAGCCACGAGCTGCTTGACGATTTAACGGAGCATCAATGGAGCGAAAAAGCCTTCCTCTGGGAAAAAAGAGCCCTCTACCGCCAATTGTCTCTTTATTATCACTGCGCAGGAGACTATTCTTTGACCGAGCAATTTTTTCAGCTTTATCGGCAAGAGTTTATCACTGCCGATATCGAATAATATCCACCCGGCATTATAGAAAAATTCAGAGTGTATAAAAGGCTGTTTAGAAAAATTCTGTAAGAACCTGTTCAGAATCTTTGATCAGGTTCTAAGGTGAGTACAAAAAATTAGACGGAGAAGAATTTTCTTGAAAAAATGTCAATTTTTCATTTCTACTGCAATAGGCTTCTTTCGATATTCGATTTGGGTGCTAAAATAACCTTTTTTGGGTTGTGATGGGAAAATTTTTTGACTGTTCATTGAGAGATGCTCTTAACATTTCCCAGTCAATCCCCTCAACAACCCTCTATTTTTCCAGCCAAAGGAAATGTCAAAGAATCTAATCGAACGACGTAAGAAGTATGGCACTTCCGGATCGTAGATGTTTTAACATAAAACCGACCATCATTTCAATAATCCCACATCATGAAAATATTAAATCGCATCATATTGTCTCTCAATAAACATTCAAGGAGTCTACACTCATGACACATTTTTATCATTTAGGAAATCCATTCGAGAACTCGCTAGGTCATTTATTTAGCAATCGTACACTGACATCTACAGAATTAGGAAGAGGAGCATTTCAATCGATTCAACATGCGCAGAACGTGATATCAAAAAACCAAACGCTTGCAGCGCTCATTTTTGGTCTCTCTAGCCCCATCTTCTTGGCCCTATCTCATTATTTTGCCCACATGATCACGCCTCATATTAACCGCTATCTAGGACTAAAAAATCCCAAACAAACGCCAGCTCAATCCTGTTTGACTGAAAACATTGCGTTTGGTTGTTCATTCGCTCTTTTAAGCTATCCAGCATCGCGTATTCTTCAATCACCTATGAGCCATATTCTTTTGGTTGCAGTGACAATAGGAGCACTTGCTACCCGCCTTGTTTTACGGCACGAAGCCTCTCTTCAAAGAAAAATAGTGGAGCTTAACAAGGCACATCACCTTCCAATCAAGAGCAATAAAGAAAAAGAAGAGAATCATGATGATGCACTTCAAACTCAAATTGCAGGTCATCAAGCAACAATTAAACAGTTAACTGAATCTTTGGAAACAGCAAAATTGCAGATCACCCTGTTGAAGGAGAGTGAGAAAGATGCCGATGGTTTGATTGAACAATTGCAAATTCAATCAGACAACACAAGTGATCAATTCAAGACTTCGATTCAGGATCTGAAAAATCAGCTAAACGAAGCAACGATCGATGTTAAAGCTCTAGAAGAAAAAAAATGTGAATTAGAGGAGGTGATTTCAGAATTAAAAGCTGAACTCCAAGATCATGAAAAAAACTTCAAAAGCGAAAAAGAGGAGTTACTCACGATCACTCAGACCAATTCTGATCAAGTCAACACCTTGCTAGAGCAGATCAGTACGCTTCAAGACGAGCACGCCAAGCAGATAGATCATTTAAATGAAGAAAATCACAGCTTGAAAAGTCAGTTAGAGGAAGCAGAACGCTTATTATCTTTAATGCAGAGCAAGAGTCGTGAAGAGGAAAAAATTCCTTCACGATCCGTATCGACAGATGAGGGACAAACACCGGAGAGACAAGAATCTAATGAACATTCCACCCAACATAAGGTGTTGGGCCCCTCGCCCCATTCTACAGATAAAAAAGAGCAAAGAGGTTCATTCAGCAAGTCTTTATCAAAACTCTTTACAACAACGTCAAGTGAAGAGTAGTCAGATTAAAGCCCCTCCCCTCGTTCAATAGAAGATCGTATTTGCGCGCAAACTCAAAATCAGATGTTTGCTCGCCCTCCTTCGTTTGAGAGTCGCAGATCGAAAATCGCAAGCAGATGACAATTAAAAACTCACCTGACGCAAAATCTGGTTAGGGATTTTTGATATCGCCTATGCAGATGTTAGAAAGGGTGTCGCAGTCAATAGCCTTAAGCTATTGGATGAGGCAGTCTTTCTAAAAGATGCTTAGAATAGGTCAAAATAGCCCTAATCAGATTTTGCGTCAGGTGAGTTAAAAAATAGGAACCTGCTTGTGGCTTTCAATCCCCAAAACTAATTTGATAAAATAGCCATTTTTAGCATCTTGATTGTCAATTTTTTTGACTCTATGTTCACATACCCTCTCAACATTTGCCAATCAATCTGCTCAAACATCATCCATTTTCTCAACAAAAGCGAGTTTCGAAGAGAGGTTATTAAAATAAGATTTACATTATTCATTTAAACCTTTACGATCAAAAGGCTTAAACTTGACTTTTAAATAAAAAACAAATAAAGTTCTTAAAGAAAAAAAATAGTCAAGTTGATTTCAAACAATTCACTTTAAAAATAACTCTTAAACAATATGGAGATTTATCTAATGAATAATATCAGAGCAGCAGTCGCTCCGTTCGCACAATCTGTCGGTTTTTACCTAAATAAAGGCTTTGAAAGCGTCCAACAATTACCAAGAATGATCGGGACCATTCCTTCTGAAATGCATAAAAATCAATCTGCAGCTGTTACAGTATTCGCTGTTTCAAATCTCGCGATTTTTATCTTATCCAGTCAATTCACAAATTATTGCGATAGACACATCGAACATCATCCAGATCCGTTATCTAAAGAACAGAAAGCAATCAAACCTCTTGTGTTAAATGGAATTTTCGCGGCGGCAGTGTTTGGTTTAAATGTCGGCTTCTCTAAAATTGTTGGATTTCCTTTAAGTACACTCGCTCTTACAGCCATTTCTATCACAGCTGTTGCAGCCCGTATTATCTTAAACTGGAATGCCTCATCAATCGATGAAAAAAACACAGTGAGCAAAGATGACCTCTTGCTTGATGAAATGCCCGAAGAGGTCGATGAGAATGAGAAGAGTCAGGATACAATCGATCGCAAGGATGAGAAAGAAACCGAAATAGAAAAATTAAAAGCGATTCTTTTATTAACAAAAAAACAAGTGGATGATAGCTCCTCTCTGATTGAAACTCTTCAAACAGAAATTGAGAAGAAAGAGCAGCTGATTACACAACTTCAAGAACAAGATGTAACCAACAAAGGTAAAATAACACAATTAACACTTGATTTATCCAATGCAACATTGCATGAAAATGATGTTAATCAGGCTCAAGAAGAAATAAACACAAGAAAAGCTCGTGAACAAGAACTTGAATCTGAATTAGCGATAGCTCAGGAACGATTACAAGAAATTCAAAAAGAAAACAACACAAGAAAAGCTCATGAACAAGAACTTGAATCTCAATTAACGATAGCTCAGGAACGACTACAAGAAATTCAAAAAGAAAACAACACAATCAAAACAGAACTCGTCACCTCAAAAGAGTGTTCTGATGCGTATCAGAAAGACATCCAAAAAATGAGTGAAAAGATAAAGAGTTTGAACGGTACGATATCTCAGCAAAAACAGGAAATCAAAGGATTGAAAAAAAAGTATGTTGAGCCTTCAACATCGAACGATGTAGAAAATCTAATTTCAAGCCAGCCAACAACAACTCAAACTCCACAAAACAAAAATCAGAAAAAAAGAGATAAGAGATAAAGGAAAAAAAACTTAAAACCTGTCTTCACCTTTTTTTTGCTTTTGGGTTCGGCCAAAGGCAAAAAAATCTCAAGACAGGTTTTTAAATGCAATTTCGATACGTTTTTCTACGACTAAACGTCTTTCTTTGTCGGCCATCTCTAGACAGATCGGCGAAAAATGTAGGGATAAATCCGCTTAAAATCCACCATTTCAAGAGCTGACAGGTAGCATCACCTCTCATCATATTTTTTTAGGTCTTTAGAATGCATGAAAGGCCTAAAAAGATGAAGAGAGGTTCTTAAACTTGCAACTTAACACCAAACACAATAAAATGTATTAACAAAAATGGAAGATAAAAAACACCCATAGAAAAACTAATTTAAAAATAAATTTTAAATCACATAGAGATTTATCTAATGAATAACGTCAGAATAATAACAGCTTCAGTTTCAGACTCTGTGAGCTATTATACTCAAAAAGGATTAGACATGATGGGACACTTAGCAAAAGTGATCTCCACCACCACTCCTCAAATCACTCAACATCATGGGGCAATTTTCACCATATTTGCAGTTTCTAATCTCGCTTTGATCATCTTGAGCAGCAGATTGACGGATGACGACTGTCGTTCTTCTAACAACCACTCAACAGGATTATCTCAAAGAGTCAAAAACTTGAAGCGTTTGTTTTTAAATGGCGCATTCTGCGGAGCAGTTTTTGGTTTAAACATTGGAATCTCAAACTACATCGAATTTCCGTTAAAAAAAGGTGCTCTTATCACTTTATCAATCACAGTCATTGGATTAAGCATCCTGTTACACCGCTTCCCTCGACGAACAACTCAACAGATTGAAGATAAAAACGGGGCTGCCGATCGCCCGCTTGATGATCCAAAAGATGATGAGCATCTCGTCGAAATAGAGTCTCTAAAAAAAACGATTATTGAAAAAGAGCAGCTCATCTCTTCACAGGAAAAGGAAATCAAAACCCTTTCAAATAAAAACAAGCAGCTGATGAAACAAGTGAGCCAAATGCAGAGAGACCTCGAAGATAGCCAAGGCCGGGTAAAACAGAAAGAGATGATGCTCACTGCTAACAAGCAATATCTGACAAAGCTAGAAAGTGAAAAAGGGCAATTGGAGAAATTGAATGACGAACTACATGATAGAGTCGCTGATATAAAGCAATCTGTTTTAAAATTAAACAACGAAAAAGATGAATTAGAGAAGCTGAATCAACAATTAACGAATGAAATCAAGACTTTAAAAGAAAATCATTCGAATGAAAAAAATTGAGATCCAGCCCTCAGTGAGAGAATCAGCAACAAACTGAGACCTTAAAAGAAGAGTGAAATTCGCGCTTTTCTTGGACGAAGTGAATGTTAAACGACTATCATCAACAAGAAATTGGGTGGATACTTTCCCGTTGTAAATGAACCTCTTTTTGTGCTAAAAGCATTATCTAAATTTATCAATCCTTAGCAAAAGCCAGACAAAGTAGGGTTTCTTGATAAATTTTTAAATTTAGAAGGATGATCTTGTTAGAGGCCTTACGGTTATACCAGTGTCTCTTGCTTTTTGTCAATCAACCTCTCTTAGAGAGTGTTTCTAAAGGTTAAATCGGATGATTTGTTTGCTTATGTCATTTATAAATGGAGCAAAACATCCCGATCATCCCTCTGGAAACAGTCTCTTAGAGACCTATTTAACATCATATGATTGAAAATATTAAATAAGTTCTTAACTCACCTTACGCAACCAGGTCTTGAAAAGAGTGAGCTAAAGAGGTAAATTTTTTTCAAAAAATGGAAAAAATATGCCTCAAGACATTCTTGATATCTATACAGATTATCTGATTTGCCAAAATCAACATGCAACAGCC
>JBIRBM010000065.1:0-3490 GCA_044326545.1 Parachlamydiaceae bacterium | reverse complement strand
TGCTCTTGCTTCTCTCCTAAAGGAGAGAGAATCTCCCTCTCACCACAGACGGTGTAGCGGTACTCTTCGGCAATAGTGCCATGCAAGTCCACAAGAGTCGTGATGTTCCCTCTGTTAGCATGAAGAGGAACGTAGCCTTTTGGTTAAACCTCTATCGCCACTTAAAACATTAATTGGTTAAGGGGAATTAGTTAGTCTCGGCCCATTTTATAAAAATTTTTAGTATTTCAATCAAATTCCTTATTCCTCCATCACCTTGGAATTGCTGATTTTTAACGGTACAATACAACCAATCGCTATCACTGTTTTCGATCTCAACAGTAGAGAATATTCTCTCTTCTAATTTAGTCCCTTTCAGATTAATTGTTACACTCCAGCCTGGATTGTCGATTGTTGTTATTGTGAAATTTTGAGCGTGTTCCCAATCTCCGTCACAGTTTTTTGCAAGCCATTCTTCCATCCATTCAAGGATGTCCAAAATCATTTTTAAACCTTTTAACTGAAATTATTAATTCGGAAGTTCCCATTCAAAAGGTGTTCTAATACCTCCTGGGTAATAAGGATCATGTATATGTGGTGCATAGACCCGTTTTTTTATTGCTTTATTGAAATGATAATGTTCATGTTGAGGTCCATCATATCTTTTTACACTCTCCCATGGATTTGGATTCCTAAGATTCGTTTGAGGTCTATAAGTTTCATAATGACTTAATTTACCTGTCAGTGGATCTTTTCGAAAAACAGTATGAGCACCATTCGCATTTGAATCAGGAATAAATCGGTTACGTCCAGATTTTGTCGCAATTCCAGTCAATTTCTCATTTGTTACGCACTTTACCTCTTGTATTCCAAGATGTCCAGCAGATTTTGCTATTTGCGGAACGCTAGAAGAGGCGGCATTCATTGCAAGCCTTGCCCCGCCAATAGTACTGCGTATGCTCATGAGGTGATCTATCGTGGTAGCATTTTCGGGAGAAACTCCTCCCATTTGCAATAATTGAGAGGTGATAGTATCACCATATTTTCCTGTGATCGCCGTATTCACGCCTGTGAAAAAATGATCAAGGCCATGAGCCATGACTGCCACTCCCATTGGGGCTGCTACTCCTCCTGTGGCATAAGTCATCCCTGCGCCAACACTTGCTTCTGCAAGTCCGCCGATCGCTTGCATAGAGCCTTGAAAGCGAGGGCTATTCCAGGTGTCGATGGCTGTCGTTTCAATTGATTGATAAAAAGGGAGGCTATTTAAGCTCCGGCGCCATTCAAAATTTTGGAGGGGTTGAAAAATGGATTCGCCAAACAGTCCGTATTGATCAACATAAATCAAGGGATTATTGTGGACATAGGCATAAAGATTGGCGCCATCGATAAATCCATCGGGATCGGGCGTTGTCCAACGGCCAAGAGAGGGATCATAATAGCGCATGCCAAACGCGATCAGGCCCGATTCTTCGTCGACTCTTTTTCCGGAATAGTGCCAAGGATTTGCAGTGGCTGAATGCTCTTGCTTCTCTCTTAAAGGAGAGAGAATCTCCCTCTCACCACATATGGCTCATGCGGGCTATAGATTTTTTTTTATCGTGACGGGCTCTAATGGTCTGGGGAAGGCGAGAGATTGGCGGTCTCTACCGCCTAAAGTAGCCCTTTTTACCAACTTTTTTCACAAACTCAGGATCTGAAATCCTAAAGAGAAAATATGAATAGTATTATTTGTTGAGTTAGTTGTAAATTTAAAAAATTTGAGGTTTTCAAGGTCAACGCCAACTTTTGACCATTCTTTTCGAATAAAATCCAACTCTATAGAATTAGTAAAACATTCTGCTGTCGAAATAGATTCAGAGGCAACAATACCAAAATTCATATTCATGGTTAAAGCATAACAATCATAAAATTCAATACTGGATGAACCAGCGTTATCAGGCCAATCTATTAAGAGTTTGATGACATCTTGTTCTCCAGGTTTTTGTCTATCAATAGAGATAAATTGCAAGTTTGCATCATGCCAAGACAAATCATTAAAATTTGTATTCATTGGTTAAATCTTGGATTAGGAGTTCCTGCATGAGGACTATAATGGGTGGATGTACCATTAAGATGATAGTGAGAATAATTAGGTCCTTTCGTTCCCGGAGCAGTTGCTGGGTCAATTCTTAATTTTTCGACAAATTTTCCGTTGACATATTCACCATAACTTCCCATCCTTTTTATATTTTCTATATAGTGATTGGGAATTTGATATTTTACTTGAGGAGGAATGGCAACACCTTGTGGATTCACATAAATAACATTACCTACTTTTGTTGCTACTTTTTGCATTCCACCATTTGTCAGGCATTTTACTTCCTGTACAGCAATCTGTCCAGCAGATTTTAGTGTTTGCGGAAAACTCGAAAAGGCGGCATTCATTGCAAGCCTTGCCCCGCCAATAGTACCCCCTATGCTCATGAGGTGATCTATCGTGGTAGCATTTTCGGCAGAAACTCCTCCCATTTGCAATAATTGAGAGGTGATAGTATCACCATATTTTCCTGTGATCGCCGTATTCAGGCCTGTGAAAAAATGATCAAGACCTTGCGCACGTCCGGTTTAACGGGGAGGGGGGGAGCGATCATCCTCGTTTAACCACTCTCTTCCTCTACGAACTGTCGAAAGATTTCAAGGATTTCAATGAAATTAAAAGGACCACCAAATCCCTCAAAGATTTTTTCGTTAACAGAACAGTATAACCAGTCATCTTCAGATCGATTTATATCAATTATTTTAAATTTAAAATTTTGAATTTCTGTTGCATTTAAATTTACTTTTAAATACCATCCAGGATTATCTATGGTTCCAATTTTAATTCCATTTTGATGTTCCCAATCTCCATTACAATATTTATAATACCAGTTTAACAACCAAATTAAATTATTTGTCATAACTTATATCCTTCTAATTTGGTATTTCCCATAATTCAGCAGCTCTAACTTCTCCCGGAAAAAATGGATCATGAATATGAGGTTCATGAATTTCTTTTTTTAAAACTTTATTAAAATGACTTTGATTAAGTTTACCTGAATTATCAAATCGCCGTGTACTTTCCCAAGGATTTGGATTTCTAAAATTTGTTTGAGGTCTATAAGTTTCATAATGCGTGACTCTTCTAGTCAAAGGATCTCTTCGAAAAAGAGTGTGAGGACCTGTTGCATTTGCATCTGGAACAAATCGTTTTCGGCTCGCTTTTGTTGGCCCACAGGTGACTATATCGTTTGTTAGACACTTTACCTCTTGTATTCCAAGATGTCCAGCAGATTTTGCTATTTGCGGAACGCTAGAAGAGGCGGCATTCATTGCAAATCTTGCCCCGCCAATAGAACCACCGATGCTCATCAAGTGATCTATCGTGCTAGCATGTTGGCTTGAAACTCCTCCCATTTGCAATAATTGAGAGGTGATAGTATCACCATATTTTCCTTTGATCGCCGTATTCACGCCTGTGAAAAAATGATCG
>JBIRBM010000016.1:0-37546 GCA_044326545.1 Parachlamydiaceae bacterium | reverse complement strand
CAAGTTATTTTGCTGGAAGTTGTGGTGGCGCTCCTTTAGATATTATTCGTCAATATATTGAATCTCAAAATACACCACAAGATTAGAGCCTTACATCCCACCCATGAATGAGTGGGTTTTACGGCTTGAATGATAAAAAAAGGAGTTAGCGATGACACTTAGTGAAAAAGCAATCTCTTTCCTGCAAGACCATATTAGGCAGCTGCTGCATCCGGCAGCAGTGTGCTTATCAGTAAAAATAGGCGTAGAGTGTTGAAACTATACCCTCTCTTCTGCTACAATGAGCCGAATCTCCCCAAAAAGGCGATTCCCCTGATTTCTTCAGGTAGCCGGCGATTGCCTCCTAGCGAACCGCAGCCTCTGACCACTCTTGCGTCTCGTATAGCGAAAGGATGAAAATCGCTCTAAATCCTCCAATCAGTAGTCGAGTTTATGAAAATACCTTTACCCATTAGCCTAGAACCTTATCGAGAAGAAGCTGAAAAAGCGCTACAAAAAAAAAGCGTCAAAGAGATCGAATTTTCAGGATCGACATACCAAGTCTTGGTTGAAGACCCCTTCACTCTTTGCACAGTCTGGGTCTTCTTACAACTCGAAGGAAAAGGAGACATTAAAGATGCATTTTGCTCGGCAGATCATCATTGCGACGCTTCTGATTGCCTCCATCTAGCGATTGCTTATTTAGCTCTTTTTAATCAGACATCAGAGCCTCTTCACCAACGGTTTGCCCGCTCGCTTTGGAATCAGCTATGCAGAATTTATGAAGAACGATTGGGAGATCATCCCAATAAAATCGAAGCAACGGGATCAGGAATGTGGAGCTATCGCTCCAAGTCAGGAAAAAAAATCTTTGAAATAGAAGCCCTTCAATCAGATGCAATCGCATTATTCGATCAAATCCTGAGCAAAAGAAGCGAAGAAACGGAGGAAACCTCCCTCAAATTTTCCAACCTCTCCGTTGAAGAAATCTCTTCTTGGCGTCAAGGAAAACCCGATCCTCAGCTTCGCTACGACCTCTCATTTTGGAGCGATATTGCAAAATCTCTCATGAAACAGCAAGAAGAGGGAGTCCCTTATGACATTTCGTTTAAATACTCTAAACATCAGCTTCCGAACTGGATTCAAATTCATTTTCACCATCTGCGGATTGGATTTTATATCTCCGAAGCCAATTTGCCTCTTATCATCGATTCCTTGCAAACAGTGCAGAGTCCTCTTAAAGTGTATTACGCCCCCGGAAGTGAAATTGGTTGCGTGACATATGATAAAAAAAATCAAATGTTGCATATTCAAGAAAAAAAACGAGACTCTGAAACAGATCTTCACATTCCCTCAGATGACGGACATAGTGTTCGGCTCAACGGGTGGAAATTCATCGTGGGAAAAGGGTTTTATGCCGAAGAGTCGCATGAGCTCCTCAAACACCCTATCCTCCACGGAGAAGAGATTGCACAGACATTGTCAGAGCATGCGCGGCTCATTTCTTCTTTGATCACCAATTGCCATGTCTACCAAGAGCCCACCCCCCTCTCTTTTCAACTCTCATTTGATAAAAACTGGAACTTACACATTTCCACCTATCTATTTGAACCGGGCGATTTAGGCACAGCAGATGCGTGGCTGATGAACAACTGGGCTTATCTAGATGGAGATGGCTTTTATCCTGTTGAAGGCAATCACTTCCATGACATCAAATGCATGATTGCAGCGCACCAGGTGTCTGAATTTGTCTCGCAAAATCGGGGATGGCTCAATTCACAAGAGGGCTTTCAAACACATGTGCGAAGCATTGAATTTCAACTTCGCTATGAAGTGAGTCAAAACCAACGGCTCACCTTCTCGCGTAGTTTAGAAAAAGTGAAAGATAAGACCGTGCAGCAAGACTTTGGAGCATGGATTTATTTAAAGGGATATGGTTTTTTTTCTAAAAAAGCGAGCTCTTTTCATTTTCTTCTAAAACCCGGCATTTCTTTAAGTGCCGAGCAAATTCCTCTTTTCATTCGCATGAATCAGGACGAGCTTGAATTGATCCCTCATTTCTTTAACCCCCGCTGTCCAATAGCCAAAGCAGGCCTTAAAATCAAGCTGACAGATAAGCAAAAAATTAAAATCACCCCCGAATATGAACTTCTTGCCCCATATAAAGGACAACAGATTCAATTATTCGACGACTTTGTCTACCTCAAAAATGAAGGATTCCATGAAATTCCGCTCGACCTTCGTTTGCCTGAAAAATTCCGCCACCCTTTAGAAATAGAAGGAGAAGATCTCAACCTCTTTTTATCTTATGAAATTGATGAGCTCTATCCTTATGCCGCTCATCTAGATCCTCAATTGATCAAGGAAAAAGAGTGGAGTCTCGTTGCTGATCTGATTGAGAGAGCTGCGGAAAAAGGACGAGGATGGTATCGCTTTCGTTTATTTTATCAAACCAAAAGAGGGCTCGTCTCCATTCTGCAGTTGCGAAAATCAATGAACAAAAAATCCCCCTTTGGTTTTTTCCAAGCAGGATTAATTGATTTGCGCGATGAGCGATTTGATTGGCTGCGCCGATTGCCAAAAGATCGCTTTGAGGCTGATACCATCCTCTTGACATCACTAGAATTTATGCGTTTGAATGCATTTGATCCAATTCAGATGCTCCAAGATGAAAAAAATGGAGGCCAAAGACAGTCTAGCATCGCCTTGTTAGACGATTTAATCAATCTTCATACCCCCGAACAACCCGATATGGGAGGGTTATTAAGTCATTTACGCCCCTATCAAGAAGTGGGTGTACAATGGCTTTGGTTTCTTTATCGCCAGCAGTTGTCAGGATTGCTATGCGACGATATGGGGCTTGGTAAAACCCACCAAGCGATGGCCCTTTTAGTGAGCATTTCAAACCTCTACCGAACCTTTGCTGAGGGGACGCGCCATCATTTTCTGATTGTCTGCCCAACATCGGTGATTTATCACTGGCAGGAAAAACTGCAGCAGTTTTTACCCGGCCTCAAGATTTGCTCTTTTTATGGAGCCGGACGAAGCTTAGAAACTTTTCAAAACGAATATGATGTCCTTTTAACCTCTTATGGGATTTTACGTAATGAGCAAGAACAACTCTCAAAACTCCCGTTTGAAGTGGCTGTTTTTGATGAAATCCAGGTTGCTAAAAACCAATTCAGCCGCGTATACACCGCGTTGACAAAAATTAAAGCGCAAATGAAGCTGGGATTAACCGGTACGCCAATTGAAAATCATTTAAGGGAATTGAAGTCTCTTTTCGACATCGTTCTCCCCTCTTACATGCCCGGGGAAAGTGACTATCGCGAGATTTTCATCAAGCCGATTGAGAAAGAGATTGATGCACAAAAGAAAAAACTGTTGAACCGCCTCATTCACCCCTTTATTTTAAGACGCAAAAAAGAGGATGTCCTCAAAGATTTACCCGAAAAAATCGAAGAAATCGCCTATTGCGATTTGTTGAGTTATCAACAAAAACTTTACACTGACGTCTTGGAGCTGCGGCGGCACCATTTACTCGAAGAATTGAAAAATGAAGGGGGATCAATCCCCTACCTCCATATTTTCTCCCTCTTGTCGAGCCTCAAACAAATTTGCGATCATCCCGCCGTCTATTTAAAACAACCTCAAGACTACCAACAGTATTCATCAGGTAAATGGGAACTTTTTTTAGAAATTTTGCGTGAAGCCCGCGAAAGTCAGCAAAAAGTGGTTGTGTTTTCGCAATATTTAGGGATGATGGACATTATCGAGCACTATCTGATCAATGAAAGGATAGGCTTTGCGAGTTTAAGAGGAGCGACACAAAATCGCAAAGAGCAGCTCCAACTGTTTAATCACGACCCCTCATGCGAAGTCTTTGTCGGCTCTTTACAGGCAGCCGGCTTAGGAATTGACCTGACTGCTGGTTCTGTTGTCATTCATTATGACCGCTGGTGGAATGCCGCACGTGAAAACCAGGCGACAGATCGCGTTCACCGCATCGGGCAAACACGAGGGGTTCAAGTCTTTAAGCTAGTCACAAAAAGAACCTTCGAAGAAAAAATTGATGCGATGATCTCTCGAAAAGGGAGATTAATGGAAGATGTTGTAGGGGTTGATGATCAAAACATGTTGAAAACATTTTCTCGCCATGACCTCATTGAATTATTAGAGCTTGTCAAAACAGATCCGGAACATCCAACCGAATTCAATGATGGCGACTAAAACCGTCTTGTCTCAGCTTGTGGATCATTTTGGCGTGCCTATGGGGGTTTAAATGGATTCAAGCCGGGAGCTTTGAATCCGTTTAAACCCCCATAAGTACGCCAAATGCCCCGCAACCTCTCAATCATCGATCAGATATTGTCCTGATCATTTTAAAGCTCATGTTCAAAATATTTCGATTTAGATTCTCTGCATTAAAAAACAATCAAACATTTTATTTGATTTAATACATAAATTATTGTTATAATTATTTGTGAAATAAAAGCATCCGTTTAATAAAATAAGTTATCCTTAAATAAAGAGGTTTTCATGAATATACAAGCAAGTCATAATCTTCAATATGCGCCTATTACAGATATTAAAATAGCCGTTAATGAAAAAAAAGTTGATGGAGCAAGAAGCTTCCTTTTTGGAAAGATTGGGCGCACCTGGTCTGGTTTTGTTTCTGATTGGGCCGCCACCTTTTTTGGTTCTAATGATTTGAAAGGCAAAGGCTTTTTTCAAAGATGGTCAATCCTTGCGCGTGCTCCTATCACGTTACAGAGTGTCAAGAAAGGTCACGATCACGCTCATTATTTCGTGTCACAGCTGATTAAACAGTTGAACCAGCTAAGCGAATCTATTCGAGGTATGGACTTAAATGATTATCAATCCGAACAATTGGATACTCTATTAGACACCAACACGTTTAAAGAGAAATTAAAAACACTCAATTTCAAAAAAGAGCTCGAAAATTTTATCACAAAAATGGTCAGATTTGAGAAAAAATTGATAGAGATTCCAACCATAGAAAGTGACCCTAACCCTCTCACGAGTTTGTTGAGTCGTATGGCGGAATTTATCGAAAAATCGGAGTTTAATCCAAAGAAGAAAAAAGAAGAAAACGGTGTTCCACAAACTGCTCTAGAGAAATCTCAGCAAGCTGTTTTCGAAGCGACTTGCCAACGTATGGCCTTATTGACAGAGGTGATTGAGAAAGCTGAATCAACTCAAGATCTAGACATCAAAACATTTGCGCAATTGGAACAAGACATTACCGCTGGGATCGAGACATACAAAGAATTGGGAGTAGCACGTACTGCAATGGGTGTAAGGGCACTGCAAAAAGGTGTGAGAAAGTGGAAAGCTTTCGCGGCTCGTCAGAAAATAGAGAAAACAAAAAAGGTGACGGGTGGTATGGGACCAAAATCGTTTTTAGATGGGATCAAGAAATCAAAGCCCGAAAAAGAGACACAAGCCCCTCAGACTAAACCTAATAATGAAATCACACAAAAAAAGACACCTATTCCTGCTGAACCTTCAAACAACCCAATCAAACTCAACAATTTAACATTGCAGGACCAGTTAGCAGCTAAAGCAAAAGAAAAAGAACAAAAGCGAGAGCAAGCTCTTTTATTAGCACAGTTAAAAGAGGCTGAGACAATCGCTCAGAATCCTGATTTTAAGACAGAAACTGAAAAACTCGTTCAAGACGCGAGCGAACTCCAATCAACACTCCCAACTGATGCCCGTAAAACAGTAGTACCTCAGAGTTTATTAGCTCAGATCCAAGGACAGAAAAAAACCCTTAAAAAAGCAGAAGTCAAATCAACTGAAGAAAAGAAAAAGGAGACTAAAGCTACATCATGGCAAGATGATCCTGCAGTATTAGCCATCCTAGCCAGAAGAAAAGGTATAGAGCCAAAAGATGGAGAATCAGAGACAGAATCAGAAAAGGGTGATTGGTAGACATCCCCCTCTTTGAAAACAAAGAGCTCAAGGCAACTTGAGCTCTCTTCTTATCTCAAGCCTTCACCATCCCCCCCTCTTTATCTTTACGATCAAAACGAGTGGCATCAAGAGCTTCTTCAAACACTTTGGCAGGGTCAAGCATCGGATCTAGGTCTCGATGTTTTGCCACATAAGAGATGACAATCTCAACGGCAGCCGTCCGATCTTCTACAGATAAAGCGCTCAGCTGCTCCCAGCATCTTGCAATCAAACTTCCCACCAGCTGATCATGCTCACTTAATGTTTGCCCCGGAATAGCAACCTCTCCTAACTTTCCCATCAGCAAATCACGCAACTCTTCGGGTTCTATCCCTCCAAATTTTCCCCCTTGCACCTTCCCAACTTCGGCAGAATAGAGCAAACTTAAGGCAACCCCAATCAGGACAATTTTTAACATCCGCGCCAATCGATCTTGATCAGCAGAAGAGAGTTGATCTGTTCCTTTCATCTGTTGGACAAGAATGCCTCTCACAAAATGGGGATCAACAGCAATCTTAATCACATCCTTTGCAAAATTGTGAATCGCCGGAAGGTGATGTTGACGATCGCGCCCTTTCAAATTACTCACCGCCTCATTCCATGAATTAAAATAAAGGGGGCCCACCACCATAAGGTTAATCAAAGGGACAAGATCTTGGACCGAAACTGTTGGAAAAAGAGGTTGCAATTGCCCGACCATTTCAACAATTTCCCCTAACGGATTCGCTCCATGCACAATTCCTTCTCCTATTGCCACTCCCCCGCCCGCTAACAACGCTGCAGTCAAGGGCAGAATCAACACACGGGCAGAATCGATCGTAGAAGAGGTGTCTGTCACTTCGGCAGAAGAGGGAACCCGTTCGAGCACCTGCCATCGATCGATGGCAGAAAGCAACCCAACACCCGCTCCATTGCCAGAATTTCCCCCCATCACTCCTGAGACATTTCCTGATGCAGAATCTGTTTTTTGCAACATCTCCTGCATCTGCAAATAGACAGGAGAGGCCAACAGCTGCCGCACATATTCTTCGATTTCCCTTAAGTTCTTCATCCACCCTTCTAAAACAGAGTCTTTGATCTCCTCTCCTCTTAAAACAAAAGAATGAATCGTCTGTGTCACAGCTCGTCCCGCAGCATCAACAGACGCCACAGCAAAAGCTTCGCATTGTGCATGAGGAGCAGTTAAAATCGGAGCGTTCATGGGAGGAATTAAATCAGGCCTGACCGTCTTACTTTTCTCTATTGTTGACGCAGCAGAATCTACACAAGGCTCCTGGTCTCTCTTTAAAGAGGGGGGAGAAACAGGAGATGACATTTGAATCTTATCCAAATGACTTTCAACATGATCAACCATATCGCCATCCTTATATTTTATCGTGATCAAAGATCCTGAAGAGGTTTTAAGAAGCCGTTCCTTCAAATCTTCTGCGGCTTCCCCTAAAAATGCCTCTGGCTTCTTTTTTAAGGGCAATGTCTAAGCCTTTCATGATTTTCACCCCTTTTTCAACATGATCGGCTGTAAAATGTTGGAAAACAAATTCCGAACTTTTTTTCGTCTTGATTCCATCCCGATTTAGGGGTAAATCAGAAATCAAAAGAAGGGCTCCCAGCGCAAGTTTATGGCTATACCCTGCCATAAAAAGGGTGGCACATTCCATTTCAATTGATTGGGGACGGGTTGCTTTCAGGCGCGCGCGAAAATCTTGATCAAACTCCCAAAAACGCTTATTTGTCGTATGGGTAATCCCCACATGATAGGTTGTCTTTTCCTCGTCTAACACGTTTGTCATAATTTTTTGAACTAAAAAATTGGCAAGCGAGGGAACTTCGGCAGGAAAATAAAAATCAGAGGTTCCTTCTCCTCGAATACTGGCAACGGGAACAAAATAATCTCCCACCTGATAATGACGGCGCAACCCTCCGCACATGCCAAGCAAAATCCCGGCACGTATTGGTAAAAATGCGCAAAGATCCACAACGAGAGCTGCGGCAGGCGATCCAATTTTAAAGTCTAAGATGGAAATTTTTTCGCTAGGAGAATGAGCCACTTTGAAGGTAGACCCCTCAATAACAGGAACTCCACGACTCTCGGCAAAGTAATGGACATAGCGTGAAAAATTGGTCAGCATCACATAGGGTTGATAATGTTCAACAGGTGACCCTGAATAGCGCTCTAATGTATCATGGGCAATACGCTCTTGCAATATTTGATCTTGCCCTTCATTCGGCTCGTGATTGAAATCCATACACCTCCTATTCATTCACCTCGAGATTTTGCTCCATAGACTGAGAAGGTGATGGATTCGCACACAATCCCCATCCATTTAAATCATGCATTTCACACCCAATAATGCCGTGACCCGCTTCAACCGGCTCTTTGATTAAGGGTTGATCGATTGGATAATCGCGATAGTGTTTAAACCACATCTCTTCCTCATTTTTGATCATCTTATCGATTTATTTAATTGCTGGCAAGAAATCAACCCATCGGGGATAGGAACATAAGAAACGATCATTTTATTTGGGAAAAAAAATTAAAACATGTACTCTATTTGAAATTATTTGTTTTTAATTGTAAAATATAAAGGATTTCCATGATGTTTATTTCCTCCTCCTCTTCGAGCGGTCAACTCCTCTCTAATCATTGGTTAGCGTTTACAAAGCAAACAGATCGTCTCTTAAATCCCCGACAACATAAAGTTGCTGTGGTGGCTCTTGTTCTTTTCGCTGCATTCACAGCTCTTTCTTATTTTTTCTCTCGATTTGCTCGAGGCAATCAAATAAAAGAGATAAAAAGAAAGAGGATGAAAAATGAAACACCTAAAACAATTGCCTTCCCTGTAAAATCTCCACAATCCGTGATCACATCCCAAAAAGATGAACGCATTCAAAAGAGCCAGATTGGATTATCCAATCCTCTCACACCCATAAAAGAATTGGAGAGCCATGAAATAGATGAAACAATTGCCCTGCCTGTAAAATCTTCACAATGCGTGATCACATCCCAAAAAGATGAACGCATTCAAGAGACCCAAATTGAATGCTCGAATCCTCTCACACCCATAAAAGAATCGGAGAACGAGGAAGAAAAAGGATCTTCTCGTAAGGAAAAGTCTTCCCCTCCCCCCCCCTTTTTAGAGCAAAATTCGCCCCTTCCTTTGACAACCCCTCAGAAAATCAGCATATCTAATGAGACGATTCAAGGCGATTTTACCCCCGGCCTTACAAATGGGATGGGAAAAAAAATCATCGATGGAGACGTTCATCAAGGAGGCTTCCAACAAGGGGTTTTGCATTGCCGGCAAGGAACAATCACAAGACAAGATGGAACGGAAGAAATTGGAACTTTTTCAAACGGACAACTAGATGGCCCCGATGGAACAATCAGCAACCCCAATCACGCCACTTACACAGGCTGCTTCAAAAAAGGGCGTTTACACGGGAATGGAAAAATCGAGTACGTAAACGGAAAAATTGTAGAAGGACAATTTGAAGAGGGGAAATTGATTCAAGGAAAAATTGTGGAAGCCAATGGGGAGAGTTGGGAAGGGACTTTTTTGAAGGGAAAGCTCAACGGTAGTGGCACTCATGAAAAACCGGACGGGAGCAAAGTGGTTGGAGTTTTTGTCAAAGGAAAACTGGATCACATCAAGAGTCTAGAGAAAACAGATGGCCGTTCCTCTCAATTGACTAGATCTCAATCCTTTTCCGGACCTATAGGTTCTCGATCACATTCATTCATAAACAAACTATTGGGGCGTAACGATAGGGATTCAATAGAGTCAGCGGTCTAAGAACCTGTTCAGGATCTTTCACCCCGATGCTTTGCCGCTATAAATCCTCTATCAACTGAGAAAAAATATTCTGATTTTTTTGCGGGGGGGATAGCGGATTTTAGCAAACCCATCATCGGATCGAAGATGTTGAATAGGTTCTAAAATAGAGATGTTGCGTGATTGGCGTGACGGACAAAAAAAATTTCCGCAACCCTGTTTCATATGACGAAAAATTTTTGTCAAACCCGAGTGTATAATCCTTGAATGTTTAATGAATGCACGTTATAACGCAATGCGTGGGCTTTCTCTCTTCTTCGCTGTTTTTTTGATAAAAAATCATCAACACAGAGATTAAGGGACTCCCTTTCAAAGAAAACATGATTTTTACGTTGCGATTTTAACACCTTTCATTCTTTGGGTTCATGATGATCTGCATCTTCCGCATTTTTTTTGTCTGGGCATTTTTATTCTTCCCGCTGATCTCCACCGGTTTTAACATAAAGCTTTACTCTGCTCCCTCCTCCTCCTCTTCCTCTTCCCATTCTTCCAGCCATCACGACAACACAAAACATTGCAAACCGATCACGTGGAAATCCCTCAAAAAAGGAGATCTCTATTTCGTTTACACAGGGAATGCATGGATTGATCGGAAGTTCATGGGTGTTGTCCATGAGCATCGAGAAATCGCCAGCTTGATTAAAAAACAAGCAAAAGGGGCGTTCTTTTTCTTTACTGCATTTGATAAGAAGGGACGTGAACTTGAAACGATCAAAATCATATTGAATGGCAGAAAGATTAAGATTTGCCAGCCTCCTTGCGTCATGACTCGGTTATTGAAACCCGGAGAAATGAATGAGCCTTATTCCGATAGGATTAAGCTGGCCTCTTCGAGCCGTTCCGCCACATTCAAGTTAGTCAAAGGAGCTTTGCCCGAAGGTTTAACGTTAAGCCGCCATGGGATGATTTCCGGAATTCCAGCGGAAACCGGCTCTTTCCATTTTATCGTCAAGGCAGCGAGTCGGTGCGGAAGTTTTCGATTTTATCCATTAAAAATCATGATTGATTGCCCAGAGATTTCTTTTGAAACAACCGCTTTACAAGATGGAGAAGTTGGCATCCCTTATCATGAAGCGATCATCATCAGCGGAAGTGTTCCTGTGACCACATTCACCATGATATCGGGCACTCTTCCTCCCGGATTGTTCCTCTCGTCTGATGGAATGTTAGATGGAATCCCGACAGAAGCTGGGACATTTCATTTTTTCATTCAAACAATCAACGGATGTGGTGAATCGACTAGCGCCCCTTTTAGCCTCCTGATTGACAATCCCTGCGTTGCGCCCACGATTACAACAACAAGTTTACCAAATACAGAGGGGGGAACTCCTTACACCGCCTCTATTGAAACTGTGGGTGGTGTTGAACCGATCCTTTTTCAGCTTGTCTCCGGCGCTCTGCCCTTAGGCCTCACATTATCTCCAGATGGAGTTGTATCGGGCTCCACTGTTATAGGTTATCCGGGAGATTACCTGTTTACGATTGAAGCAGTAAGCGAGTGTGGAAGTTCATCGACTCAAGAGATCACGCTTCATGTCACCAACAGTTAAAAAAGAAGACAGGCCTTAAAAACCTGTTTTCATATTTTCAAGTCACCTGACGCAGCGGGAGGGCTATTTCGTCGGAGCCAAAGCTCTCACGCTCCGTCAGAACCTGATCAAAGATCCTCAACAGATTCTAAGGTAATTTGATAAAAGACTCTTAACAATCACTCATTTTTCATTTTTTTTTATTTGACTTAAAAAACCATTTTAGTTTATAAATGTTTTTGTTTCACATGGCGGTCGTAGCTCAGTTGGTTAGAGCGTTGGATTGTGGTTCCAAATGTCGCGGGTTCGAATCCCGTCGATCGCCCATTTTTTTTGCTTGATTTTCGCCCTTAAACAAGCTCTAAAAAGTATCACCACACACTCTGTGGTGGTCGCTCCTCTTTTTCTCTCTTCTTGACTCGCTTTAATTCTTGTGAAAAAACAGCCGTGCATGGCACTCTAAGTAGGCAAAAACCTGCTCAACATTTTATTCAAGATCTTTTTTTCATAGCGATAGACGAAAGGTGCAATCAATTTATGACCCTATGGCAAGCATTTTTTTTAGGCCTCATTCAAGGGATGACCGAGTTTCTCCCCATCAGCTCATCGGGCCATTTAGCTCTTGCGCAATATTTTCTTGGATTTGAAGATTTACATCATTACATTCTCTTTAACCTCATCTGCCACCTAGGAACACTCACGGCCATTGTCTATGTTTTCTTCCCCATCATAAAAAAAAGTTTAAATCTTTACCAGCCTCCTTTTTGGCAGGTCGTGGTAGGCACTCTGCCTCTTTTCCCTCTCGTCTTCATCCTGAAACCGATTAAATCTCTTTTTGATCACCCCCAATTATTGGGTCCTTGCTTTCTAATCTCAGCCACCCTTATTTTCACAAGCCTGTATGTGCGGTTCCCTATGGAAAAGCGAACAGAGAGAAAGTGGACAGATCCGTTCATCATCGGTGTGTTTCAAGCCATTGCCATTTTTCCTGGCATTTCCCGTAGCGGAGCGACAATTTCTGCTGCAAGGCTACTTGGTTGGTCGAAGGCAAATGCCATTCACTTCTCGTTTCTGTTAGCAATCCCTGCCATCTTAGGGGGCGCTATTCTCGAAGGATGGCAAGCTTGGCAATCTCCTAAAGAGGATGTTCTCTCTCTTGATCCCTCCGTTTTTATCGTAGGATTCACTACCTCTTCTATCGTCGGATCTCTTTGCCTGATGGGATTAATTCGCCTCATTGATGATGATAAATGGGGCTATTTTGGCTGGTATTGCCTATGGCTAGGATTGGCCGCAACCCTCTATTTTAACTTTTTTGTGTAGAGTACTTCGCATGGCTCGAAAATCAAAAACAGCAAGAAAGGATTCAACAAAACAGAAAGATCCTATCCCTTGGACAACATCGGAAACACGAGGATTCCTCACCTTTGCTTGCTCGATTGTGTTACTTCTGAGTTTGATGAGTTTTGCCATCGCACCCGAATCGAGAAATCTTCTAGGATTGATGGGACACACCATTGGATGGGCATTCCATGCATTATTTGGCTTGAGCAGCTATCTCCTTGTCCTTTATATTGGATGGATCGGATGGCGCCTCCTGTTTTGCAAATCCGTCCATTTTCTATGGCTTAAAAATCTCTATGTGTCAGTCGCTTTTTTTTCCATGTCTATGCTCCTAAGTCTGATCGAAAGCGATGCTCCCACCATGGGAAGGCACCTCAATGAAATCTTTTACCCAGGATTATGGAGCAATGGCATGCGCTATCACCTGGGAGGCGCCCCTTTTTTTTATCTTTATCGAGACCTTCCGTCATTTAATCTCAATCATATCTTCAACACGGCGGGCGTTGCCCTTATCTTTTCTAGCACATTGATTGCAAGCATCTTATTTCTATTCAAAATCCGTTTAATTTCTCTTTGCCAAGCCTTTCTTCATACGATTAAACAGGGCATTGAACGACAACGCGCTGCCTCCATTGGATTAAAAGCCAATCAGGAACCAATCTTGAAAAAAGAGGGAAAAAAAGAGGACGAGATAAGAAAGGGAAAAACAGAGATCAAAGAAGAGGCAGCCCCGCCCGAAAGCGATTTTATGCGGTTTGTTAAACTGCGAATTCCATCCTCCGAGGGAGCTTCTCAAGACAAGCAAATCCCCCTCCCCTCATCGGCAGATCTTCTTGGAATTCGTCCTGAAAAAAATCTGAAGGAGCGCCCTTCGCTTTCGCGCAAAGAAAGAAATGATGAAGATGAAGCGCAGGCGCCTCTTTTTCCTTTGCCCCAGCCCCGGGCAAAAAAACAAGAAGAGCCTCCCGTTGCTCCCTTTTCAGGAGAAGAAGATGGGCGTGATGCATTCAAAAAAAGCGACGGTGTAGGATCGAAGGACAATTCCCAGAAAGGGCGGCGCAAAGAGAATGCTCTGACAGCGCAACGGATCCATAATGGCGATTTTACACAGTTTACGATCCCCGCTCCCTCCCTTTTGACCAACTCCAAGAAAGGGGATCAAACATCAATCAAAAAAGATCTGAAACGTCAAGCCGAAGTATTGGAAGAGACCCTCTTAAGCTTCGGAATTGAGGCAAAAGTGGGACAGATTAATTGCGGCCCCACAATCACCTCTTTTGAAGTCCATCCGGCAATTGGTGTAAAAGTTCAAAAAATCAAAACACTCGATAATGACATTGCACTCAACATGGAAGCCAAGTCGATTCGGATTATCGCTCCTATCCCCGGAAAAGCAGCAGTCGGAATTGAAGTTCCAAACCATCAGCCTCAAGAAGTTGGGTTCAAGGAAATGCTCAGCGCTTATCAGCAAGGGGGCCAAAAATTCCACATTCCCATTTTACTTGGCCAGGCTGTCAACGGTGATTACGTGATGAGCGATTTAACAAAAATGCCCCATTGCATTATAGCAGGAGCGACAGGATCGGGAAAATCGGTCTGTATCAACACCATCATTATGTCCATTTTATTAAATGCAAAACCCGATCAAATTAAATTGATCATGGTCGATCCGAAAAAAGTGGAGTTAACCCCCTATACTAAACTGCCCCACATGCTGGCTCCGGTCATCACAGAGTCGCAAGGGGCTGCTGCAGCACTGAATTGGATGGTAAAGGAGATGGAAAATCGGTATGAAATTTTAAAACTCTTAGGGGTTCGCAACATCGACACCTTTAACAAGCGCACCATTAATCCGGAGCTTGAGGCCGATTTAGATCGGGAGATCCCCCCCTTTATGCCCTATATTGTGGGAATCATTGATGAATTGGCCGATTTGATGATGGTGGCAAGCCAAGACATTGAAACACCGATTGCCAGAATTGCCCAAATGGCTCGCGCTGTCGGAATTCATTTGATCTTAGCAACGCAACGACCTTCGCGTGAAGTGATTACAGGATTGATTAAAGCAAACTTTCCCACACGCATTTCCTTTAAGGTCGCAAGCCGGGTCAACAGTCAAATTGTCCTGGATGAAACGGGTGCTGAATCACTCTTGGGCAACGGGGACATGCTCTTCCTTCCTCCCGGCTCTTCTCATTTAGTCAGAGCCCAAGGGGCGTTTATTCGAGATGAAGACATTCTCTCTGTTGTCCAGCACATTTGCCAACAAGCCCCTCCGAATTATGTGATCCAGTCATTTGACCGCCTCCATGAAATCAGTGGAGAAGGAGGTCTCGGAGGGAAAGAGAGTCAATTTGACAGTTTGTATGAGCAAGCAAAAGAGGTTGTGCTCGGGACAGGGAACGCATCCACAACTTTCTTGCAGCGAAAATTGAAAATCGGATATGCCCGTGCAGCAAGCTTGATGGATCAGCTCGAAAGGCAAGGGATCGTCGGCCCCGCTGAAGGAAGCAAGCCGCGAAAAATCTTTGCCCGCAAACCAGAGAGCTCTAAAGAGGAAGAGATGGAAGAAGCTGATGTGTTTGATTAATTCAAATTTAAATACTCTCCTCTCGGTGCGCAAGGTGAGTTAAACAGATAAATGGAGTAAAAAATGAAACATCGTATTGAAGCCCAACTGACTCGATTAAAAAGAATGGGGTCCACTCTCATTGCGTTTGCTATCGCAACCAGTTTCATCATCTACTTCCTTCCAAATAGCGAAGCGAACTATTGGTTATCCAAAGAGGGAAAACAGGGGTTTTATGTCCTGTCTGCTTTTTTTTTCTTTCTCGGTTTTTATTGCCTTGGCGCAATCTGGAGAAGAAAACATTTTATCTGATCAGCGCCAAATAACCCAATGTGATAAAATGTTCTATTTAACTCAAAGAGATAAGAAAAAATGAAAGGTTTTTGCCCTCTCGCATCCGGTTCAAAAGGAAATTGCGTCTATTTTGGAACTGAACACGCTAAAATCTTGATTGATGCAGGAATTAGTGCAAAGGCGATTCAAACACGTCTGAGCGAAATCGGAGTTGACTTAAGCCAAATTGATGCGATCCTCATCACCCACGACCACTTCGATCACATCCAAGGATTGAAAATTCTTGCCTATAAAAAAGGGATTCCCGTTTTTGCAAACCATGAAACAGCCAAAGGCATTATCGAAACGTTCCATGATTGTCCTAAATTTAAAATTTTTTCAACCGGGGAAACATTCGAATTCCGCGATCTTGAGATTCATCCTTTCAGCATTCAGCACGATACGCGAGATCCGGTTGCCTTTACCATTCGAACAGGAGGGTTAAAAATCGGATTGTGTACCGATTTGGGATTTACAACCTCTTTAGTCCAAACGCAATTGAAAGAGTGTGATTATTTGTATCTGGAATCCAATCACGAACCGTCCATGGTCCATGCGTCATCACGCCCGATGATTTATAAGCAACGTGTCCTTGGACGGACCGGGCATTTATCGAATGAAGCATGCGGAAATTTACTTGCCCACGTTTATCATCCCAAGCTCAAACATGTTCATCTCGCTCACCTTTCGAGTGAATGCAATCACCCGGAAGTCGCCCTAAAAGTGATTCGCAACATTTTGGAGCAACATGGCATTCACTTAGAGATCACGATTGCTCCACAAGAAAGAATTAGTAAACCCATTTTTTTTGTCGATCGCGATTGCGGCTTTGCGGGCAAGAGTGAATTAAACGGGCAACCTGTCATCGCGAACGCTTTGGCTCAGTCCAAATAACACTCCTGATCCGTCAAGACTCCCCCCTCTTTCGATTTCTCAACCCTCAAATATGAATCCAAAAATTGGACAAAGTTGAGATGATTAACTCACCTTACGCAAAATCTGGTTAGGGATTTTTGATATAGCCTATGCAGATTTTAGAAAGGGTGTCGAAGTCAATAGCCTAAGCTATTGATGAGGCACTCTTTCTAAAAGATGCTTAGAATAGGTCAAAATAGCCCTCATCAGATTTTGCGTAAGGTGAGTTATTAATTCACCTGACACAACAGGAGGATTACTAAATAGAAATTTCGATTTACAAAAATAAGCATTTTAATTAGCGTTGATAATTTACGCGACTTTTTTTATTAAAACTATTTATATTAATATTTTTATTTTATCATCAAGGATAAAACGATGGAATGCTCGACATTATCTGTTAACCTTTATTCACCCCCAAACAACACCAAAGATCAGACTCGCTCTATTTTGAAGACGATTAACAAAGCTAGATCTGCTGAAGAGATTGCAGACGTATGGAAATCGCGGCGTGTAGATTTCAATACCATCGCCGTATCGGCAACCATGCAAGCTCTATCAAAACGGATATCGCCGGGCAAAGTTTACAAATATTCTTCTTTGATTGAAGAATTGGGACTTTTTGCACTCCATCAACTGAACTCCTCAGACACTCCATTCACTTTGGTTAGCTTAGCGAATGCTTTTGCAAAACTCAACCAGACGCCTCCTCATCGATTATTTGAAAAAATAGGAGAGATAGCCGTTGCGCGTATCGCGGAGTTTAATGCCCAAGAACTATCTAATTTAGCAAATGCTTTTGCAAAATTAAACATTTCGCCTCCCGACGCCCTATTCCCGGCAATAAAAATCCAAACCCTCGAAGTGATGAAGACATTCAAACCACAAGAATGGGCGATGTTAACTAACGCATTTGCAAAACTGAACATTCAGGTTAGTCATGATTTTTTCTTTAGAAAAATAGAATCTGACATTCTAGCCTGTATCACAGGATTTATCCCTTCTGAACTGGCGACTCTAGCGAATGCTTTTGCAAAATTAAAGATCCGCCCTTGTGACACATTATTAATGGCAATAGACAATCATGCGACTCGCTCTATTTTGTATTTTAATGGACAAAGTCTAGCGAATTTAGCGAATGCTTTTGCCAGATTTAATGTCATTCCTTCCAGGCAATTATTCGAATTCATGGAAACTCGAGCCATCGTGTGTATTAAAGAATTCAAATCACAGGAGTTGGGTATCTTAGCCTATGCTTTTGCAAAGTTCAATATGTCCCCTTCTCATCAGTTGTTCCGATTAATCGCAGATCAGGCAATCGATTGCATTGACGATTTCAATCAACAAAATCTTTGCAATTTATTTTATGCTTTTGCAAAGGTTGGCATGTTACCTCCCGATCAATTATTATCCGAAATAAGAAATAAAGTCCTGATTTTTATAGGGAGATTCCCCCCACAAGGATTGGCTAATTTACTCTATGCTTTTGCAACGTTCAACATCCTTCCCCCCCCTGAATTATTCGAAGAAATAACAAGACGATTTTTGCATAATGATCCCCAATTGCATCCTCAACATCGTGTCGAATTATTTTATGGACTTTCTAGATTCAATAGACCTGTTGATCCTCAATTACTCTCCGCAATACAAAATAAGATCACCGATCATATCGAAACATTAAATGGGGAGGGGTTGGGCAAATTAGTTTATGCTTTTACAAAGTTCGGGACAGACCTTGATAATGCATTGGTTACAAAAATCACCTCTAGGTCAATTGTTTCTATTGAGACATTCAATCCTGAAGATCTTACCAATTTAGCCTATGGCTTTTCTTACTTAAACACCTCTGTCCGTGACCTATTCTTAACAATAGGAAATCGAGCCGTTGAGTGCATTGATCGATTCACTCCACAAGAGCTTATCAATTTAACTCATGCGTTTACACAACCCCATGTTTTTTTGCATCCAACATTATTCCAAGCCATAGAACAGAGCAGCATCAACCGTCTCAATGAATTCAGCTTAACTCAACTGATCCAATTCAGTGAATCTTTTTCAAAGATTATTCTTTATACTAACCAATCAAATCTTATTTTATTTAATGTATTAAATATTATTTTTCAAAATACTCATTTACTTGAATCACAAGATCTCATTAAAGCAGGACTTTGTTTTAATCAATTAAATTTTGAAAACAGTCGTTGTTTTTTTGGAAAAATAGAAGATTATATTATGTACAATATAAACAACATAACAAATCAAGATATGATGAAACTCGTTAATGCTTTTTGCGAGTCCAAAACATTTCCCAGTCCTATGTTATTCGAGCAGATAAAACATTGTGCGACGGAGCGATTGATTGAGTTTAATCCTCAACAGCAAGAGAGGTTAAAGGAGGCTTTTAGCCAGTATGATTTAGCTCATCAAAGAGATCGATCACGCTATTGACTGAATGCTCATCCGAAAATTGAACGGTTTGCAAAAGGGTCCATGTCGAAAGAGATCGCGACCCTTTCGCAAGCGTTCAGCCGAGGCTTTGAATGAGCCGAAATAGCGAAGTTGAGCTTTTACCACAAGAATTTCTTCGAAAAAGGATGCAAAATTTTAAAAAAATCTCTATCTTTTTTTTATGACAGCTTAACAGTCCATAAATTTTTTAAAAAAGGAGATAGATCAATATGAAAAAGCAGATTTTTCCGCTATTGGTGCAGTCAGAGCCCTCACATCAAGATTCATACACCGCTTCGTTTAAGTCTTCGATAGAGACACTCGTAAACAGCCTTCATCGTCAGGCTCGCTTTCGTTTTTTAGTCGGTTCTTTTGTCATTTTGTCTACGATGTTTCAGTTATTCCCATCAAAGGGAGCTGCAGCAACAGCCGAACTTTTTCCGTCTATTGAAATGAAAAAAGATTCCTCTTCTTCAGGATGTGACCACCCTCACCCTCACCCTCACCCCAACAAACAGAGAAAATTGAGAGGTCCCACTGGTCCCACTGGTCCCACTGGTCCCGCCGGCGCTCAAGGAGCACAAGGGACAATAGGAGCAACAGGAGCTGCGGGAGGAGGCGGAACAGGACCGACCGGACCAACAGGACCGGCAGGATCAACGGGAGCGACAGGAGCTGGAGCAACCGGAGCAACGGGCCCTACAGGAGCGGGAACTACAGGAGCCACAGGCCCTACAGGATCAGCAGGAGTCACCGGAGCGACAGGTCCTACAGGAGCGCAGGGAGTGACCGGAGCAGGGGCGACTGGACCTACAGGTCCTACAGGGGGCATTTCACCAATGAATTATGCCTATGCCTATGAACTTGCTACACTTGCAGACGCAACAGTCGCGGGAGGTGCTGATGTCCCATTTTCAAACAACGGCCCTATTAACGGCATCACACATACAGTTCCACAAACGACTATCACTGTTCCCCAGACCGGAGTCTATCAAATCAACTACAACGTCTCCATAACAACAGGTGCAGGCTCGGCGCTTGCCATCGCGGTGAATGGAACCGTGGACCCAAGCACCACTATACCCGCCCTTATCGCGACAGGAGAAGTATCTGGATCATGCTTACTCTCATTGACTGCCGGCAACACGATCTCCTTGCGCAATAATAGCGCGATTCCCCTCGTGTTATCGCTGGCCCCTGGCGTGGGAGCGATGCTCGTTGTTGTAGAAGTCCCATAATCCTCAAGAGACGCTCGATAATATTGAGTAGAAAAAAAGAGGCTTAAGGAAATCCTTAAGCCTCTGTGCTTTTCTTTCACTCTTAATTTTTCCGTAACAATCACGACGTTTTGAGCAAATCATTCTCCTTCATCTTGCAACACTTGCTTCAACGCATTCAGAAATCTCCTCGCAGCTGCTGATATCCGTTTTAAGGAAGCGCTAAAGCATACCGAGCAATTTGCGCAGCATGTGGATAGAGATCTAATTCTTTAGAGAGTAACACATTCACACCGGGTTCACCCAAATTCTTCAAGGCTAATGCCGCTTGCAAACGCACCCACCAAACAGGATCATTCAATCTCTCTTTAAGGTTGGGAATCGCCCTTATGACATGTAATTGTCGTAAACCAATTGCCGACTCCGCCCTCACTTCCCATTCAGAATCCTCTAAATGCCTAATCAACATCTCAATGGCTTCCTCACTATTAATGGTCGCAATCCCTTTAATCGCTAAGAGGCGGCAAGGACGATGTCCTGACGTCACAAATGGTTGAATCAAAGCAAATAAATGAGGAGAATAACGAAGGGGCAAAATATCTAAGCAAATCGCTCGAATTTTATCGTCAGTTGTTGTAGACAATAAAGAGGTGATCCATCCATATTTCTCTTCGCTCACCTCAATTAACGCATCTCGGTAGGGAAATTGTGCTAAAGGAGTTTCTTCACTCATCATGTGAATCACTCGAAAAAATAACTCCTGAGAAGACATTTGGGTCACACAGACAGCCGCAGCCACCCGAACTAAGTACCGTTTATCTTCCAATAATTGACCAATCACTGCCGGATTGGCAAGGCGTGGAGATAGAAGAGAGCTTCTGGCCGCAAACTGTCGCTTGACCCAAGAAAAACTTGAAGCATAGGCCGGAGCCAGTGGAAGTAAGTAAGTCGAGTTAATTTTTTCTTTTATCTCAAGCCATCGCTCATCAATGAAGCGCTGGTCAAATTTTTCTAACACCTCAATTAGATTTCTGCACTGGCGCATGGTGCGCGGAATCACAAGCTCTTCCACATTCTTGTCTTGAAGTAAAAACTGTTCGATCATCGTCGAGATTTTATCTTGAACGTAGAGGCGATGTTTTGCCACTATCTTTGTGATGCATTTAATGATGACAATCGCAATGGCGCAAGAGAGCATGATGGCAAGCTCTATACCAAGCAAGCTGATCGCTATTTTTTCAAGCAAATATTTGAGAAGAGCATCCATGAACCTCCTAAATTAAATATCATGATTCATCTGTATTGCAGTTTGCAGTGCTTTTCAAGTTGAGCAAGGAATCATGCTTTGGTCCATCAATATGGATGATGATCACAAAGAACCCAAGTGTCCCAATCTTCACAGCGCTTGGAGAGTTTTTTATCGTCCGATGACAATATGTCAATTGACAGTTTGAATGTGGGGTCAAAGGATCTCTAATTTTTTAACACGGTCTTAAGCGATTTTTGTACTAACAAAGAAATATTAAATGGCTTGACAATATATTCCAAAACCCCTTGTTTAATGCCTTCACTGACATCTTTATCTGAAGAGAAAATCGTTAAGACGTAAAAAGGGATCTCTTTTCGAAAACGCTCTTTTAACTTAATGTATAATTCAATTCCATCCATATCAGGAAGTTTTCTCTCCGCAATGATCAATGAGGGCAAACGATTTTCTGTATACGTTTGAAGGACGTTTAAGACCTCTCCCCCTTCCTTGTAGGTATTAACAAGGAGACCTTGAGACTCAAAGGCATTCCTCAAGATGTTAAGAAGTTCTGGATCAGAATCAACAATCACGATCTCTTTTTTGTTGATCAGCTCATCCTTGAAGAGAACTTTAACACATCTGATCGGAGCCGATTCCTTAACACTTGCCTCACGCAATCCTCTCTCTGCTGCTTGAAGAATCTGATCCGCATTTCCAACAGTTAAAGAAATCGGGACAATCGAACAATTAAAAACAGGATGAAGGCGCGTTTCATTTTGAATCATCTCGAAGAGAAAATCATGGATTTTTTTCTCAACCACCTGCATCGTGTGTGAATCAAAAACGACTGCAAATAAAGCCTGATAAGAGAAACACTTCATATGGTTGTCGGCTTCCCATTGAAGTTGATTGCTCATCGAAACAAGCAAATTGCGTACAATCTCCCCCTCTTTCTTTTCCAATTGAGCAACATGATCGATCTCGAATAAGACAAGATATTGTTCTAAAGATTTTGATGTGATCAAACCTTTGCGAATCGTCTCTTTCAAAACGGCGAAATTTCCTAAACCGGTATACCGCTCGGATCCGGGCAACTCAATGATGGCGCCTTGCCGCTTTGTTAAGTTAATGATCCTTTTTTGCAAGATCTCTTTATCTATTGGCTTATACAGAATATCATCGGCATTTTCGGCATAAGCATCAAGGCGAATGGTTTCCTCTTCGCTGCTGGTCACCACAATGACAATCAGATTGCGATACGCAACGTCACTGCGCAATATTTTTAAGATGTTTAACCCTTCAAATTTGGGAAAAATTAAATCTAAGAGAAGAACGCTTGGATGATACTCTTCTAGCGTTTTGAAAAGAGCGTTGCAATCTTGTATGGAACGAACCTCCATCGCAACTTCCGTCAAAACAACGGAGACGTAATTACAAAAATCAATGTCATCATCTACAACTAAAACTTTTAAGGGATGCCCTTGATTAATTTTTAGGATATCTTGCATTGACTTTAATAAAACGTAAGCCGAAACAGGTTTTCTGAAAATATAATGCACATCTAAATCTGTTGCGGCCATTCGATTTTCGATCGTGTCTTCGTCCAAAAAAAGACCGAAAAAAATGAATGAAGAAGCGGCTTTAGAGCGCATCTTCGCAATCAAATCAAATCCGGTCAATTGAGAGGTGCGAAATATTTGAGAGACAATCACAATGTTCGGATTGAAATCGGGCGACATTAAGCGATCCAAAGCAATACTTGGATCACATTCTGTTTCAATAGAAATAGAAAATTGATCTTTAATGCGCACTAATAAATCTAAAAATTTGATGTCTTCATCAACGACATATAAAAGAGGGCGCCCAAGAGTCTTAAACGAGGAATCGACCACTTTTGAATCAGGTATAGAAAAAAAATGAAATTCTTGCTGAACATTAAAAAGAAAATCATTTAACGATGTCAACCAGGCTTGATCCTCAAAATTTCCAGCGGCCGCTCTCCTTCCAATTTCACTATCCATTTTCTTGCATAAGACACTGACAGTGCTATAGCCATATGACCCAGCGCTGCCTCCTAGTTTATGGACGATATGTTGCAAGTTCGTGAGATTATCATGATCGGGACGCTCCTGCACCAGACGAATGGACTGAGTCAACTCCCCCATTTTATCCGAAATGGTTTTTTCGTAGGCCTCTTTAATTTTATCGAATTTATTAACGGCAGACGGGGACTTTAAATCTTTATCTATGCTCATCGATTTGTCGCCCCATTTTATGAGATCAGCATTTTTGCTGAATGTTACGATCAGCTTACAATAAAAAAACTTATTTACTCACAATATTTTAAATCAATCAAAATCCTAAACCTTCTTTTTGCGATCCTGCCAGGTTTGGAGGACAACAAAAAATGCAGGGACAAAGACGACAGCTAGACAAGTCGATGCCAGCATGCCGCTACTTACTGCAATACCAATAGAGCGCCTGGCGTTTGCTCCCGCCCCTGTGGCAAACACTAAGGGCATCACACCGAGAATAAAAGCAAATGAAGTCATGATAATAGGACGAAAGCGTATTTTAGCGCCGATGAAGGCTGATTCGATAATTGATTTACCGTGCAATTCCCGTTGCTCGCGAGCCACTTCCACAATCAAGATGGCGTTTTTAGCAGACAAAGCGATTAATAACAAAATCCCAATTTGAGTATAAATATTATTGGCAAGACCCAAGCTAGATAACACGGCGACAGTACCAAGCAAAGCCAAAGGAACACTGAGTAAAATCGCTGCAGGTGTGATCCAATTTTCATATTGCCCGGCAAGGATCAAATAAACAAAAAGAAGAGAGAGTGCAAAAATCAAATAACTCAATTGTCCGGCAATTTTTTCCTGATAAGCAGTACTTGTCCACTCATAAGACATCCCCGCAGGAAGGACTTGAGAGGCTAATTGCTCCATTGTTTCAAGCGATTGACCCGAACTATATCCCGGCGCAGAGACGCCATAAATGTTACTAGAGGGATAAAGATTATATAGCGAAATAATAGATGGACCTGTAGCTGGCAAAATAGTGGTCAATGTGCTTATTGGGACCATTTCACCCGATTGATTTCTCACGTGTAAATGACGAACATCTTCTTGTGTCATACGTGCAGACCCATCCCCTTGAATATACACTTGAAAAACTTGCCCAAATTTCGTAAAAAGATTCACATAAGAAGAGCCGACATAGGTTTCGACAACATTCATGGCATCCTCAACTGCCACGCCCAAAGATTTTGCCTTCACCCTATCAATTGGAGCAATCACTTGGGGAGCAGAAGAGCGAAACGATGTCATTAAATGGCTAAGCGAGGGTTGTTCACTGCCATACTGGATTAATAAGTCTGTGGCGGCTTGTAATTTACGGTAATCAAACGACCCATCTTCCAATTCCACTTGTAGTTGAAAACCACCTGCATTACCTAAACCTTGTATGGGAGGAGGGATCATCACGAGAATTTTTGCATCGAGCGTATTGGCTCCAATTTGATTGAGCTTTTGATAAAGAGCGGGTAAATTTTCTTTTTTGCCCCGCACACTCCAATCTTTAAAGATGACATAAAGAACGCCGGCATTTGCCAAATTGGCATTATTATCCAAAACAGACACTCCATTAATCGCAATGACATTTTCAATGCCATCCACTTTGGCGACCTCTTCCGTTATCTTTTTGAGTAATTGTTCTGTGCGTCCCAAACTTGCCCCATCAGGCAAATTCACACTCATGATTAAATACCCCTGGTCTTCAATCGGAATAAAACCTGTAGGAATTCGAGTTAACAAAAAAATGGCCAATACAACAAAACAGATTCCAATCAAACCGGCGATTTTACTGTGATGGATCAATTGATCGATAAATTTAAGATATCCCGCTTCAATGGGACAATAGACTCTGTCAAAAGCACGATATAATACAGATTTTTTTTTGTTCGGATCTATTGGCCTCAGCCATAAAGCACATTGGGTAGGTTTTAACGTCATGGCATTGATGGCACTAATGAAGGCTGTTGCAGCAATGACTAAAGCAAACTGTGCATACATGGATCCGGTTAATCCGGGCATAAAGCCCGGCGGAACAAATACCGCCATGAGGACTAACGTGATCCCAATCACCGGCCCCATCAATTCTTTCATTGCTTTAATAGAGGCCTCTTTGGGCGACTCGCCTTTTTCAATATGTTGTGTCGCCCCCTCGACAATCACGATCGCATCATCGACCACAATCCCAATGGCTAACACTAAAGCAAATAAGGTTAATAAATTAATGGAAAAACCTAACAGAAGCATCGCAAAAAATGCTCCGATAATCGTCACGGGCACCGTGGTAGCCGGAACCAGTGTGGCGCGAAAATTTTGCAAAAAGAAAAAAATCACAACCAACACTAAAATCATAGCCTCAAATAGTGTTTTATACACCTCTTCAACAGAGGCTTTAACAAACATGGTCGTGTCAAAAGGAATAGAATATTTTAATCCGGGAGGAAATTTTTTGGACATTTTTTCGACGGTGGCTCTCACCTCATTGGCCACCTTTAAAGCGTTTGCACCGGGTTGTTGATAAATCCCAATTGCGGCGGTTGGCTTATTATTAAGGTTAGCAGAAAGGCTATAACTTGAAGAGCCGAGCTCAACGCGCCCCACATCACGGATACGGACAATTTTAGCACTATGACCCGTAGATGCAGTTTGCCCAGGCGTTGCTGCTTCAGATTTAATCATGATATCTGCAAATTCGTCTGGATTCACAAGTAACCCCGGCACATTCACAGTAAACTGATAAGCCTGTGAATGAGAAGTGGGCGGAGCGCCAATTTGCCCGGCAGAAATCGCTTTATTTTGTTGGTTAATCGCATTGAGAACATCGGACGGATTTAATGAATAAGCATACATTTTGTCAGGATCGAGCCATATTCTCATTGCATAAGAGCCCGAGCCAAAAATTAAGACGTTACCCACACCCGGCAAACGTGATAATTCGTCTTGCATATTGATGTTGGCATAGTTATTTAAAAACAAACCATCATATTCATCATTTTCCGAAGTGAGCGTGATAAATTGCAGGATAGAGGTTGATTTTTGCTGAACAACAACCCCTTGCTGCTGAACTTGTTTGGGCAATTGTGCCAACGCAGCTTGCACCCTGTTTTGCACTAAGACTTGAGCAAAGTTGAGATCTGTGCCGATGGCAAACGTCACAATTAAAGTGTAATTACCGGAGTTAGTGCTGGTCGATTGCATGTAGATCATGTTTTCAACGCCATTGACTTGCTGCTCAATGGGAAGGGCGACTGTATTAATGAGGGTTTTAGCGTCAGCGCCGGGGTAATTTGTTGTCACCTGAATAGTGGGGGGGACAATCGAGGGGTATTGACTAATGGGCAAAATGGCGATTGAAACGATTCCTAAAAAGACGATGAATAACGCAATCACATTGGCCAATACAGGGCGTTCAATAAAAAATTTAGATATATTCATGTTATCCTGACTCATTCAAGGAAGCTGGCTCAACCACTGTCACTTTGTTCCCGGGTGTTGCAAACTGCAGTCCCGCTACGATGACTTGATCACTTTCGCTCAATCCTTGTGTGATTGCGCGTATCTCTTGTTCTATGCCGCCTAATTTAACACGTTTTAATTGAACAACACCATGGGCATCAACAATCAGAACATAAGAGCCAATTTGATCATAAAGGACAGCTGAATCCGGAATCGTCATCTGTTTTTGGGGTTTGGAAACAGGGATGCGTACCTGAACAAAAAGGCCAGGTAACAAACCGTAATCTTTATTTTCCAACAAAGCACGCAATTGCAATGTTCCTGTAGAGGCATTGAGTCCTGTGTTAACAAAATCGAGCTTTCCCTTATGTTTAAAGGTTGTTTCATTTTGTAATCTGATATCTGCCGAAATTTGATTGATCTCTTCGGGTTTAAAACCATTGGCTCTTGCAGCATCGCGTAGTTTAATTAAATCAAGCTCATTGAGATTGAAATAAGCATAAATCGGATCAATTTGCTCGATATTCGCTAAATTGGTCGCTGTTCCATGACCGACTAAATTTCCAGCGTCCACCAAATGACGTCCTATGCGGCCATCAAAGGGGGCTTTCACATGTGTATAACTGTAATTGATTGCCGCAATTTTTTCATTTGCGACCGCTTTTTGCACCTCTGCATCACTCTCTTGTGTCTTAGCCAACCATTTTTCCACATTGTTAAGAGAAGTGGCATTTTGTGCATACATGATTTTTTGCCGTTCATATTCTGATTTAGCATAAATATTTCCGGCCACTTGTGCCGCTACAGACGCTTTTGCTGCAATCAATTGTTGATAATAAGTGTCTGGTTCAATGATAAATAATGGTTGTCCTTTTTTTACAAACGTCCCATCTGTAAATTCTATTGAATCAAGATATCCTTCAACACGCGCCACTAGATCAACAGAGTTGTAAGCAACAAGCGTCCCCGTTTGGGTGACATAATCGACCATTTCTTGCGCTTGGGGCTTTTGTACGATCACTTTTGGAAGGGGAATTTCAAGAGAGCTTCCCTTTGAGTCTCGCTTAGAGAGGCCAAATATCACATATGCTGTTGCAATCATCAGAGCGATCGCAACAATGATTGCACCAATTGCAGTCTTATTTCGTTTTTTCTCAACGTCCATATTCATCACCAATTTGGCAGATAAAGTTGTTTGATCGATTGCCATTCGCTGTTTGGTTCTTCGTGATTTTGCCTGTTCAGCAAACTTCCCCAATCTGTCCGTTTTGACATTTCCTCTTTGATCCTTTCTGGTATGACATCATCGCCTTCACTGATCTGCCATCCCCCACCCAACGATCGATAAAGTGAAACTAACGCTTGAGGAATGTCTCCTTGGGCTGTGGTCAACGAAGATTGGACTCGCAGTTGTTGTTGCTCCGCATTTAATACAGGAGTAAAGTCGCTCTCCCCTTCTTTGTAACGAATCAGAGCCAACTGCAACGTTTTCGTGGCCGCACGACTGGCTTCAGTTAAGTATTCTACAGCCATCTTTGCATTAATAAACGCGGTAATATAATCTTGAACTTCTTGCTGTGCTTTTAAAACGGCATCAATGTAATTCAATAAGGCTTCTTGAAAAGCCGCATCTTGGGCACGGACCGAATTGGTAATTTGACCATAATTTAAAATTGGCCAATTCAATCCCGGCCCTCCTGTATATGTCCGCTTAGACCAATCAAAAAGATCACTCAATGAAGATCGATGGATATTATTTGAAGCAAAAGCAAAAGTGCCTGATAAAGATAAGACGGGAAAAAGGTTGGCTTTGGTAGCGCCTATTAATTCTGACTGCGCCAACGCAACCAATCGAGACTGGCAAACATCTGGACGTTTGGCAATGGTTTCAACAGGGATGCCCACAGCAACAGAAAAAGGGGCTTGAGGAATTCCTTGTTGAGAATCAAGTAAGCAATCGAGTTGATTGGGCACCGTTCCGAGCAATAAGCAAAGAGCATCTTTTTGTTTTTGCAACTCAGTGTTAAACTGCGGAAGTTTCGCTTGGGTTTGCGATAATTCAGTGACTGCTTGTTCTACATCCAAAAGACTGACTTCCCCCGCATCATGACGAGCTTTAGCGATGTCGAGCCCTATGAGTTGAACCTTAATATTGGCTTGGGTTATCTTGATTTGCTCTTCAGTGGTACGTATCTTAATATAGACGCTTGCGATATCTGATGTCAGGGTGACTAACGCATTATCATAAGCCGCAATCGATGCTAAAAAAGTGGCGTTGTTAGATTGAATTGCACGCCTGTACTTTCCCCAAAAATCGATCTCCCAATTTGCCGTCAATCCTAACATGTCGGTCATAAACTCATTAGGCAAGAGCCCTTGAAATTCGCTGCCGCCCGTTTTGTAACGGGTCAGATTGCCTATCATGTTTTGTTGTTGCGGATAGAGCTCTCCAACAGATTGAGCCAATTGCGCCCTGGCCTGCAACACTTTAACACCTGTGCTCTGTAAAGAGAGATTGCCGGCGTACCCTTCATGAATCAATTGAGTCAGGACATTATCATGAAAGACTTCCCACCATGCAGCATTATCGCATGGCTGCTGCATGACTGAATCATCGTCGATTTTCCATTGTTCTAAAATGGGTTTTTCCGGTTCTTGATAGTCGGGACCTACCATACAACCCGTTAAAAATAAACCTGCAAGGACAAAGAGAGATGTTAACATAAGTGAGGAAATACCGGAAATTTTTTTGATTCTATTTAAATGAAGTTTTTAATTCAATCTCGACTTTATACGATGAACAAGAAATTTATTTCTTGCTCATCGTATCACAATCCGGCGTCATGAGCTTTTCTGCATCGACCACCCAGCCCCCCCCTAAAGCTTTGTAGACATTAACTAATGTGATAAACACTTGAGCCTCTTCTCTTGCCAGATCGAGCTGTGCGATAAATAAACGGCGCTCCGCGTCTAAGACGTTCAGGTAATCGACAAGTCCATTATCATATTGCAAAGTGGCTAAATGAAGATATTGCTGAAGGTCGTAAACCCGTTTTTTTTCGACCTTGACGACTTTTTTTGCGTTTTCATGATGAATCAGGGAATCATTCACTTCTCTCAAAGCATTTAATACAATTTCAATATAGCGGTAAACAGCTTCTTCCTTTTGAGCTTTAGCCAAGTCGACGCCACTGGTGATCTTCCATCCGGTAAAAATAGGTTGTAAAAGATTTGCCATCCACTGCCATGTGATCGATGGATCGGTAAAAAGGCGATGGAGCTGACTGCTGGCATATCCGGAGGATCCTGTCAACGTGATATCAGGAAAATAGAGGGCGCGCGCTTGCCCTATGCGATAATTAGCAGCAATCAGGAGTTGTTCAGCTTGTGCAATGTCGGGGCGCTGCTCAAGTAAATCAACAGGCAAGCCGACAGGAATGTCAGGAGGCAGCTGCCATCCTTCAACAGGAAGCCCTCTGTTAATCGTATGAGGATCAGAGCCGATCAGAACACTGATTAAATTTTCGGTGATTGAGATTAAGGTCTCAAATTCAATGATTTGAATCATCGCCTGCTCAAGATCGGCTAAAGATTGAAACACTTCTAATTCAGATGTCAACCCCTCGTTAAAACGAACTGTGGCTAATTCATAGGATTGTTGGCGGGACCTGGCCGTTTGCCTTGAGATCTCTAATTGCCAGTCATATTGCCTCAATAATAGATAAGAGGAGGCCACCGAAGAAATAAGCGATAACATCACCGATTTCCTCGCCTCCTCTTGCCCAAGAAGATCTGCATAAGAGGCATCGGTTGCACTGCGAATTTTCCCCCACAAATCGAGCTCATATGCAGCATTCAAGACAGCATAATCGTCATTTGAAAAAACGGGAAATAATTGGCTTAAATCGGGGATAACTGCTCCATTTCCTCCAGCCCCGCCTCCTTGATAACCATCGCCATAAGAGGTGTTTCCTCCATTAGAATTTGAAAAAATTTGATCTCCAGCCATCGTTCGAGAGGATTTCATTCTAGAAACGCTTGTCTGAGCATAAAGTTGAGGATATAATTGCGAACTGACAACGCCCAATTGGGCTCTGTATTGGGCTATCCTGGCTGTTGCAACCTTCAGGTCATTATTTCTCTCCAATGCCTCTGCAATAAGATCATCTAAAACAGGGTCATTGAGCTGCTGCCACCATCTGATGTTGCAAGCTGCCTCTCTTTCGTTGCTTTCAACACGCCAATTATTAGGAATTTCTATCGCAGGGCGTTCATAACGCGGAGAAAAAGAGCATGCATAAAGGACCAAAAGAGAAAAAAGAGCGAAGAGGGTCTTAGCACCTCTGTTCATCTCATTTTCTGATAATCGCCATCTCATCCTGTTTCTCTGTGTTCCAATTGTCTTTTTTTACAACGTGCGGGTCAGCTTGCCTGCTTATCACGGGCCTGATCAATCAACTTATAGAAAAGAGGGACTAAAAAAACAGCCAAGATTGTCGCTGCAATCATTCCCCCAAACACACCGGTTCCAACTGATTGACGGCTTGCCGCTCCTGCCCCCTGACTGATCAATAAAGGAACGACTCCCAAAATAAAGGTCAGCGACGTCATAAATATGGCCCTAAATCGCAATTTAGCTGCCTCAAGCGCTGCATGAGCAACAGACAACCCTTCTTCACGCTTAATCAGGGCAAATTCGACAATCAAAATGGCGTTTTTCGCTGAAAGGGCAATCAACGTCACAAGGCCTATGTTAAAATAGACATCATTGGACATTCCTCGTATCCAAATCGCGACAAAAGCGCCCATGATTCCAAATGGAACAGCCAATATGACAACCAAAGGAAGCGACCAACGCTCATATAATGCAGCAAGAATGAGAAAGACCATCAAAATGCCAATCGCAAGAATCCCCATTGAGCTGCCTCCCATCGCTAATTCTTGATAAGCTTGACCGCTCCACGCAGAGACCATTTGGGCAGGAAGCTCTTCTTTTGCAATTTCTGCCATTGCTGCCAACGCTTCACCGGAGCTATAACCTGGTGCAGCACTTCCTATAATTTTAGCGGAGGGATACCCATTAAAACGGCTCACTAAATTAGGTCCTTGAGAATAGCGAGTCGAAACCAATGATTTTAACGGGATCATCTCCTGGCTTTCAGATCGAACATACATGTCTGCCAAATTACGCATCGCCCCCCGATATTCGGGGTCTGATTGAACGGTGACTTGATACACCTGGCCGAATTTATTGAATAAATTAACGTAAAGGGACCCAAAAAAAATCTGAAGTGTGCTTAAGACATTGCTAATGGGAACATGAAGAGACTTGGTTTTGTAGCGGTCCAAGTCAATCAAAAGCTGCAAATTATTCGTTTGAATCGAGGTGGAAAGCCCGTTTAGCTCAGGCCTGCTTTTTGCTTTTTTGATCATATTGCGCGTCACCTCTTCAAGCTTCTGCACTGTGGCATTCCCACGGCTTTCCACCCAAAATTCAAACCCTCCAACGGTGCCAAGACCTGAGATTGCAGGAGGATTAAAGACATAAATTTGAGCGTCTGGAACCCTATTATATTTGCCATTTAAAGCCGCTGCGACCGCATTTGCTTTCAAAGAGGAGTCATTGCGCAGCTGCCAATCTTTTAAACTAATGAAATTCGTCCCCATTTGAATGCGGTTTAATCCATCAAGCAAACTCAATCCGGTTAATGAGGTGACATGCTCCACACCCGGTTGCGCTAAAGCCATCTTTGCGATCTCTTGATCAACTGTATTGGTGCGCTCGAGCGTTGCAGTGTCGGGCATATTGGCCACAGCGATTAAATAGCCTACATCTTCTTCGGGGACAAAACTTGTCGGAATGGTTTTAGACAAGAAGAGAAGAACTGCTAAGATGCAGACAAAGGACGCAATCCCAACCGAGGGATGATGCAAAATCCATTCCGCTCCTTTAACATAACAATCAGTGAATCGATCAAAATGACGATTAAACCAAGCTCCAAAACGAGAAGAGGTCATCTGGGGTTTTAATAACATGGCCGCCAAGGCAGGACTTAAAGTTAAAGCGACGAATCCGGAAATCACGACCGACACACAAATCGTAATGGCAAACTGCTTATAAAGCTGTCCAGCAATCCCCCCCAAAAATGCAACAGGAATAAAGACAGCACACAAGACGAAAACAATCGCGATAACCGGCCCTGAAACCTCTTGCATCGCTGCGTGAGTTGCTTCTTTTGGCGCCATCCCTAATTGACGGATATTGCGCTCAACATTTTCGATCACAACAATGGCATCATCGACCACAATTCCGATCGCAAGAACTAAGCCAAACAAAGTTAATGTATTAAGGGAAAATCCCATGAGATACATTCCCGCAAAAGTGCCCACAATGGAGACGATCATTGCAATCACGGGAACAAGTGTTGCCCGCCAGCTTTGAAGAAAAATAAAGACGACAAGAGAAACCAAAAAAGCTGCTTCAAAAATGGTCTTGATCACCTCTGTTATTGACTGCTTGATAAATCGGGTTGTATCATATGGAATGGTATAGGTTAAACCGGTGGGAAAATGTGCGCCGGCCTCCTCCATTGTCTTTTTAACCTCTGCTGCAACATCAAGAGCATTCGCTCCAAATTCTTGATAAACAGCAATCAACATCGCATCTTGGCCATCTAATTTTCCTTCGATATCATAAGATTGAGCCCCAAGTTCAACATACGCGACATCTTTAAGCTTAATAAATGAGCCCTCTTCATTTGCACGAAGAATAATGTCTTCATATTGAGTCGGATCCTCTAGCCTTCCTTGCCCCGTCATTGGAACAGCCATCGTAATATTAGATGAAATGGGAGGTGTTCCAAGCATTCCAGCAGTAAAATCTTTGTTTTGATCTTTTATCGCGGCGACAACGTCATCTGCCGTTAATTGAAGTTGAGCTAATCGATCAGGTTTAAGCCAAATCCTCATCGAATAATTGCGCGCATTGACAATCGTTGCATTGCTCACACCGGGCAAACGGAGCAGTTCGTTGACAATATTGATTTGAGCATAGTTGCTGATGTACACATTGTCATATCTTCCATCGGCAGATGCAACTGCTATCAGCATGAGGATCGTCGGCGTTTGCTTTTTCAATGTCACACCTTGATATTGAACCTGCTGGGGAAGTTGAGGAAGCGCCATGCTAATGCGATTTTGGACATTCACTTGGGCCATATTAATATCGGTGCCAATATCAAAAAAGACGCTTAATTGCATATTTCCGGTGGAAGAATTTTGCGAATACATATAGATCATATGATCGACGCCGTTAATTTGCTGCTCTAGGGGAGCTGCAACACTATTGGCAACGGTCATCGCATCAGCTCCGGCATAAAAAGCCGATACCTGGATTTGGGGAGGTGTAAGATTTGGATATTGCTCAATGGGAAGAACTTTCAATCCAAAAATCCCGGCTAATGTCATCATGATTGAAAGGACACAAGCAAAGACAGGACGATCGATAAAAAAACTCGATATCATACAGAGCCGCCCCCGCCTGCTGTTTCGAGCTTAGGCTCTCTCCTTTTTTGATCATTATCCAAAGAGAGTGCTTCATGGGTGATGTTAACGCTCGATCCTGGAAGGACTTTATTGACTCCTTTAATGATCACCAGATCGCCCCTGTTCAACCCATTCCAAATGATCCAATTGCTTCCATCCCAAGGACCTGGTTCAATCAGTCGTGGTTCAGCTTGTCCATCACCATTGACAACAAAAACAAAAGAGCCTTTTTGGCCTTGCTGGACCGCAGATTGTGGAATCGAGATGGCATTGGGTCTTTGTGCCCCATGAATTCTTACCCGTACAAATTGTCCTGGCCTCAAGAGGCTTTTAGGATTTGCAAGTACAGCACGTATCGCTAAAGTCCCTGTTTGCTTACTGTAAGAGGGAGAGGCAAAATTGACGACTCCCCGCTCAGGAAAAATGGTTTTATCGGCAAGAATTAATTCAATTTCAAATTCATTATTTTTAGGAAAAATTGTTCTTCCCCGATCCATTTCATGGGTACTACGCAGAAGATCTTGCTCTGAGACACTAAAGATGACCCAGATCGGATCGACAACGGAAACAGTTGTCATCATATCCTGTCCCTGAGAGATCAAAGATCCGACCCGGAATTTAGCTTGAGAGGTCAAACCACTCACCGGTGATCGTATGGTCGTATATTCCAAATTGAGTTGGGCCTCTGCAACTAGAGCTTGAGCCTCCAAAATCTGTGCTTGCGCTGACATTTCCGAAGCGATGGCATTATCTAAATCGCGTTGGCTGGCTGCTTTTTGTTCATAAAGGGGGGTAAATCGTTTGACCGCTCTTTGTGACTCCCAAAGAACCGACTGCTCTTTGGCCAGCTGTGCATTTGCTTTGTCTAAAGCGGTTTGAAAAGGACGAGGATCGATTTGGAATAACAGATCGCCCTTTTGGACAAATGATCCCTCAACATAAGGGACCGTTTCCAAATAACCTGTGACACGGGCCCGAATCTCAACTTCATGAGAGCTTTGGACGACGCCAACATACTCATAAACAACAGGCAGTGTTTTAGGTTCAATTGTTTGAACAACAACTTCTACCGGAGGCATGGTTAACACAGGCTTCTCTTGATGGCTGCAGCTGACAAAAAGGCAAACGAGAACAGATGAGAAGAAGACTGAAAATAGGCCAGAGGTAAGACCTGTCATTTTGACTCGTGTGATAAATAATCATGAACTTTTAAAAAAAATGAGATAGAGTGTCAACACATATTTTTACAAGTAAATGGTCTAAAAATTCATGAATAGCCACTCGATTTTTGACTTTTTGGTTGACTAGTGAATGTTCGTCGCGCAAAATTGGAGTGGAAAAGATTGCAAAACAATCAAGATTGTATTGTTGATATAGAGATGGTTCGAGAACCAATATCGTTGTAAACATCCATAAAATTTATCTTTAAATCGTTAGCCTCATTGATTTTGCTGCAAGCTAAAATTTTGCTTCTATCGTGGTTTTTGTCAAACTTCTGAACTTTCTTGTGTATATCATCGTTTTCTAGTAGATTTTTTCTTCAATGATTAGAATTGTTTGTTCAAATTTGTCTAGGTTATTTTTTTGCCCTATTTGAAAATAAATAGCCGGACAAAGAACTGTATTTTTAACTCAACTTAACCAGCCAGAGCTTCAGCTTCAGTCCAAATCGCGCTCCGGGTGCTTAAGATGAGTTTTTAAATCTCTCATCGACTTGGAAAACTAACGTTGATGGCGGTTTTACAATCATGACGTCCTTCATATCCACTTCCTGGTACTGTATGTCTGTTAAAAATTTAATGACTATTTATCTCACTTTTCGAAATTGGATTTTTTGTTTTTCGATTCTGCTATTTTCAACCGGCACCCTCCGTTCTGAAGCGATTATTACTTTTGAGCATAGTGGGGGTAGATTAGGAGATAATCTTATCTCATATCTACACGCTAAATGGCTTTCATACACTACAGGAATACCTTTGCAGTGTAATTATTGTGGTTTTAAGTACGCGAAGAGTTTAAGGATGTTTAGTAAAGAAGTTGATTTTAGCCATGCACCCCATCCAAGTGTGAATTTGTATGTCAATAAGATGGATTTCCAATTCAGACCAGCTGAATCAGTGTGTTACATTATCCCCTATTTCCCTGAATTTGAGTCAGAGTTAGATACAGGTGCTTATAAACGTCTAGTTGCCGTTGATTGGGAAGACCCCGATTTTAGAGATATTGCATTAGATATGATCTCTTCAACTATTCCTCTGCGATTGATGCTTCCTCCGGCTAATATGGTAAATGTTGCTCTTCACTTAAGAGAAGGGGGGAACTTTGATGTCGATGATGTTCGTTTTAAATTCCCTTTAAAATTACCTCCCTTGCATTTTTACTGTGATGCATTAAAAAAAGTTGCAGCATTGTTTCAAGGTCAACCGATCCACTGTCAAATTTTCACAGATGCTATCAATCCAGAAGTGCTTGTAGAGCTGATAAAAAAAGAGTTGCCATCTGGCCATAACATTCAATTTGATTATCGAAAACAAGCTAATGATGATGAAGACAATGTGTTAGATGATTTCTTTTCATTATTTCACTACGACGTTTTGATTCGTCCGGAATCTAATTTCAGCAAAGTTCCAGACCTTCTACACGACTTTGCTGTGGTGATCTCACCTAAGCATGCCGTTTTATCAACCAACGGCGGTAGAAATAGTGTTCGTGTTGATGAAATGCAAACAAAAATAGATGAATTTATGTATCAGATCTGTTTGACCAGATGGGATGCCACAGATAGATTTAACTGAAATCCTCCTTGTTCAATGAATTGCCAAACATTGGAAGGCAGCGATATCGATGATCTGTTGTTACCTAATTTTGTGGCATTTTGAATGCATGGCCAAAATGTGGTCATACATCGATCCAAAAATTTTTCATTTTTTAACTCACCTTACGCAAAATCTGGTTAGGAATTTTTGATATAGCCTATGCAGATTTTAGAAAGGGTGTCGAAATCAATAGCCTAAGCTATTGATGAGGCAGTCTTTCTAAAAGATGCTTAGAATAGGTCAAAATAGCCCTCAT
>JBIRBM010000092.1:0-1404 GCA_044326545.1 Parachlamydiaceae bacterium | reverse complement strand
GGCTGTTGCATGTTGATTTTGGCAAATCAGATAATCTGTATAGATATCAAGAATGTCTTGAGGCATATTTTTTCCATTTTTTGAAAAAAATTTACCTCTTTAGCTCACTCTTTTCAAGACCTGGTTGCGTAAGGTGAGTTAGGAAGATTTAAACTCTCAAAAAGTTGACTTTTTCAGGATCGACTGTTTAGCGTGGGAAGACCGAAGCAAATCAAAGAAGGCGTTAGACTTTCTGTTGTTTTATCAAAACAGCAGGCTGAAAGAGTAAAATACATGGCTCTTCGAATGAGCACACAGGAGGGGAAGCAAATAGGAGTTTCGGAAGTCATACGCATGGCTATTGAAACCATCTACCCTGTTCCGCAAAATCAGATGGATCTTTTTTGAAAAAGATTAGGGTCTGAAGCACATGGAATGATAAATACACTTAACCGTTATTTACTGTTCGATTGCGCCTTACCCCCCTAGTTTTTTTTATGACGTAGAATTAGTCCTCATCTCTTTTATAAGCCAAAAATTGAGTAGGAAGAGGTTTTGGGTAGTCCCACCTAATATATTTTTCTTCTAACAATCCATCTGGGAAATGAGCTATGATATACGTACAAACATCAGAAGCCGCTTCAACTTCGTCATCAATTAATTCACCTTGAAAATAAAAAGAAATATAGGCCGTTTTATCTTTCCAGTAAGCCGTAACACATCTTATCTTATTAGAATTAAGACGATTAGATTCTAAAGCTGTGATATATAAAAGATATTCTTGAACATTCATAAATCAACTTTTTAATTTTTAATTAGTTAAAAGTAGCATTGGGGTTAGTGGGATAAACATGAGCGCTTCCATCTTTAGCATAAGTGATAATTCCTTTTGAAGTTTTAAGATATTTTGTAGGTTCTCCTTTAATTTCTTGAGCATATTCACCTATAATTTTTCCAAAATCTACTCTTTCCTTATATCCCGCCTCTCCTAAGCTTCCCGTAACCTTTTGTCCTTTACCTGCATGTTGTTTTATTAATAACTCTAATTCATTAGATTCAATTAAAATAGTACCTCTCCCAACTTCAAAATTATGTTTCCCTGGAATATGTTTATTTTGTTTATCCCAATGAATTCTAACATTTTTAAAATAATTATCTCTCTCTGCAGCATGTTTTAAAGCACTAGATGAAATAATTTTTTTATTGGTCTTTGAAGCAGCCATTTCTTCCAAAATGCAGGCTCTATTAGCCTTTCTCAGATTTCGAATTGCAGAAGCTCCTTTTACTGCATATCCGCTGCCTTTTATAACAACCGCTCCTGTTAAAGTGCAAGCAACAGCATCAACTCCATATTTACCAATAGCGTGCCCAAACAACTCTCCTCTCTCTTTCGCACTTAGTTGATCAAATCGTTCATATAGGGTT
>JBIRBM010000097.1:0-1359 GCA_044326545.1 Parachlamydiaceae bacterium | reverse complement strand
CCATCAGAAGATTTCAGTGTTTTTAATCTTCCCAAAGCATCATAAGTGTAGGAAATCTCGACGCCGTCGGGTTTGATTTTTTGTTTTAGCCGTTTCATCTCATCATAACGATAAAGGGTCCTCTTTTTTTCCGGCATTTCCCTTTCTTCTTTGAGCAGTCCCCGCTTGTTATAGCATTTTTCGACCCGGTAGTCCCGAATAGGCTGACCATTAACCATGACAAGAGCGTGCTCTTTCGTACAATGACCGGCTCCATCATAAGCCCACTCTGTGCGAGAGATGCATTGTCCTTGATCAAAGATTTCTCTTTTGACGACGCGATCAAAAGGATCATATGTTTCAACCGCGATGCGTCCTAATTGAACCCATAATTGGTAATTGGTGCCAGGCATTCCAATGCCAGGCACCAATTACTAATTAAAAAAATTCCGCCCTGAATTAGCTTTATTTTTTTCCCAAAACACATAACCTTCCCCATCATAAGCGCCTACCATAATTAGTTCTGTTTTAACACAGATTTCCTTAATTTGTTCTAACGTGAAAGTTTTCTTTACATTTACTAAATCAGCCATCGTAAAAATAGATAAAGAGTGCCAAAAAGAAGTTGATGCTTGTAAACACTTGCAAATAACTTCAGCGGAGGCGTTAACTTTATTTAACAGAAAGTAAACTTCTTCATTATAAAATAATGGATTACAATCGGAAAATGTATAATAATACACATTATTCGCAGTACCGGTAACTTTATCAACAACAAAAGATAAATCAAAATTTTTTTTCATTTCATTTAATATCAAAAAAGACAACTCATTATTTATTGAATTCTTAACAGAGTAATTAGATTTGATTCCATCAACATAGTATTCTTTTATTGGATTTTGCGGAAGAATCCCCCCAACCTTGAAATTGTAGATTTCTTTAAACTTTGCTCTACTTGGTAGCATTGTAAAAAAATAGCCATTTTTGAAATTTAATAATTTCAATAATTCTTTTGATAAAACATTCACATCATCCAAATCATTTTTGACGTATTCTAGAGCATTTTCATAATTAAGTTCATATTTATCCAAAAAATTGATCATTTTAATTGCCAGCCTCCATTCAAATATAATTCTGCTCCATTTTCGTAACCAGGTCCAACATAATCCCAGTGAGGTGGTTTTGGTGGTGGATGCTGCAAATCGGGATGTAAACTTTCTTGAGTTGACAAACCATCATCTTTGACCCAGTTTCCTTTTCCCGTTTCAGGCCCCCCCTTCCCTTTCCACTTAAAACCTTCGCCAGGACATTTTGTTGGATCTTTTCCCAATTTCTCTCCACAGTAGGGTGGAGGCTTTCTGTTTTTTTTCTCTTCCTCTT
>JBIRBM010000089.1:0-1444 GCA_044326545.1 Parachlamydiaceae bacterium | reverse complement strand
GGTCGGGTTTTCTTTGTCACAATTGAGCACATGTATAGGCACGTCGAAGGAGCCCTTGGGACCGACCCTCCGACTCTTGATCCACGAGCTGGAGCCTCCACCAACACATCAGTTATTTGACCCACGGTACCTGTCGCACGCAATTCCATCCGTTTGAAGGGCAGGAGGGTCGGGTTTTCTTTGTCACAATTGAGCACATGTATAGGCACGTCGAAGGAGCCCTTGGGACCGACCCTCCGACTCTTGATCCACGAGCTGGAGCCTCCACCAACACATCAGTTATTTGGCCCACGGTACCTGTCGCACGCAATTCCATTCGTTTGAAGGGCCGGAGGGTCGGGTTATCTCGATAGACGGGGGGATAGGTAGAAGAGTTATTTATTAGGTAGAAGAGTTAATTTTATTTGTTACTGCCTCTCTTTGCCTTTTGCTCTTTCTCGTTCCTTCTTCTGGTTCTGGTCGGACGATGGTTATTTCTTCCAAACTTTCCTGATTTTCTTTCGAAGATATCGAAATAAATAATCGGCGATTATCTTGATCATAAGAAGCACCGGCGTGAGTGAAGTCACCACGCCAAATCGCCATAGCCCCTTGAGGGATGACATAGACACCTTCTTCTTGGCCCTTTTGAGTTTTCTTTTGATACATGATCCTTGTTGGGTTACTGGCCTCCTCCAAGGCGATCAAACACGAAAAATTCGTGTTGGTCAGAATCCGCTTTTGACCTTTTCGAATGAGATTTGGGTTCATCGCAGGACAATCCTGATGAAAGGGTTGCTGGCGGCAGCCAGCCTCCGAAAAGATCTCTTGCACACTGATGATCGGGAAGCGTTTCTCCCCACGAGAATTCATCTCATGCCATCTTGTCAGCCACGCCTGAACCTTTGTCATCTGAGAAAGGAGCGTCTTCTTCATTTTACCATCCAGACATCGAATCTTCCTATCAGAAGTGGATTTTAAAAGGAGAATTCAAAAAAAGAGAAAGAAGAAAGAAACCTCCGTTCTTGGTTCCCAAAGATGATTGTGCCCATCCGAACTTTGCAGTCAGTTAAATTTTGCAACATCATCAGACACTCCTCACTGGAGAAAATAGAATTGCAAATTATAATTGGATCTTTATGGTTGGACAGTCTCAGCAGAGCTTTGGATAACATCTCAGGCACCCCAACATCATCAATTAAATAATTCAATTGATGTTCTCTCCAAATCTTTGTCTTATTCATGCAAAATGGGCAGGGAAGGTATTTGCTATAAAAGCCCAACGGAAGAGGACGGCTGCAATTGGGACAAATTGCATTCATTATTTCGTTCGGAGGAATCTCGTCATGTCGACCGGCCTACACTGCCACCACGATCAGCAATCGATTGGCTAGGGCATGTAGTTGGAGGGTTTGGATGCTGTCGGATATTGGAAGAAAGAAGCAGAGCTGGAGAGTTTACTCTG
>JBIRBM010000054.1:0-5626 GCA_044326545.1 Parachlamydiaceae bacterium | reverse complement strand
GAGACCGGTACCTTGGCAATCGCTGTTTTGATTCGTACGAACACATTCTGGATAGTTGTTGCGATGCCTGGAACAACTTCTGTTCAACAGTCGGTGCTGTACGTCAATTATGTACGAGAGAATGGGCAAGAACTAAAAGTTTTTTTTGATAAATGGTATTACCTCTGTAATTAATTCTGCTAAGGCTGATTTTGCTTTGTGTCGAGACGAGCAAAAAAGAAGGATAGACAGTTTTAGCGAATTCGAAAGAATCATGACTCAATATATGAATAATCAAGACGGAATAAACGCTTTCCATTATGCGATCAAAGAAGGTGATTTAAACGCTGTTGCATTGATGCTAGCAAATGGCGCAAATATTTACACACCATGCTCCGGCCACACTCCACTAACGAGAGCTGCTGAATGTAATCAACTCGAAATAGCCTATCTCTTAATAAACTCTGGTGTCGATGTGAACCACACAGTTGATCGAAATGGACGTTCTCCGATTTATTTTGCAGCGAAGTTCGGTTCTGCTGAATTAGTCAACTTATTAATCGACTCTGGATCTTCGATAAATTCTGTTTCATGCAAAGAAAATCCGTCTAGATACCCAATCACACCGCTTCACATAGCTTGTGAATCCAGTAATTTTGAAGTTGTAAAGACTTTAATTGATAGAAGAGCTAGAGTTGACGGATTCATTAATTTGAGAGAAAGTGAACCGCAATATTTGAATTGGGAGCAAGGAACACCATTGGATTGGGCAATTTGTAGTTTGAAGGTGAAAGATAATCCAGAAAATCTCGATCTTGTAAAATTTCTGGTAGAAAATGGAGCGACAAGGCGGATTATTGATATGTATAGAGCTGGCGCCAATCGTGATTGCGGTGCGTGTCCCGTTATCTATCAATATCTTCGTGATGTCGGCATAAGAATGCACTAAGAATACTTGGTGCCACCCCTGAAATTCGAACATTCTCCTGACATGAGAGGAAAAACTTTTTCTCTTGGATCAGCTATTTGAAATCAAAAATAAGCTTCAATTTTTTCTCTTAAAATTTATAAAATGGGAAATTTGAATATTGGACAATAGATTAACATTGGATATTTGTTTTCAATCGGAAAAACAAATTTATCAAGCCTTCAAACTCTGCCCAAGTGAACATGAACTTTTTATCCATCTTTGTTACTCTTCTCAACATAGGAAATTTAAAAATCTTGACACTCAAAAAGAGACAAGACGTCCAGATCATTTTAGTTGGCATTTTGATGGAACAGGACATCTAAAAATCAAAAAGGGTCATAAAATTCAAAGAGGTTCATTTCATGATGGGAGTTTTTTACCCAAAAATAAAACGGATTTTTCCCCGCTATTCATCCTGTCTTATATAAGAGGGCAGGAAACATGGGAAGCGCAACACATTCAAACAATCAACACTTGCCCTTATCTTTTTAATATTGGCGAACTTGAAAAATTCTCCATCGTCTGTTTCCTTATTCCTTGTAGCATGCAATTGAATGTATTTCAACACCTGTACGCTTCTTTTACCAATGAATATAAAACGTCTTTAAATATATCTATGAGCAATATTTTCTATAAACCAATTAATTATCTAAGATTTTCTGTTTATCCAGACCACGACATTTTGATTTTTGTATCTGATCTAATCAATCTAGACCTGCACTCTACAGAAAAACTCCGTTACGAATTTAAAAATGAAGGCTATTTTTCAGCAACCTTTGTAGATATCGATAAAGCATTATCAAGAATGCTTTTCGATAGATTTTCTGCTAGCCTTAATTTACTGCGATTCACTTCACGAATGGATGAGGAGCCAAAATGAGTCATTGCAATTTTACGTTCATTTGACAAGTTGGCTTCTTTGTTTTTTCTAAACCGACGACTTTGGATTTACATCGCTTTGCTCTGTCGCTAAACGTAATCCTATTCGACAATGAGTGGTGTGATCAAATCATACGTTTCTTGAAATAGATTTCCGATTATCTGTTCATCAAAAAAATCTGTTTTTATCTTTATTAACATGCAATATGTAAACGTGTTATGACTAGGTTTTATATAAAAATGCATTTTACCTACTGAATTACTATCGAAGTAACATCCACTCACAATAAAATAAGATTGATTGTTATTTTCAATTTTCTCAATGCATAAGTCACTAAATATTGTACCAGTCCTTTGAGCGTATTTTGATAAAAAAACCTTTATTTCTTGAAAAAAGTCATTCGTGTTTAGGATATTCCTCCAATGAGGATCAAAAAACTTATGGTGAAAGCTCATCTTAAAAAAATAGAAACATATTGGTAAATCTCTTGCTTCCCCTTTAATGTAACCTGGTTCGCCCGATCGTATGCCTAACGCTCCATTCCCTCTTGTGTCTCTTTCGCATTTCCAATCATAAAATTCAGCCACAATCGCATAATTGTCATCTAAAGGATAGACCTTCTGCGATGAATAAACAGATATAATGAAAAATGAGAAAAACAGTGTTAATAATATTTTTTTCATATAATGATTCTCTTTTGTTTCTTTTTATTTATGGTAATCATTTTATCTGTTCGATGAATAAATGTGTACTCATAATCATTTTTTAATACTCATAGTCTGTGTATTTAGCTTATGAGAACACTTAGCCTTTGTGTATTTGAGGTACACATGGGAAAGGAATCTCACAACAGGAAAAAGACCCCTGAGAGAAAAGCATTTGGATTAAAAGTGAGAATGCGTCGATTTGAAATAGGGATGACTCAAGAGGCTCTTGCTGAGAAAGCTGATTTGCATCCCACTTATGTTGGTTCTGTAGAGAGAGGAGAAAGAAATATTGCTCTTGAAAATATAATCTCTATTGCAAGAGCTCTTGATTGCTTACCAAAAGATTTAATGCCTGATTAAATGAATTAAATGGGGGATCACGTGCGCGCATTAAACATTCGAAAACTTATCGGCACAACTCATTATATTTTAATCGAATAAAACACAAAAACAACATTAAAAAACACATAAGAAATAAAAAAATGATTACGTTAAAAATGCATTTGAAAGCCATCGCCATAAAGAGCGTGTTGTGGCTCGTGAAATGCTCGAAGTTGTCTCCTGTATTCTTCCTCATCATCTTTCTGCGTTGTGGCTTTCATAATGCTCATAGAAACGTATCTGAAAGCGTCGGCTCCATTACTGAAGTGATCATGCCTAGGATGATCTCTCCAAGTTCCTAAAGTTTCATTCCACTCCTTACGATAATTTTCTAATGCTCTAATCCCCTTTTCACACTTCACCTCATCAAACCAGCAACGATTTAGAATATTTCGCACGGAATCTATCCCCTCTTGTAGGGAAAGCCTTGGTAAAACGGTGAAATCAAGTCCCAAGTTCCTAGCAATTTGAACGCGTGTAAGGCCAGATCCGAGCTCAGTACTTGACGCGTCGTGGGGAGCAAAAACGCGCTCGGTAATATATGGTTTGTTCTTGATTATCTTGATATAGTGATTTAATGGCTCCCCACTGTTTTCATAATAATCGATTAACCTCAATTCAGAACCAAGCTTTTGATACCACCACAACGCCATTGCATCATTAAAACCTAAATCCATTGCAACAAATACGGGCAAGTTCTGGTCGTGAGGTACATTTCCAATGCGTCTTTCAACGCGAGCTTTAGTCATGTATTTGCTATAATAATGCCCTTCAAGATTAGATTGAAATGCTTCTTCTGGTGTGCTTGGGTACTCCCGAAGCATATCATCGCCTTGAGTCTTATATTTAGCTGCATACCAAGCCATTTGATTAGGATTAATTTTTATGGAATATGATTCCTGTAACTCTTTAAAATACTTTATTAAGTCCTCTGGAATATGTACAGATTCGACTAAGCTATATTCTGGGTGTTTATGCCAAGGAAGGAAGTGAAATTTGTAATCCAGTTGAGAAAGGCTTTTCCCTGAGTCTCGCATCTTTTGCGCTTCAACGCACATGTTATAAAAAGCACCCTCTCGGCCTCTCGCGGTAGACTCGATAAAGCAATACGATCCAGCAGCAATAGTGTTTAAACTTCCTGTGAGAATCTCATTTGTTCTCTTAATGTCTTCCGCTGCAATCTTTCCAAATTCAGAGATTAGCAGATATTGAAATGTTGCAGATCTCAAACTTGTTCCAACCCTGATTAACGAATTATTAGAAAACGTCAATTCTTTAGCAGAATCAATTTTAGCCTCTCTTATTGCTTTTAGAGGCTCTGGCAAGCAATCGTAAGCATATTTTATCTTCCTGAATATGTATTTAGCGTTTTCTTCGGTGTCCGCGATGATCCCACAACTAACATTCGAATTAAATAACGCTGTGTCTAAAAACAACAGAGTGATAAATGTTGTGATTCCAAGCTGTCTAGCTTTCAAAACTATATTGCAGTAATGAAGATCATCGTAAAGCTGAGATTGCGCCGAATTACGCTTAAAAAACTGCTTTACACCTCTTTTGTCAGTGATATAATAGAGATTATCTAAGCGCCACTTCCTATCACTAAGAAGCAATCTAGCTGTCTCAGCATCATTCTGCGTTGTCTTCATGAATTAAGTCCTTTGTCTTTCCATCAATGCTTTGTAAAATACACGCCAGTTGGTCTGTCGCGCTTCCACTTAGCTTCTGCTCAGTTTTAGCGATAATTCCGTGATTATGGCTCAATATCAAAGCACACATCGGATAGCTAAATTTTTTTGCCAAAGATCCTTTAAATAATGCAGATCTTTGTTTCATCTTAAACATGTCATAGGCGACCGAAAACCTTTCGTTAGCTTCAACAAACTCCGTTATTCTTGAATCGTGATACCCCCTTTCTAAGCAAAAATCCTCTATAAAAAGGTTGTTTTTATCCCTTCTCCATTCTTCAAGTGCTTTAGCTTCTTTATCAAGAAATTCTTCCGTGTATTTCTTAGGTCTCCCACCCTCACTATTTTCATTATATGGAGGATGACCTTTAGGGGCTGCCATCTTTATTACCCTCTGAATATTTGTTTCTTATTGTGCTAAACAAATCATCAAAATATTGATCTCTATCCGCATCATCTTCAAAAATATTTGCAGGTGGATCATAACGAATGATCTCAAGATTGCTCACATGGATTGGTAAAAGCTTACCTTCAATTAAAACTAGGTATGAATTATTTTTATTAGCTTGAAATTCCCTATGTGTAATTTCACTGTGTTTCTCTTCAGAAAGGTTTGGGATCAATCCTATAGTATGGCAATCAATAACCACTCCTTCTGTACCAGCAGGAATAAAACGAATTTCTTCTGTATAAAAAGAGGATTCGCAAATGTAGTCTTTAGTTAGCTTCACAAACGTTTTTGTTATTTTAATATCTAGCATAAACCTCTCGGTGTTAACTTATTTATTCAAGTCAAAGATACCATATCATAATCATTTTCAACTAGTTGAGACCATCCGTTTAAGATGTCGTTGTCGATCAAAAAATTTTCATCTGAATAACTCACCTTACGCAGCCAGGTCTTGAAAAGAGTGAGCTAAAGAGGTAAATTTTTTTCAAAAAATGGAAAAAATATGCCTCAAGACATTCTTGATATCTATACAGATTATCTGATTTGCCAAAATCAACATGCAACAGCCCT
>JBIRBM010000063.1:0-3758 GCA_044326545.1 Parachlamydiaceae bacterium | reverse complement strand
GTTTTTTATTGCTGTTGGCGGCGTGATCGTGCATAGCTTTGTCGCCTATCCGTGGGTTGGGGTATCGTATCAAGTCGGTGGTGTAGAGCTTGAAGGCGCTAGAGAGTGGGAAACTAGCGGTGGCAGTCAAAGATTGTCTGGTTTAGCTCGATCATCCTTCGATGTGGCCGGTCAAATAGTTGTGGCAGCTGGACTTTTGAGCTTAAGAATACCAAAAGGGTTTTTTAGATTTTTGTTGTGGATTTTTTGTACAGTAGCCGTTTCATTGTCTACGTCAAAAGGAATTCTATTGGCCTTGTTAATGACGGTTATTGCAAGTGAAGCTCTCATTCGCGATACTTCATGGCTGCTAAAATTTACTTTTGTGATGGGTATTTTTTGGCTATTTGTCCCGCCTATGATGGGCTGGACAATGGACTGGCAAGAGGCAGCTCGTACAGATATTGACAATCCGCTCTATGGCTCGTTTATTGACCGAATGAACGATATGTGGCCAAGAGCATTAGAACTAGCTACAGAGCATGGTGTCCCTTTGTTGGGACGTGGCCTAGGTGGTATTGGTGTCCCCGTAAGTATTTTTGAACCTGCGCTGGCTAACGCTGGCGACAATGTGTTTGTTTATTGCTATGTATTGGTAGGGGTGTTGGCAATACCAATATTCATGCTTGGCATTTCCACTTTATTGAAACTAGCTGGTCGAACTGCTAGAGAAGATATGCAAGACATGCTGTTGCTGGCAGTCATTATCAATTGGTATGGCGGCGTCAGTAATATTTTAGAGCACGCTGTGTTGGCTCTGGCCATGGGTGTCGTGTGTCGGTACATTGCAGCAACATTGGCCGGAAATCAGTTTGAAAAATTTAATGATCTCAAAACTGAATCACCGTAAAACCAATCAAGCTTTACTTAGTTTTTTGTGGGAAAACTTGTTTTTATACATGATCTTATCAGCCATTTCATACACATCTTTATTTGATGCATTTTTTAACGGAAATAGGCAATAACCAATCGATATTTCTAATGCTTCAGCATGCTCTTTTGTATCGTCAGGATTTATTTTTATAGATTTCAAAGCTAACGGTATTTGTTTAATCAAACGATCAATTGCCTCTTCTCCAGAGTGTGATATCAAAATCGCAAATTCATCTCCACCTACGCGAGCCAGCATCTCATAATTTCGAACCACAGGCGACAAAGCAAGGCCAACTTGTCGCAGAACGCGATCTCCAGCGCTGTGACCGAAACGGTCGTTGATAGATTTAAAATTATCCAAATCTAAGAGTATCAAAGCACCAGTTATATTTGTTCGCAGTGCAAATTCGTATGTCCGAGAGAATTCGTATTCAAATTTCCTACGGTTTGCTATGCCCGTTAATTCGTCCTGTTGCGATTCAATAGTTAGTTGTCTAATTCGAACCTCTTGGCTTGTAAGATCTTGAATCGATAAAAGGTCAAGAGTTTCCGAATCATCAATTGATAAACGTTTTAGATTACAGCCAAGAACAATTCCAGAGTTTAAATTTAAAATAAACGATGACGTAATATTCTCTGGAAAATTGATAAAAATTTTAAATTTTTCTAAAGAAATGGTGTCCGAATCTATGATCGCCAAGAGGGATTTAATATCAGGCACATCTTTTTGTAAGGATAAGAAATTTCTAAAAGCAATATTAGTATTGGATAGATATTTTCCATTGCGAACGATTGCAACGCCTACGTCTAGATTTTCAACGATATTTTTATACGTCAGCATAATTCGTCATTATATGTTTAACTGAATCAATAGATTGCATGAATGCGTTAACGCATGTCGAATCTAGACGAACCCCAGATATATTGTTCAATTCGCTCAATGCCTCATCCAGTGACCACGCCTCCTTGTAAGGACGTGTTGACATCAGTGCATCAAAGACGTCGGCTACAGCGACAATTCGCGCGCACAAGGGAATTTCATCCCCTTTTTTACCATTCGGATAACCGCTCCCATTCCACGCTTCGTGATGATTTAATGCAATGACACCGCCTAATTTTAGGATTGGTGTCACAGAGGATCTCAAAATATCATAGCCATAGTTGGTATGACGCTTCATCACCAACCACTCATCTGGTGTTAGCTTTCCATCCTTCAGTAAGATGCGATCAGGAATGCCAATTTTTCCAACATCGTGCATGGGCGCAGCAAGGTATATTTCTTCCGCTTCTTCTTCTGAAAGTCCAAGTGCAAGCGCTATTATTTTTGAGTATGATGCCATACGCAACAGGTGCGAACCGGTTTGTGGATCTCTGGATTCTGCTGCTCTTGCCAAAACAATCAAACTTTCCTGTTCTCGTTCTGCGAGAACCTTTGTCATTTCTTGCACACCTTTTTTGAGCTCTTGATTGTGATTTTTGAGAGAAACCGTTGCCTTATGAAGTGAAATTAAATTTCTAGCGCGCGCAATTATCTCTGAGGCGTCTGCCGGTTTGTGAAGGAAGTCTACGGTTCCTAAATTCAGTAACTCGTATTTGACGTTGGGGTCTGTCGAAGCTGTCACCATTAAAATTGGGGTTTCTTCACCACCTTGTACTTGTCTAAACTGTCGCACAAAGTCCAAACCATTCATGCCCGGCAATTGGTAGTCAGCTACGATCAAATCCCATTGCTGATTCGGAAACTGATTGAGAGCCTCCTTTGCGTTGCGGCAAGTCGTGATATCCATATCGGGCAATTGACTTAGCGTTTTCTTTAAGTAAAGTAAGCTAACAAGTTGATCGTCTACAAGTAGAATTTTTGTCTGTTTCATATTCTAGAACTTTAGCTTTGAAAGTGCGTTAATTTATTAATGATTAGCTCGCTTAAATTATGGTGCAGTTTTGCTGCATAATTCTCGAAATACAGGCTCTTCAAGAGCGAATTATGCAATCTAGATGCTTATTCATCGGATTTCATTATTGATTTCAAGCGATTTTCTTCGCGCAAATATCAGATGTAATACTTGAATATTAAAAATACTTCCAAATTAACCAAACCTTGGCGACTCTCTGTGGACTTCCCCAAAATCAGCCAATAGCTAACTAATGCCACCCATACCAGAGATAAATCATTCACCCCTTGCATAAAAGATTGCATTTGGTGAGCTCGCCGGAGTCATTCCGAATAAATGCCTCAAATATTTGTTACACCAATATGGTTACGAAAAAATTCAAACCGCCACTTCCCCCTTTAACACCCCTTTGTCGCCAAAAAGCTCGCTAACACACTTGCGTAGCCACTGATGACCAGAATCGCGATGAAGTCTGCCATGCCAAAACTGATGGATACTACTTTCATCGATAGGAACAGGCAACGCTTGCATCGCCAAATCAAAGGGTTTGAGGATGCGCTCAGCAAAGCGCTGTGGAACAGTGGCAATTAGATCTGAGCACTTCAAAACATCACCCAAGGCAACATAGTGAGGCACAGTCAGCCGAATATTGCGATGAATCTTTTGCTTATCTAATGCGATATCCACACGACCATGCCCTGTTCCCGTCGCTAGAACGCGAACATGTTCAGCGCCCACAAATGCTTTTGTGGTTAACGCATTTTTCCTTGCCAAAGGATGTGTTTTTCGCATCAAACACACGTACTTTTGTCTAAATAGGGCTTGTTGGAAAAAACCAGCTTGAAGGTGCGGTAACAGCCCCAGTGCCAAGTCGATGTATCCGGTAGACATTTCTTCCTTCAAGGATGAAGACGTCGCATTGACGATGTTCAGCGTCACATGCGGTGCCAATCG
>JBIRBM010000104.1:0-1064 GCA_044326545.1 Parachlamydiaceae bacterium | reverse complement strand
TGGCATTTTGTGGAACGTCGTGTTCATATATGGCAAAGCAGCACCCGACAGACTCTATATCTACGTTGTTTATTTATTGCTTCAGTATTTGGTTTTGTTGAGAATAAGCAAAGTTTTTTTCAAATACATGAATCGTAATTTTGAATTGCAGTTTGATAATAAGAGTCTCATCAATGACCTGTATGCGAAGTCTGAGTTGCTAGAAAAAGAGCGAGCAATTGCAGTATCAGCAAACCAAACGATCCAGCGTTTTTATAGCAACGCCGCACACGATGTTCGGCAGCCGGTATATGCCATGCAAATGTATGCATCCATGTTGCATGAGGATCCCTCATTAGTCGATGTGTTGCTACCAAAAATTCAACAATCTTGTGTCGGTATCAATACGCTTTTCAATTCATTGTTTGATTTTCAACAATTAAAGCTGGGTACTATTGAATATAAACCGCTCAAACTCGATATTAATCAATTATTACAAGAATTAAGTATTCAATTCAGCCCATTAGCCCATAAGAAAAATTTAAGCATCAAATTTAGAAGTGTGCACGGTAGAGTTTTCATTGATGACATACTCATCAAACGTATCCTCGGTAATCTGATATTTAACGCCATCAAATACACCAGAAAAGGCGGCCTAATGGTAGCTGTGCGACATCATAAAAGTAAGAAAAGGCTCAATTTTGAGATATGGGATACAGGGGTTGGCATTGCGGATGAAAACAAGATAAGCATTTTCAATGAATTCTTCAAAATTCCCGATCACAAAATCGAAATAGATGAAGGGTTTGGCTTGGGGCTGTCCATTGTTCGGCAACTGTCGCAACTGGTTGCTGGCAGTGAAATAACGGTGCAATCTAGACTGCACCAAGGGAGCGTGTTCAGGTTCAGTGTGCCTGATGCCTTGTACAGCGCTTCGTGGTCAAGGTTGAAAAAATGAATGAGCGCTTACTTGCTATGCGGCGGTCATAGGCCTAAAATAATTTATCGCTGTGCGATGCGTCCGAGAAAGTCTGAAAATGGACAGCAAAGCAAGCGTTCAGACGAGCGCTGTTTCGGAAGTCTGG
>JBIRBM010000102.1:0-1123 GCA_044326545.1 Parachlamydiaceae bacterium | reverse complement strand
TCGTAACGGAAAAGAAAACAAAGTAAAAATGTGTGTGGCTTTTGGCATATATTGACTATGGGACATAAAAAGTACATCTGATTATTCTCAGCAATACGTAACAACAAACCAAAATCACCATGAATAAATTTTCATTGCCAAAATTTTTGCAACGCCTGTTTATTTTATTTGCGTTAGCCACCTTAGCAATCACCTCGAATGCGTTAGATATGAGCAAGGATCAAGCTCTTGGTCCAGTTGTGTTGAAAATCAATGGAAAGATTGGTAATAAAAATACGGCGGGTGGTGCTGTGTTTGACAATGCTTTGTTGGATGCATTGCCTCAGAAAAGCTTTGTTACAGAAACGCCATGGACGAAAGGTCCGGTCAAGTTCACAGGGCCTTTGTTGTCGGATGTCTTAAAAGCGGTTAATGCATCGGGTACTAATTTAAAAGCGATTGCGTTAGACGATTACAAAATCGATATTCCCATTGAGGACGCAAGAATATATGGGGTAATCTTAGCGAGGCAAATGGATGGAAAGATGCTTGCCGTTCGCGACAAAGGGCCTTTGTTTGTGATGTATCCATTTGAGCAATTTCCGAAGCTCAAAACTTCGGTCTACTTCAGCCGATGTATTTGGCAATTGCAGTCGATTTTTGTCGAATAATCATAGTTAACAGCTGAGCAATATCAAAAGCATGTTGCAAAAGTCTAAATTTTCACTAAAAAAATGGTGGAGCAACAGACTAAATCTTAGCCTTCGACAGTGGGTCGTTATTGTCGTTCCATTGATGTTTCTGACTTTTTTACCCCTTTCGATGTTTTATTCGCAATATAAAAATAACGCGATTAAGCCACTGCAGTACAGCATCGACTCGATACTTTCTAGGTCATATTTGCTGGAAAGGGAGCATGCTCGTTTTGCATCGGCTGCACACACTGAATATGCGCACTCGACTGGACAATCTCCTGACTCTATTCAAATACTGAAGCATCGCTATGAAATATTCATCAGTAGATTTTTAAGCATTAAAAATTTATCTAGCCTTGATGTTTTGAATAAGCTCCCCGAGTTTGAGCGGGTAAATGCAAGCATGGAGGAATTCATTAAAACAATTGATCCCATTATGGAAAGGATGG
>JBIRBM010000012.1:0-58435 GCA_044326545.1 Parachlamydiaceae bacterium | reverse complement strand
AAGCTGCAATACCAGCCAATAGATTGATCAAAAAATTCCCGGCACTTCTATGACGTGTATGCTCAATTTGAGAAATATTTTTTAATTGATCATTTACAGTTTCAATTATAGCCCGCTTCCTAAGGATAATCTTGTCTCTTAATTTCATCAGTTTCTGTTTCATATTCGATCTTATGCCTGTAAACAGCTCGAGCCCCTTCTGTTTAGCAGGTATGCAAACAGAGGAATAAATAGATTCTTTTTCAAATAAACAAAGCGGCTATAGCTAATCAAATTTGGAAATTCCTTCCCCAGATAATTGCAAACATCATCATAGAAATACTTGAAAGTCCTGAAATTTGATTGATGGAATAAAATGACAATGGTCATCATTTCAGACACTGACAGTTCAGACTCAGGCCCGCGCTTTTCTTTCCCATTGTCAATCAAATGCTTATCCCCTTCCTGTTTAAAAAAATTCCAAAAATCATCCATGCTGCAATATAATGCTGTCAAATCCATTTTGGCCTCTCACGGTTAACATTAGTTTTGGGAAGCAAATGTTTTACACCATGAATAGGCCTTTTGTCATCAAAAATCAATTTATCTCATTGCTTGCCAATTAGATAAACTCAAAACTCAGGTTAATTTAAGGTTTTAAATGGTTAAACGAAACCCCCACATCGCGAAGCTCAATGCAGGGTATTTATTTCCGGAAATTGTCAAACGAAGGAGGCTTTTTTTAGAAAAAAATCCTCACGCCCAATTAATTAGCTTAGGAATCGGAGATACAACAGAGCCGCTTCCCTTAATGATCGCACAAGAGTTATCTTCTTCTGCAAATGCTCTTGCCACAGAGGAGGGATACACTGGCTATGGCCCGGAAGAGGGAATGCAAGAGTTGCGACAACGGATTTTAAAAGAGCTCTACAACAACCATTTCAATCCAGACGAAATTTTCATTTCAGATGGAACAAATAGCGACATTGGACGCCTTCAAATTCTTTTCGGTAGCCAAGCAACAGTGGCCGTACAAGATCCCTCTTACCCTGTTTATGTGGATACTTCGGTTATTTTAGGGCAAACAGCGGATTTTCATTCTGCTTTAAGCGGATATCAGGGGATTAGCTATATGCCCTGCACTCCCCTTAATGATTTTTTTCCCGAATTGAAAAAAATGAAACGAACAGACCTGATTTATTTCTGTTCCCCCAATAATCCAACCGGGGCAGTTGCCACCCACGATCAATTGAAACAACTTGTGGCATTTGCCAAGATGAATCATTCGATTATCATCTTTGATGCAGCGTATGCCAGTTATATTCAAGACTCTACCCTTCCACACTCTATTTATGAAATTGAAGGGGCAAAGGAGGTTGCAATTGAACTGGGCTCTTTTTCAAAAATGGCGGGATTTACAGGTCTTCGCTTGGCTTGGAGCGTTGTTCCTAAAGAGCTCACCTTTGAAGGAGGGCATTCTGTTAATCAAGATTGGAATCGTGTTCATTCAACGTTTTTTAATGGCGCCACAAATATTGTACAAAAAGGAGGAATGGCTGTCTTAAAACCTAACGGGCAACGCTCGATTCAGACTTTAATTGAGCATTACATGACAAATGCATCGATTTTAAAACAAACCTTAGAAGAGGTGGGTTATACAGTTTATGGTGGTAAAAACGCCCCTTATATCTGGGTTCATTTTCCACATTTTAGCTCTTGGCAAGTGTTTGATTTTCTTCTAGAGAAAGCTTCTCTGATTTGCGCACCAGGGAGCGGATTTGGCCCGGCCGGCGAAGGATTTGTACGATTCAGTGCATTTGGCAAACGTCATCACATTGAGGAGGCCGCAAGAAGATTAAAGACACTTCTAAAAAATGTTTAAAAATATTTCTTGCCATTTTGCCCGCATTAAATTAAAGATGAAACGAAGCACTGTTTTTGATCAAAAATGACCTTATCACAAGGAGTCGACATGTTTAATCGTGCGTGGAACATTGGGTTTTTATTACTCGCTATTTATCTGATTCTTATAGGATTAACAGCCATCGTGCCCGCTTTGGCGATTCCTTCCATTGTCATGAGCATTCTGGCTTTAATTTCAGGGATTTTTATTTTAATGGGACGTTAACTGCCAACGCAGTAGAAATTTTTTAGGTTTCCCTAACTGCTTAGGAACTCATCTTAGAACTTGTTCAGAATCTTTGATCCGATGATTTGTTTGCTAAAACCCGCTATCAACCCACAAAAGATTTTCGCAAGATTAAAAAAAAATTCCGAAAATTTTTTGTGAGTTGATAGCAGCAAAGCATCGTGATCAAAGATTCAGAACAGATTGTTACGCATCATGACCACTCGTGGTCATGGTGCGTAAGGCGAGTCACTTATGGACTCATTTACGATCATTCAATACTGAGAACTTTCTCTCAGCTTCTAAGGTGAGTTGTCCTCCAGCTTCTTAGAGAAAATCGAGTTGCCTTAAGTTAAATTCACCCTCTTCTTGTCTGAAATAACAATCGTGAATATAATGGCTTTCTCTAATCTCGTTACCTAAGGTTTTTTGTGTCTATTATTCAACTTGCCCTCATTTTTTTTATCGTCACGAACCCTATAGGGAATAGTCCAACAATTATTGCTCTTATTAAAGACTATACAATACGGGAACAACAAAAAATCTTACTGCGTGAAGCCCTCTTTTCTATGCTCCTTGCGATTTTTTTTCTTTTTTTAGGAGAGACGTTTCTTACATCACTTAGAATTCAAAATTTCGCCCTAACAATAAGTGGTGGAGTTCTCCTTTTTATCGTTGCAATCAACATGATTTTCCCCTCTCGTGATGAAAAACAGATAGAAGGCCCAAAACAACCTCCTTTTATTGTGCCGATCGCTACCCCCCTCCTATCGGGAGGTGGCCTTTTAACCATGATTATGCTCTATTCTAAGCAAGAGGCTAATGATGCCAAAATTCTGGGCGCAATTCTTGTTGCGTGGGTTGGGATCACAGCTGTTTTAGTCGCAGCGCCCTATCTTCAGATTTTTTTAGGAAAGCGAGGATTAGCAGCCTTAGAACAACTAATGGGAATGCTCCTGGCAATGATTGCGGTCGAAATGGTGGTCAATGGATGTACCCTATTCTTATCAGTTCTCAATAGTTAAAAACGTCTTTTTTAACCTTTCGATAGGGGTAAAAGTTATAACAAATGGAATCATCAAGATATGTCATTATTTAATATTGCCCTCACCCTATTCCTCATCATGGATCCTTTAGGAAATTTATCTTCATTTCACTCTATGATCAAAGAGCTGGAGCCTAAGCGGCAATATTGGGTGATTCTGCGTGAAATGTTAATTGCTCTTGCCTTCATGCTATTTTTCAATTATCTGGGAGAATACCTCTTTAATTTCCTCAGTCTTTCTGAAACAACTGTAAGACTTTCATCCGGAATCATCCTATTTTTAATCGCCATCAAAATTCTTTTTAAGCCGGGTGATAGTCTGAGGGCACATCTTCCTAAAGAAGAACCTTTTATTTTTCCAATAGCCGTTCCTCTCGTTGCCGGGCCGGCATTAATGGCGACTATCATGCTATATGCTCATTTAGAACAACTGCAGTCCGTGATGTTATTTGCCATTTTCATTGCATGGTCTTTATCTCTTTTGATTTTTTTCTTTACAAGCCCGATTAAACGGATCTTAGGAAATAATGGTTTAATGGCAAGCGAGCGATTAATCGGAATGGTATTAGTCCTTATTGCTGTTCAACGCTTTATGGAAGGACTTTTACTCTTCTGGGCAACCAGACCAATCCCTGAATAAAAAAATAATTGACAAGAGAGCATGTGCATAACATCAAATTAGTCATTGCTTATGACGGAACCCGATACCTAGGTTGGCAAAAAACACGTATGGGGCCAAGCATTGAGGAAACTTTGCAAAAAGTTGTTGAAAAAATCACTCAGGAGTCGATTTCTTTGCAAGCTGCTAGCCGAACTGATGCCGGCGTTCATGCAGAGGGACAAATTGTCAATTTTCACACTTTAAAACACCAAAGAGAGTTGAATCAATTTCAATCAAGCCTTAATAGCCTTCTGCCAAAAGATATTATTGTCTTGGAGGTCAAAGAAATGCCACTCTCTTTTCACCCCACTCTTGACTCTACAGGAAAAGAATATCGCTACTTTATTGATTTTGGTCCAACTCAACTGCCTCATCATCGTCACTACTCTTGGCATGTCCATTATCCTCTCGATATCGAGGCAATCAGAAGCTCTTTCATTCATCTGGTCGGTTCCCACAATTTTCGGTCATTTTGCAATGTAAAAAAAAATGCTCATTACACAGATTATGTTCGTGAAATACAATCTATCGAGATGCAAATGATTAGCGATCATCGACTCTCATTTCATATTCGAGGCAATCACTTTTTATACAAAATGGCTCGCAACATGATTGGAACTCTGATCTCAATTGGACGGGGAAAGCTGAGCTCGACTCAATTGCCAGATATTCTCCAATGTCAATATCGGCCAAAAGCAGGTGTTACGGCTCCTGCTCACGGCCTTTTTCTTTATAAAGTTTTTTATTAACACACCTTAAGCACCGCGAGTGCTTAAGGTGTGTTTTCATTTGCTTTTTTTATTTAACATCATCCATTCTGAACAAGTTATAAGTCAAAGTAGATCGGGAAGATCGTCCTTTATGTTTAAATATTTTCAAGATTATTATTGGAAAAATGGGAAACCTTATGGGAGAAACGAAGTCAATCCCTCGGTTTCTCCTACTTCATATAAAATCGTTGTCGATCCTTATTTCAAACGATTTTCTATCGAAAAATACCTCTTTTCAAATTTTGATAAAATCATTTATGATTCGATTCTACTGGACTTTCGCCTCTTAACACTTGAAGATCAAACAGCATGGCAAAGAGAGCGCTTGAAAGAAGAAAAAAATTCATCTACCACTCTTTTAAGAAATCAAGACGATCGAGTCATTTTAACAGAATCCCTGATCTTTGAAAATAATCAATGCCGTAGCTGTATTATCCGTTCTATTCACGGGGTCAGATTATCGACTCATCGCATGTATTATCGTCATGTCAATGATCAATTTGATGGCGTTGTTCTCTATGATAACGAGGAGCGGATTGTCATGATGAAAATATACGACATAGATGTTTTAACAAAAGAATTCACCAATCTTTTATTCGAAGAATGGGATATTCAACGATATGAAACACTCGATGACATCCTTCACTCATTTCCCCTGACGAAACATGCCTCAAGTCTTATTTAATCAACATAATCGAATCTTACAAGTGAAAGAAGGGACTGATTTTCTTCATCTCTCTTACTTAGATAACACACTCCCTTTAAAATTTGGCTGCCGCAAAGGCGGCTGCGGAAGCTGCGCGATTCGCATTCTATCAGGAGAAGCCAATCTTTCGCGGCAGACAAAAGAAGAAAGAGCAACTGTTCACCGATTAAAAATAGACCCCGACAAACGGTTAGCTTGCCAGTGCGCTATCAAAGGAGATGTTGTGATTGATGGATAAAAACATCAACACCTCGCGATCGAAACGATCCCAAGAGAGTCACTCATCTTACGCACCAGGAGCACGATTTGGCTCAGCCCAAATCGCACTTCGGGTGCCTAAGCTGAGTGAGTAAAAAGTTCTCCTAAAATTCAAAGTCTTTGCTTTAAAAACCTGTCTTACTTATGACTCATCATATCAAACGTCGATTTATTCGCGACCTCACGATTGCGAAAATACCAATCAGTTTTTGTTGTGTTGCCGATATAACTATAAGTTGGCCCATGTTTTTGCCCCTGAACCCAAGTGACCTCTTGTGCCAGAGTTTTTCCATCATCGCGGTACCGACGCTCTATTCCGTGTTTGCGGTCATTCACAAACGGAATTTCTGCACGCAATTCACCATGTTCAAATTCTTGCAATATTCCATTCTGAGCATTCCCACTCCATTTTTCAATGGTTGCAGGCTCTCCTCCTGGTAGGTATGTTTTACGCTCTCCTTCTATCATATTATTGACATAAGGTGTGACAACAGCCGGAGCTCCATTGGAATGATAGGTTGTACTCAACACTTTTTCACCGTTTTGAATCGTATCAACTGATTGTAATTGTCCTTGACCGTCACGACGAGTACTCAATCCTTGTCCATTTTCTACCTCAGAATCAATGTCCTGATCAATACTGTAATACTTTGCCTCGATTAATCTGCCGTTTTCAAATTTTTCATGGGCATGAGGTGCGCCACTCTCATACCAAATGGTCACTGACTGGCATCCATTCTCTTCATAAACTGTTTGTTGTTGAGGCAGACCACTGGTATAGTGAAGCTGCTCCTCTTTCAGACACCCCTGATCGTAAATCTCTTTTTTTTGAATAAAATCTCGATGAGGAAACGTATAAGTACATTCACCATGTAAAATGCCGTTATCATAATTGCGAACAACCTCAACCCCATCTTTACGCATTGAGAGAACTTGTCCGGAGCGACCTCTGGCAGACCAATCTTCAGGCTCTAAGGCAACCCCATAGCGATGAACTGTCTCACACACAACTTCGTCGCTACACTGACGGGTTTGACAAGAAGTCAAAGATCCAAATATGATCACACAACACAGAGAACGAGACAACTTCATAACAATACTCCACATGTTAAATTTTGACAGCATCACTCAGCTGATTTAAAACTGCTGTCGTTAAACGGAGGTGTTCAACCTCAACAACGTCTTGCTCAATTGTTTTTGACAGATCACGATAAACAAAATGCAAAGTTAAATTTTGATTGTCGAACCCAATTTTTTCACTTCGGTAGAGATCTTTCAATGTGACATCTTCTAAAATTAATGAGTGTTGCTCATGAATGATCTGCAAAATCTTTGCAAATGGAACCGATTGTTTGATAGTCAACGTCCAATCCCGCTCTGATGAGGGATAAATGGCTAAAGGGATCACTTTTTCAAGAGGTCTCACAATTTGCATCAAATCCTGCAAATTAAACTCCCCAAACAACAGACGTTGTGGTACGTCTAAACGACGCTGAATCGCAGGGTGAATTTCACCAATGGTTCCCACTTCCAGGGAACCGACAAAGATGGAGGCTTGCCTACCCGAGTGGAACGTCTCAAGCCCTAAATTTTTGAATTGGTAATTTGAAATTCCAAATGCATCGAATAAGTTTTGTACTATTCCCTTTAAATCAAAAAAATCAACAGTACGCCCTTTTTGATCCCAATGAGAAGGACAAGCTTGCCCCATCAACAAAATGGCTGCAACAGATTGTTCTTTATATTGCTCCCCTTCATGAAAATGGATGCGCCCCACTTCGAAACCTGCAATATCGTGATGTTGATGGTCAACATTGTATTTGGCAACTTGGAGCAAGCCGGGTAATAAAGAAGTTCTCAAAATCGACTGCTCAACCGACGTGGGATTCAATACTTTAACCATTCCCTCATCGGGTATCGTTTTATCATAAAGGATGCGCAGTAACGACGGACCGATGAGATCGCATGTCAAGAGCTCCTGAAGTCCTTCCTGAATCAGTTTTAAACGCACTTCATTTTCAAAAAGATACATTGGAGCAGAAGGGAGTCGAGAAGCTTGATAACGCCCTCCTTCACGCGGAATGTTGTCATATCCGTATAAACGGGCGACCTCCTCAATGAGATCAATTTCCCATTTAATGTCTCCTCGATAGGTTGGAGTATGAACTAAAAATTGATCATGACCATCCCATTGATAAGGAAATTGCAGCCTAACAAAAATTTCCTCAACTTCACCCCGACTAAAGACTCTGCCAATCAATTGATTTAAACGGCTCAAGCGGCAAGGGATAACAGCTTCTGGAAATTCTTTGGATTGACAATCAATCACACCTGAAAGAATATTACCTCCTGCAACTTGCTGGATTAACAGGGCAGCTCGGTCTAAAACCGCAAGAATATGATTGGGATCTGTCCCCCTCTCAAAACGCTTCGATGCATCCGTTTGTAATCCTAATTGTTTGCTGGTCCTTCGAATGCTCATCGGATCAAAATAAGCAGATTCCAAAATAAGGTGATGAGTCTCGTCTGAAATATCACTATTAGCGCCTCCCATGACACCGGCAATGGCAATCGGTCTCAACGAGTCGCAAATCATCAACATCGACTCTTTGAGCAATCGAGGCTTTTGGTCAAGAGTTTCAATGGATTCTTTTTCGCCGGCTTTTCGGACAATCACCTCTTGCCCCTCTAATTTATCGTAATCAAAGGCATGCAAGGGATGGCCCATCTCTAATAAAACGTAGTTAGTGACGTCCACAACATTGTTGACGCTTCGCAACCCGCATTTTTCTATCCGCTCCCTTAACCACTTAGGCGACGAAGCGATCTTGACATTTCGGATCAAACGGCAAGCGTAGCGGGGGCAAGCGTCTTGATCGATCACACGGACGCGCAAATAGTGTTCGATTAACTCTTCTGATTCATGGCTCTCAATTTGTGGATAAAGAAGAGGTTGACCTGTGATAGCGGCAAGTTCTCTGGCTACCCCAAACACACTTGTACAATGGCTCAAGTTAGGGGTCAACGAAATATCAAAATAGGTATCGGCATAAATGTCATACAAAGAAGTTCCCTCGACAAGATCATGAGGAAGCTCCATAATTCCTTCAGTGCTGATTGGCAGCCCCACTTCCTCTGCGGCACAGAGCATCCCCTCGGAATCTACACCACGAAGCTTTGCTTTCTTGATTGTAAAAACATCATCTCCTTCACCTAAAACGGCACCGATTCTTGCTAAGGCTGTTTTCATTCCAGATCGGCAATTTGGGGCTCCGCACACGATTTGATAGATTTGTTGGCCATCTGTAACTGAGGCGACAGTTAATTTGTCGGCATTGGGATGTTTATGGGTCTCAATCACGCGTGCAACAACGATGTTTTGAAGCCTTGTGCCAATAGTTTCAATATGATCGACCTCTAAACCGGCCATTGTCAACATGTTAGCTATTTCATCAGGAGTCCAGGAAGAGAGATTAATAAACTCTTGCAACCAAGATAATGGAATACGCATAAGATCCAAAAGGTTAGAAAGATTAATAAGGAACCTTGCCCATTTCGGCACGGAATTTTTATGTAGAGCATGTCAGGAGACTCTTCACAATCTTTAACCAGATGATTTTGAAGAAACTCTAACAAAATTGCAAGCCAATTTATATCACATTAATTTTCTATTGCAAAAGCAAAAATCGCAAACAATAGGCGATATTCTCCATCATCAATTTATCGTCATGTGAATTTCAATCATTATAGAATCTTTTTCCTACAAGGGCTGAAAAGAATAGCCATTCGGTGAACTTTTTATCCTCGTTAAAAGAATCCGAATAAAGATAGTGCCCATTTTTTGGGGAAAAAATTTTTCATCTTTATTCTTCTTACATCGAATGATTTGCAAGCAGATTTCTGCTAATTTATGTATCGTCGCAGATAATCCCGAAGAGAGCGTTCTTACAGTGGAAATCTTGATGATCTGTTTCATTTTTGCTTGGCAAACCTCTTGATTGTGAATATTGAAAATTTCCAAAAAAAGATCATCTATAAGTTTCACTACTTTTGGATTTGTCATGCAATAAGAGGCGTACTCATTTGCTGTTTTTCCAATAGAGATATTTTCACTTTCCATAACCTCTAATAGATTAGATTCGGTTTTATTTAAAAAAACGGGATCAAAAAAAATGGGTTTGTTTGCTCTTTCTTTAATTGCTAATGGTTCAATTAATCCAACGAGGAGTCGCAATAGGATATACGGTTTATTTTTTGCATTAATTTTGATTAGATCTTCGATAACAATCCAAAGTTTTTCTAAGTCTGAGAAATGATTGGAGATTGCTAGATTTTTCGGTTTTTTCCATTCAAAATCGAAGACCTCTCTCATTTTATCAGCTTTTTCTACCCGATTGCAGCGATTCAAGACATTAAGATAATGTGTTGCGCAATCAATAACTGGCCCATTAAACATCGAGCGAGTCACGTAATCGATTGCCGTATTGCTGTGAAATACATCCTCTTGCTTATTCACCATCCATTCAGACAAGGTGTCTGTTAATAAATTGTAAATGTCAATGACGTTAAAACGAGAAGATAAACGCTGAGTTGATGCGACTGTTAGTCTTTCACTCGTTTCATTTTCAGAAAGACTCATCTGAATCTCTTTATGAACTTCGTTATAAAAATCTGATTCATTGAGTGTTGAATTCACTTTAAAAAATATCTTTTTAAAAAGTTGCAAGCTGTCACGTTCCAATTCTGATTGATAAATGGCAACAATTCTCTGATAGCAAGCTAAAATCCGAGCATGATCTGAATCTTGGATATCGATACGCTTCACGATTTTATCAAGTCTCTCCAAGAAAAATTCAAGCCCCTTTTTTGGAGAGAACCCCCCTTTTGCCACTTGATTCACAATGTTTATCGAATAGCCGCGAAAATCATTTCCACTATTCGTTCCGATTTTTGATCGATCGATACAACTGTCTAATTGATTCACTTTGCAAGGAAGAAGAACGGTGGTTCCTCCCCAAAGATCAAAAACCCAAGTATCTCCCAAAAAGAGTCGAGAGCAATTATGTTCATTCGAAGGATCTGTCCGAAGAGAGGGAAGCGTCCCACTGTGAGCCGCGGCAAGTTGTTTATTAGAATCGGTTGCTAATCCATACTGCAAAACGGCTCCTGTATGTATCCTTAAAAACTCAATTTTAGTATGATATACAGTAAATAATTGATGAATGAATAACTGAATCCGATTTGTAATATGCGATTCAATGTCAGGAACGAGTTTTTCAATAAAATCAGGATCATCACAATCTAAATTAGGTTGGATGTAATGCTCAATTTTTTTTGCGGAGGATGTTTTTGAATAATCTTTTGAGATAAAAACTGAAGGAACATGAGAAATCGAACCGTTTGGCAAGGAATAAGAGTGGTAAACCCTTTTTTCTATTTTATGTGGTAAAAGAGGTCCAAGTTTTGAATTTGATTGAGCGCACTGAGGTCCGAGCATGACCATAAAAAGAATCTCCATTAAAATTTAAATAGAGACAGTAACACAAGCTCCTTTAAACGACAACTCGTTGTCTAAAAGGAGGCCTAAATCTAGCAGCAAAGCATCGTGATCAAAGATTTTGCACAAGTTCTAAGGCATTCATGCATTATCCCAACTTTATGAACACCGGCAATTTTTGACCGCATTTCATAAACCATTATTCATCTTTTAAATAATTAGGCTGTCTGGATAAGAATTTTATTTGCTCTCAAACATGTTTTTAAATTGAATAAGTTTTATTACTTACATACAATAAGCTGCCGTCCTAAATTTCAAAAGATTGGTAAATGATGACAAAAATTACGTGTACAAGAAAAGTGCATTTTTGCTCAGGACATAGAGTTTTTAAACACGAAGGAAAATGCGCCAATCCACATGGACATAATTATTATGCTCATATAGTAGCTGAAGTGGATTGTTTAGATGATGTCGGTAGAGTGATTGATTTCTCGGTACTAAAAGAAAAAATAGGGTCTTGGATTGACTTGAATTGGGATCATACTTTTTTGTTGTTTGAAGAAGATGTCGAAATGATCAGGGCATTAAGATCCATCTCTACTCCTAAACCGTTGTTTATTTGCCCTTTTAATCCAACTGCCGAGAACATGGCAGATTATTTATTAAATGTTGTGTGTCCAAGGGAGTTGAAAGGTTCTAATATATTAATCAAAAAAATAGTGATACACGAAACAGATAATTGTTATGCAGAAGCATCATTAAATTAATAGGAGATTGTTATGTTATGTAAACCTGATGTGGTCATTAAAAACGAACAACAAGTTGATTTTAATTTAATACCGCAGTCTCCATATATTGAAAATCATTTTTCTGATGATCAAAAAATTGAAATCATTTCCAATCACTTTGAAAAAATACTCGAAACTCTGGGCTTGGATTTAACTGACGATTCTATCATGGAAACGCCTTATCGGTATGCTAAAATGTTGGTTAAAGAGTTGTTTTCCGGCTTAAAAAAGGAAAATTTTCCAAAGATCACAACTCAAGAAAATAAATTCCAGTACACTGAAATGTTAGTAGAGGCTAATATCGAAATTAAAAGTGTATGTGAACACCACTTTCTTCCCATTCTAGGTTACTGCCACATCGCTTATTTTCCAGGTAACAAAGTGGTCGGATTATCAAAATTAAATAGGATAGCTCAATATTTTGCTAGGCGTCCACAGGTTCAGGAGCGCATGACAAAACAAATCAAAGAATGTCTTTGTCAAGTTTTAGAAACAGAAAGCGTTGCTGTTGTGGTCGATGGATTACACATGTGTGTGAGAATGCGGGGCATACAAGACGCGGCCGGATTAACACGAACGTCAGATTTTGGCGGACTTTTTTTAAGCCATGACGTGAGACATCATTTTCTTTCTACAATTCCTGGTTTGAAAGATTTAAAAATATGATCTGAAAATCGGTAAATGATAAGACTTCATCGTTTAAATCAAATGATGATATCCTCATTTACAAAAATTCGTCTTGTGTTAGAAGGTGCCTACAAAACATGATCGGGCTGCCTTGTTGTGATAAACTCACCTTACAGATCGGGAGGCGACTTATGAATTGGTGTCTATCGTAGGATAAACGATCTGTTAAGCTCCATAGCTTTGGCACAGCCTACATTCGCACTTTGAGCTTGAATGAGTATATAAAAAGGTGCAAAACTTTTTCCGAATATTAAGTCAATATTGCTCCCCCTATTTATTAAAAGGAAATGAATATGAGCTGGCAGGAATTCAGCCCTAAACTATTTGATCATCTCCCAGACCTAATTGGTCTTTTTGGCGTGTGCTGTATCCTTGCAGCCTATATGCTTCTACAATTACATTATTGGTCATCAAGAGATTTATTTTTTTCTTGTATCAATCTCTTAGGATCTATCTGCATTCTTTTTTCGTTATTTTTTAGTTGGAATCTTTCATCCGTCGTAATAGAAATTGCGTGGATGTCCATCAGTTTATACGGCATATTAAACACGACATGTCGTTCATTTCTCTTTTCTGTTAAAAAAAAAGAGGCGGGATCTAGCCTCGCCAATCACTCTTTAGCTGATGACAGAGAGACTTTTTTTCATCCTTTAGATTCTAGTGAAAAGGGATCAATCCTCGAAGACATTCCGAATGGATGGGAAGTTGTAGATGGTCGCTATCTTAAAACAAAAATGACATTTGATCATTATCAAGATCTCATCGATTTTACAAATCAAATAGCGAACATCGCAGAAAAAGAAAATCATCACCCCGATCTTTTTTTAGAATACAAGACATTAACAATCACGATATCGACTCATAATATCAACGCTCTCACAAAAGCTGATTATATTTTGGCTGCAAAGATTTCAAATCTGTCACTCTTCAGATCATGATCCTTGCGAAGCAAACGAAATGACCTTAAAAGTGAGATCTGATAGTGTTAATGACTTACTTGCCCCTTCGGTTTAAATCATCACTCTAGTTTTATTCTTAACAGCTCTCTTTTTATTCATTTTAAGCGGAGATTATTTATGGACCCCTCATCGACAGTTAATAAAAGCATGTGGAAAAACGAAAAAATTAATTTAATTCCCCTCCCTTCTTCCCCGGCTACCGTTATCAAAGACAAGATCTCCTTATGCGACGCTGTAAAAGCTGCATTTTGCTGCTTTACCCCAGATGTTGAAAAAGGCAGAACCATAAGAAATTGTCTTTGCTGTACACATTGGACTGTAATGGCATTGGCAGGAGCTACAGGTGCTGCTGCAACCATTCCTGCTGTTAAAGCTGCTGAGGTTATCAGTGTTTTTGCTTTGACAGGTTTTGTATGCGAATGTTGCGTGTGTTATGTTGCTATGAATAGGAATTCCAAAAAATAAAGCTCTACTTGACCGCCTAAAAGTTTTTTAATTGTGCTTTTAGGGCGTGTCATCAATTGATAATAACCCTTTATTCAAGTTCTTTCCAAACGAGTGGTCACACCGGTTGAGAAATCATCTTGAATAGAGGCTATGAGCAATTGATGAGACGCCCTAGATCATCAAAAAAAGAAACCAGTAAAACAGGCCGCTATTCAGCTCATCCGAATTTCTTTTTTTGTAAGATTAAGTAAATGAATAAAATAATACTGATCAAAGCCATCACTCCTCCTGGCATGATTTTCCAACTTAACGAATAACGATACGTGAAGAAGAGGAAAAGACAAGCCGAAAGAATAGTGGCTGTTTGATAAGCAACCATACTCCCTCTTAATACAAAAGCGGCGCAAAAAAATAAAATGACAGCAATAAGAGCAGAGGCAATCAGTGAAGGAAGGCTACCGGCAACAGCCAATCCTATCAATCCTCCAATTAAGTTTAATAGTGCGTAAGAACTAATGACAATTGCTTGTTGTTTCATGGTTATCATTCCTAAAGGTGTTTTTTCATCATTCATGATTTCATACGATTCATCGTAATACAACTTGGGTAAAATTTGAAGAAATGATTTTTCAACTCACCTGACGCAATAAGCGTGCTATTTGGGCTGAGCCAAAGCGTCGGAGTTTCAAGTCAGCTCCAGACGATCGATGATGTCTGTTAAAAAGGCGTTAACCGATGAAAATGTTCAAACCAGAACGACCTCTCTCCACCTTTCGCTTTTAAATCGGAAGAAATAAATTGAACTCGAAGCAAAAGCATAAAAAGCAATCATCATCCAAGTGACAGAAGGCTGCGCTCCCCACTGAAAAACAAAAAAATAGACGGGCAATAGAGCGCATAAAAAAGGAGCCATGCCTCCAACTTTCATCACAAATTGCGTATCTCCGGCCGCAGTCAAAAGCCCGATTAACAACCAACTGAAACCATCGAAAAGAAAGTAAATCCACACCCAAAAACAAGCTGTTTGCACAGTCTCTAATGTTTGAAGGCTTAAAGAACTGCTATCTGGGACAAACCACTTAATCATAGGATCTGGATGCCAGACGAGGAGAATCCCTAAGAAAAAAAAGATGGTCGTATAAAATTTTGTTCCTGATACGAGCAATTTCCACACGAGCTCATGTTTTTGAGACCCAATAAAATTAGCTGCAATCACAGTGGCTCCTTTGGAGACGCCTTCAGTCACAAAGCTAAACATAAATAAAATACTTTGAGCTATAGTCACAACAGTCATATAATCTGATCCCAAACGAGACATCAATTCAAAAATTAACACCCAAGCTAAGATTTCAAGACTGTGAGCCACTGCTGATGGCAGCCCTATTCTGATACAACTAAAAAAAAGGCGCTTATTGATCTTCCAACGCCCGGTCCCATACGCCTGTCGATTCGAGCGAGAATAAAAAGCAGAGAAAAGAATGATCGCCTGAAAAGTTTGCGCAATTCCGGTTCCCCATGCAGCTCCGGCGATTCCATAAGAGGGAATCCAAGGCGAAACGCCAAAAATCAGCACGACGTCAAAAAACACATTTAAAAGATTAGCCCCCATCATCACTAGGGTAATAAATTTAAATTTTCCCCGTCCAATATAAAAGGCTGAAATGGCTGCTGAAAGGGCTGAAATAGGAATAAAACAGGTTAAAACACTAAAAAATTCAATTTCTAAATCTTTATAATGTTCACTAAAAAAAATGAAAGGACCAGCGAATAAGCCTAAAGGAAGGTAAACAAAGAAAGTCCCTAACGCTAGCCAAATCATTTGCCAAATCGGCTGTCCAAGTTTTTCAACCTTTCCGGCACCGTTATAACGTCCAACAAATACTTCTGCTATACACACAGTCGTAATCGACCAAAATTGTAAAAATTGAACAGTAGCCCCAGCATGAGCGGAAGCATTTAATGCATTTAGAGAATAATGAGCTAAGAACAATCGATCTAAAAATATCATCAATCCCGATGACATCAAAGAAATAATAAGGGGAAAAGAAAGTTGCAACAGTTCTCTCATCGAACCTTCAGGATAAGGGGTCAATCCTTTTTTCTTATTAGACAAAACCTGCGATAACATGAAGCACCTTCTGACATAAGCTCTACTTGTCTATCCTTATTCAACCTCAAATTTTCCAGAATTTAACTGCAATACCGATCAATCAAGATTAGTCGGAACCGGGATAGGTTCGTTGTTCATCCTAGAATAATATCGGCATCTTGTCAATCCGAGTTCCTTATGACACTCACCTGACGCACCAAGAGTGCTAGTGCTGAAGGTGAGTGTCAAAAAATCAATAGACTTCTTCGGAAACTTGCTTTCCTTGAAAAAATTGCCCTTTTTGAGTAGATTGTTTTGAAAATGTTGAGAGCGTATGCGTGCATACGGTCGAAAAATTTTACAAAAAAGAGGCCAAAAATGGCGGTTTTAGCAAGTCAATGAAGTTTCCGAAGAAGTCTAATGAAAAAACGGAAGTTTTCGCGACGACATCAACATTTTGTTTATCGAACCTGCGATAACTCCAAAAGAAGATGTTCATTTTATCCCTCATCATTTAAAATAAAATTTTACACAACCCTTTTAATGAATGTTATGTTATGAAAGATCTCTCTTCCCTGCTCCATTCACCGACTGCTGTCCAATGGCAGCAGATTGGAATTAAAGATCATCATGGAATTGCCATCCCTCTTTTTAGCATTCATTCGCATCACTCTTATGGAGTTGGCGAGTATACAGATTTACCTCCATTGATTGACTGGTGTGCCTCAATTGGATTTGATGTCATCCAACTTTTGCCTCTCAATGACACAGGACTTGGAAAAAGTCCTTATAGCGCGCTGTCGGCTTTTGCCTTAAATCCTCTCTTCATCGGTCTTGATGCATTGCCCGAGGTTCAAACTGATCCATACCTGAAAGAGAGATTGCAATCTTTGCCAAAATGTTCTAAGACTCCCTTAGTCGACTACACGAAAGTGCGACAGCATAAAGACAGTTTCTTGCACGATTATTTTCGTCTCTATGGCCTAAAAACCATCGAAAGCCAGGAATTTAATGCATTTTTTGTAGAGGCTCAATCTTGGCTAAAGGGGTATGCGGTCTTTAAAATTTTAAAAGAGAAGCACCATCAGCAAAACTGGGAAGAGTGGCCTGAAACAGATCGTCAGTCTCCTCCTGATTTACTTGATTCGATTATGCAAGAATATGAAGAAGAGTTTAACTACATTTGTTTTCTACAATTTCTTTGTGATCATCAATTTAAAAAAGCTAAAGCACATGCGAACGATCAACATGTTCTATTGATGGGAGATATCCCCATTTTAATCGGGCGCGATAGCGCAGACGTTTGGCTTCATCAAGAACTCTTCAATCTCAATTTTTCAGCTGGGGCACCTCCTGATTACTTTATTGAAACAGGACAAAACTGGGGCTTCCCTATTTATAACTGGGATGCGATGGAAACCCATCATTTTTGTTGGTGGAATGAACGCCTGCGGTGGGCAAGCCGTCACTATCACATGTATCGGATTGATCATATTGTCGGATTTTTTCGTATTTGGTCTATTCCATTAGGAAAGAGTGCAAAAGAGGGGACATTTATTCCTGAAGAGGAATCTTTATGGATTGATCATGGTCAAAAAATTCTCCTTATGATGATTCAAGCAAGCGTGATGCTCCCTATCGGAGAAGATCTGGGAGTCGTTCCTCCCGAAGTAAAAAAATGTCTCGCGACATTGGGAATATGCGGAACACGGGTCATGCGATGGGAGCGCAACTGGAATTCAGACAGAAGTTTTATTCTTCCCCAAGATTATGATATCGAAAGCATGACAACACTCTCTACACACGACACTGAAACGCTTCAACAATGGTGGAGGGATCATCCGGAAGAGGCGCAACTGTTTGCTGAATCTAAAGGCTGGAGCTACGACCTCCCTTTGAGTCGAGACCACCTCAAAGAGATTCTCTTCGATAGTCATCATTCAAACAGTTTATTCCACATTAACCCTCTACAAGAATATTTAGGTTTAATTCCGGGTTTGAGTTGGGAAAATCCCGATCATGAAAGAATTAATATCCCTGGCTTAGATCTAGAAAACAACTGGTCTTATCGATTAAAACCATCTATTGAAGAGCTTGAAAAACAAGCCGATTTAAAGTATCTTATTCAACAACTGATTGCACCATGTAGAGTTGATCGTTTGCACAATCTTCGATAGGTACCCCTTGCTCCCCTCGTTTAAGCATAACTTGATGAACACCCTCTTGTTCTCTTGTGTCATCTTCTCAGCGACTTGTTTAGAAAAACCTTCTGAGATAAAACTCAAAACACTTTACAATCGCTTAGATCCAAAATCAGTCTCCCAGCACTTGGCGTTCTATGAACTCTATGGTCAATTCCCCGTTGGAGAACAAGCTCTTCGGGATGCTTGGCGTCTTTTAACAAATTCACCAGGAGATCCTCTTTCTTTCTCAATCCATGAGATTCCCCTTTCTGCATCAATCATCAATGCGCTCGTCATCTTAGTGAATAAGCCGATGGACCAAGAAGTCATCCTTCTTGATGACGAGACCCTCAATACTTTATCAAAACTTTCAAAAAGACTTCATCATGACTCACTTAAAGGACATCAGGTTTGGAGCGAAGAAGATGTGTGCGCTCTGCCTTTGAATGAAATTGATGTGGCAAGAGGCCTTTTTTTAAGCCAATTTGGAAATGATCGCTCACGGATCCTCTCGTATGAAGCTCTGATTGACCTTATGGCATTACAAATTATCGCCCGTCTTCCAAAAAAAGACCCTACTGCGGAAGAAAAAATCATTGCCATTAATCATTTTATTTTTGATGAAATGGGTTTTCGCTTCCCTCCCCATTCTCTGTATGCTAAAGATATTGATCTTTATACGTTTCTCCCTTCAGTACTCGATTCTCGCAGAGGGGTTTGCTTAGGTGTCTCTATTCTCTATTTATGCCTCGCACAACGCCTTGCCCTCACTTTAGAAATGATTACCCCACCCGGTCATATTTATGTTCGCTACCGCAATGGCGATCACATCATTAACATTGAAACAACCGCTAGAGGGATTAATATTGAGTCTGACCAATACTTAGGGGTTAATACATCCTCCCTTCAAAAACGCAGTGTCAAAGAAGTGATCGGAATGGCTCACTTCAATCAGGCTTCGGTCTATTGGCAAAATGGCGAATACGAAAAAGCACTTCTTGCCTATCATAAAGCAGAACCTTATATGAAAGGCGATCCTTTTTTAAAAGAACTGATGGGCTATCTTTTTGTTTTAACAGGAGATCAACAAGAGGGTGAAAAACTGATTAATGAAATCAAAGATATCGTCCCTGAGTATGCAGTGGTCAAAAACACAATGGCTGTTGACTATTTAGAGGGGAAAGTGGATGCAAAAGGAATCAGTATCCTATTCAAAAAAGTTGATGAAAACAGACAATCGCTGATCATTAAAAAAGAGGCGTTGGAAGAAACCTTAAAGCGTTATCCAAAATTCCGCGCCGGTATTTTATCTCTGGCTATCACATGGATGCAACTGCATCGTGCTAGCGAAGCTTTAGATACTCTAAAACGATTTGAAATTTTAGATAAAAATGAACCGGAAGTTCATTATTATTTAGCAGTTTTATACTTTCAACGACGGGATTATTTGAATAGTTGGCATCACCTTCAGCAAGCCGAAGCAATCACTAAAGATCACAATTACGATTGTAAAACATTAAGAGAATTGCGTCGCCAATTATTAGCTTGCTGTCCTGAATAGCGAAGGCTCTTGCGGTTGCAAGCTTGCAAGCCGAAGGCTTTGGCTAAAGCCCAAATCGCGCTCCTGATACGTAAAGTGAGTTAACATATCTTAAAACAAGAGGGTGAATATGAAAATTTACACAAGAACAGGCGATAAAGGAATGACCTCCCTATTTTCCGGTGAAAGGGTGCAAAAAGACAATCCTTTTATTGACGCTGTAGGAACAGTAGACGAAGGAAACTCTGCTTTAGGATTGGCTCTTTCATTTCTGCAAAGAGAAGAAAGATTCAGTTCCATTTTCAATCAAATTGAAATCATCCAGCATGCATTATTTGATGTTGGAGCCGCTTTAGCGACTCCCCGAACATGCGAACAAAATCATAAATTAGACAAAACTCGATTCGACGATGAGGCAATCGCTCTTTTGGAAAAGTGGATCGATTCAATGGATGATAGACTTCCTCCTCTGACAACATTTATTCTTCCAGGAGGGCATCCGACAGGAGCAGCTCTTCACCTGGCTAGGAGCATTATCAGGAGAGCTGAACGGTTAGTTGTCCCCCTCTATGAGCAAGCCGAAGTGACACAAGGAGTTCTTGCCTATCTGAACCGCTTATCTGATTATCTCTTTATTTTATCTCGCTTTATCAATCATCAACTGAATGTTCCTGAAACAACTTGGCAACATCACAAGAGTGTCACATAACGCAGAACATCTCTTTAGAACCTGCTCTATATCTTTGATTGATGCATTGTAATCAAAGAGCCACAACAGGTTCTAATACAAGAATTTTTCTCACACCTGCTCAAGAGGTCTCTCTGATAAAAGAGGCTCTTCTTTTTTTGTTTCAAGCTCACCGGGCATATTAAATGAAATTTCATGACGAAGCATAAAGATTCCTGCGCCATTTATAATGAGGAGAGAAACACCCGCAATCGCCATAGCGGTTTGCGCTTGCGCGGTTCCCATGAAAGAAAATATTAACAGAGCGATCACCGCATAGGCATAATAAATGAAGCGTCCCCAGCGAGGGGCTAAGTGTTCGGCGCATTTTAATCCGACACAAAAATAAGCATTAATCGTATTATAGCCCAACATAAAAAGAAATAAAGGCATGAAAAACTGCATATAAGGGAAATATTGCCCTAACGCCATTTGAACAAGCATACCAGCCTCAATTGGTTCATGCCAAATTCCTGTTGCAAGGATAAGAAATAAACTGGTTGTACACACAATAAATGTGTCTAAAAAAATATCAAAAATCGCTAATGATGCTTGCTGTTCAGGAACTTGAGCGCTACTCTCACTATGAATCACGGAAGCGTAGCCTACCCCAATATCTCCCGTATAGCAACCACGGCGAATACCATGAGACATTGTTGCGATAATCCCGGCGCCCGCAAAGCCTCCAAGCGCCGCATGTCCTGAAAAAGCAGAGATGAAAATTTCACTAATCACACCTGGAATAACCTGTAAATTATTCACCAATACCCAAGCCCCCATTCCCACATAAAGGACAACAAAAACAGGTAAACTTTTGCTCGAAATACTTCCCACCCGCTTGACTCCCCCACTGCCAGCAAAAATCACGAGAGCTAAAAGAATCGTAATGACAACATAAGGATTTAATCCCCAATTACTCGTCACACTCGTTGTAATCACACTAAATTGATAGACCTCAACTCCATAGATGCACAACAAGAGGCAAACAAGCTGAGGAATCCAATTTTTATTAAAAGCGCGAGCTAAAAAGTACATCGGGCCGCCATTGTATCCCCCCTTTCCATTTGGGACTCGATATCGCAATCCCAGATAAACTTCAGAGTATTTGAGGATCATCCCTGCAATGGCAGTCATCCAAATCCAAAATAAAGCACCTGGGCCCCCTAGTTGAACAGCTGTACAAATTCCAACAATATTGCCTATTCCTACACAGCCGCCAACAGCCGCAAAAAAAGCTTTTAAAGGATGAATCCCTCTTTCATCGTCACTATTGCGAACTCGTAAAAAACCTATGAATGTTTTAAAAACAGTTGGAAGGTGACGAATTTGAAAAAAATTGGACTTAATGGACAAATAAAAGCCCAATACCATCACAATCGGTACCCCTAAATAAGTCCATAGTACGTGCTCTATCACATCAAGCTGTTGAGTTATCTCCGCTAACATTAAAAAACCCAAATTAATTAGTTAGTAAAAAACATTTTTAAAATAATTATAAAAATATTTTTTTTAATAGTCAACTAATGATTTTATTTATATTTAGGAAAGACTCCTTCCAGTGATAATGATCCAACAATCCGCTAATATCGCGCTTAAGTAGAAGATAGCTTAAGTAAAGAGCCTCTATTGAAGCTAAACCTCTTTGTGGATCAGGACAATCTAGCTGCCTTCTGGGGTAAGCAGTCCTATAGTGGGAAGGAAGACTTCGATAACGAAAAGCGGGTTGATTTGCAAAAGGTTTAAACATTTTGGCTGCATAGCGCCACGTGGCGTCTAGAATCAAAAGTCCATATGGGGCATCTTCAACCGTTAAAGGAGGGGCATCTAAATTTAAGATAATGTACTCATTTAGAGAGGGAAGCGTTTGATAGGGGTATGTAATAAAAAGAAAATCAGGTCGATTTTCAAGCCCGCGCAAACTGCATTTTTTCAGGTTCTCTAAGCGATGCCGAATCACAACTGTTGGGGGAAAAGATGACATTTTTCCGACTATTTTCGTAAGTAGTTCCATTGATTTTAATCTTCTTTTACCATAAATTCAAGAGAAGAATCGTCTTTCTAACACAAATCCCCCTATCGATCTCACCATTGTCTGAAAATAGCTTCTAAGTCCTCTATTTAAAGTTTAACTAAAGGAAAAACTTTATGAAAAAAAATATGATGTTCATCCTAAGCAGCATCGCCCTATTAAGCTCTAGCTTTTTGGCAGCTCAATCTCGCTATTCCTCTAATCCTCAAGGGAGTGGAATGTCTCCCAATTATTCAGCCGGCTATCAATCTTCTAATCAATATGTTGGTCATCAGATTAACTGGCAGTCAAATTACTCGGATGCTGTCTCCATGTCTCAATCCAGTTCAAAACCGATTGTCATTTTATTTACCGGAACAAATTGGTGTCCAGCCTGCATGAGACTGGAGAAAACAGTATTGAATCATCCCGAATTTACTCAGGCTGTGAGTCAAAAATTTGTTTTTCTCAAAGCTGAATTTAATGATTATTCAGAAGCTGGAATGATGACATCTCCTTATAAACCGCTCTTAGATCGTTATGGAGTGAATGCATTTCCAACAATTGTCGTCATTAATCCTAATGGACAACTTCTCTATACCGTCAACTACCGAGATGGCGGCCCGCAACTCTATGCACAAGAATTATTACAAAAACTCAACCAAGGAGAGACTCAATATCATTAGCTCTCATATTGCGAGCATTTTTGAATCAATTGAAATTCAAAACATGTTCGCCTTTGTCTGCACCTTTTGCGTAAGAACCTGTTCAGCATCTTTGATCCGATGATTTGTTTGCTAAGATTCGCTATACACTCAGAAAAGATTTTCGCAAGATCTAAGAAGCTGTTCAACAGGTTCTAAGATGAGTTATTGTAACCAGTTTTACCCTTTTAATCGTACGGAGGTCAACCCATGAATCAACAATTTACCGACAGCGTTACCGAAGCTTTAGAAGCAGCTTTTGCAGAAGCCCAAAGGCGAAACCAAACTCAAGTGACAGAAAACCACCTCCTATGGGCTTTTTTACAACATCCACAAGGCTATTTTAATTCCATTTTATCCAACTTAGGGGCTCAATCGCAATCGCTTCTTCGCGATGTCGAGCGAAGCATAGATCGCTTGGCATCATTTGCAACAGGCTCTGAAGCTCAGCCACCAACCGGATCGCGTGATTTGCAAAGCCGGATTGCCGATGCCCAACAGATTGCAAAGAGTTGGAACGATTCTTATACCAGCAGCGATCATTTTCTGGTTTCCTACTGGAAAAATGGAGGAGAGCCTTTTGCTTCATGGAAAAAAACAACCCAATTATCAGTTAAAGACGTTGAAGATCAAATTAAAAAAATTCGAGGAGATCGACGAATGGACTCTCCAAGCGGAGAATCAAATCTACAGGCCCTTGAAAAATACTGTAAAAATTTGACCGATTTAGCACGAAAAGGAAAATTAGACCCCGTGATTGGACGAGATGAAGAAATTCGCCGAACGATGCAAGTCCTGAGTCGACGCAGTAAAAATAACCCGATGCTTATTGGAGAACCGGGGGTTGGAAAAACAGCGATTGCAGAAGGACTGGCTCAACGGATTATTCAAGGAGATGTTCCAGATTCACTCAAAAATAGACAACTCCTAGCTTTAGACATGGGGAGTCTGATTGCCGGAACTAAATATAGAGGAGAATTTGAAGAAAGATTAAAAGGCATTTTGCAAGACATAGAGAAAGCGGAAGGAAAGATCATCCTGTTTATCGATGAAGTGCACACCTTAATTGGTGCGGGGGCAAGCGAAGGGGCAATGGATGCAGCCAATCTCTTAAAACCAGCTTTAGCAAGAGGCACTCTTCATTGCATTGGCGCAACAACTCTGAATGAATATCAAAAACATATTGAAAAAGATGCAGCTCTTGAGCGACGTTTTCAACCCGTCATGGTCAACGAGCCGACTCTTGAGGACTCTATTGCAATTTTAAGAGGGCTCAGGGAACGATATGAAATTTTTCACGGTGTACACATTACAGAATCAGCCATTCATGCAGCTGTCTTTCTCTCTTACCGCTACATTACAGATCGACGCCTACCGGATAAAGCGATTGATCTTATTGATGAAGCCGCCAGCTTAATTCGCATGCAATTGGGCAGCCGCCCCCTTCCGATTGACAATAAAGAACGAGAAGTTGCCTCTTTAATTGTGGAACAAGAGGCGATGAAACGAGAAAACACCTCCCTTGCAAAGAATGAAGTGGAAAAACTTGAACATCGGATTGCTAAAATCAAAGAAGAGCTCAGCATCTTGCGTCAGCAGTGGGAGCATGAGAAAAAAATGATTGAGGGGCTGAAAGAAAAAAAAGATCAACTTGAGAAACTGCGATTCCAGGAGGAAGAAGCCGAGCGCAAAGCAGATTACAATCGCGTGGCAGAGCTGCGATACAATACTGTCCCTAAACTTCAGAAGGAAATAGAGAATTTACAAAAAGAATTAGATGAAAAACCTAATCGCCTTCTGCAAGAAGAGGTCGATGAACATTTGATTGCTCAGATTGTTGCTAAATGGACCGGAATCCCCGTGAATAAAATGTTAGAAGGAGAAGCAGAGCGTTTACTCCATCTTGAAAAAGAAATTCAAAAAAGGGTTGTTGGTCAAGATTTAGCTGTCAAAGCTGTTTGTGAATCGATCCGTCGCTCTAGATCAGGTTTAAGCGACCCCAATCGACCAACAGGCGTTTTTCTCTTTTTAGGACCAACCGGTGTTGGAAAAACCGAATTAGCTAAAGAACTGGCGTATCAATTGTTCAATCAACAAGAGGCATTGATCCGCGTTGATATGTCGGAATATATGGAAAAACATAGTGTATCAAAACTGATTGGATCTCCTCCTGGATACGTTGGCTACGATGAAGGAGGACAGCTGACAGAATCTTTACGCCGACGTCCTTATTCTGTCGTTCTCTTCGATGAAGTAGAAAAAGCGCATCATGATGTTTTCAATATTTTACTACAGGTTTTCGATGATGGACGAATCACCGACAGCAAAGGGCGGATTGTCAATTGTAAGAATGCGTTATTTATCATGACTTCAAATTTAGGATCAGACCGCCTTCTAGAAAAAATAGAGCATGATCAAAACAATTTAACAAAAGAAGTGCTGATGCGAATTTTAGATCCGGTTGTAAAAAATCACTTCCGTCCAGAATTCATCAACCGTTTAGATGATATTTTACCTTTTTTACCCCTCTATGAAAAAGACATGGAAAAAATCGTTGCGATTCAACTGAATTTACTGGCTAAGCGATTAAGAGATCGTGATGTTGAATTAAATTGGACCCCGCAAATCCTAAGCCACCTTGCAAAGGAAGGGTATGAACCAGCATTTGGAGCGCGTCCTCTTAAGCGTTATATACAGCAAGAGGTGATTAATAAACTTTCAACAGCCATTTTAGAAGGAAAAATTCCACCAAAAAGTGCGATCACATTAGATTTAGTCAATCAGGAGATCATCTTTGAAATTAAAATGCTTAATTCATAACGTGATGTGGCGCAAATCAACTTTTTTCCCATCACTCACCTTGATTCTCAACAGACTCTAAGGTGAGTGAGTAAGATTAGAAGAAATCAGACGCCTGTGCAGAGGCGCAATTTTTCCTGGAAAAATGTCCAGATAACGTCAATGATTTTTTGTGCCATCCGAGGATGGGACATCATAAATGATTAAATGATCGACGGATAATTTTTCGCAAAAAATCTTCATCGACTAATTGACTTGCAAGAGAGAAATAAAGAGCCAATAAACCCAATCCTAGTGCTGGGCTAATCACTGCCAACATAAAACAAAAGGCGGCAATAAAAGTGTGGGCAAAATACTTCCAAAACTTCCACATTCCTTGATTAAAATGTGGATTTTGAAATAAACAAAAGAGTGCAAGGAGCGTCATAACACCCGACCACACCAACATTCCAAGACCTAAGATAAAACAGAAAACAAACCCCAAGAACGAAATAAAGCGTAACGAGCCTTTTGGTGATTGTTCGATTTTCGTTTGTGCCTCTTTCGTTCTTTGTGATTGCTCAAAAGAGGAGGAACCGAAGTAGGAATATTTTTTATCCCCATCTCGTTCATCAATTAAAACAAATTCAGGTGCATGAAATTGAGGCTTTTCTTCCCTTTTATCATGTGAGTGGGAATTGACATTAGAATCTTCATCTTGAGAAAAATGAGTGTTCTGTGACATTAAAATTGTCCTAGTATGTTATGAATGTCATTTCAGAAAAATCAACTGCTTTTTATGAGGTCAGACGCCGAAGATTCAACAATCACTCAAATAAAAAGTTGTTTTTTCAGATCATTCAACTCACCTTTAGGTGAATTTTGAGGCTTATTAGAGGTAATTAAAAAATGAGTCTATCAAACAAAAAAATAAAAATCAATGTTTGAAAAAGATTAAGAGATTAAACACTTAACAACTATTTTATTATTTAATAACTCACCTTACGTACCAGAAATCCTATTTGGGCTGAAGATCTGTTTCAAAATCTGTTTGAAAATCATCTAAAATCATAAATTGAGGACGCTGAGTATAATGATAAATTTTTAATCGTTTGACAGTCTGCATCACAGTGTCTTTCATGATCCCATTCCAATCCGCTTTGATCTCTCCCAAAAGAGCTCTCTTTAAAGCTGACAGAAAGGCTGATGTAAAGAAACTGCCCTCTGCATCTAATCCAAACGATTGCTGACCGGATTTCGAACTCGATGCGATAATCGCCCCTTTAGACTCAACAAAAAGTTTACTGTACACCTCCTTAAATTCGTTTCTGTTCGACTTAGCACGATTCACTAAACTAATAGATGGCTCGCGATGAATGAATGTCTCTGGTAAAGGTGAATTGCACGCATTGACAAGAGAGATAAGAAGCCTCGGTTTTTTATTCAATAAGAGCTGGTTAATCGATTCAAAATGAATTCCTAAGTTATGAGCACTAAAAAAAAGGATTGGCCATTTCCCTTCGTGTTCAGGCGTGCGAAACCCATGAGAACTTTGATAGAAGAGGACTGTATCATCAGAACGTGGCTTAAGAGTCTCAAACACCCCCTGCAAATTTTCTAGATTTAGATGATCTCCTTGTAAAACCGCAAGATAAAGATTCTGTCCAGTGTATGTTACGATCTGTCTAAGCTCTTTTTTCATTCGTTTGATATCAGACTTAACGAGATTCTTAATTGTTTTCTCCGAGGTATCCCCAACGAGTATCGCATAAAATTCGCTTCCCCCAGCCATTTCGCAAGCAAGCAAAAAAAAGAAAAAACAGTGTAAGACAACGCGATTGAATACGACGCTTTTTTTCATGAATTCGGGGTAAAATAAAATTTAGAAACCAACATTATCGTTTAAATTTAATCTTATTCATTCCATTTAAAGCAGCAATGCGATACCCCTCGGCATAGGTCGGATAATTAAAGACGTGATCGATAAAATAATCAAGATGCGCCCTTAAACTGATCGCCATCTGTCCAATATGGACAACCTCTGTCGCATTTCTCCCTATGACATGTATTCCTAATATCTCCAGGGTTTCGGCGTGAAAAAGAATTTTAAAAAGACCTGAACTACTTCCCGCAATATGACTTCTCGCGATTTCATAAAAATGAGCTCGACCAACCTCATAATGAAAGCCCCAATTTTTTAACTCTTCTTCGGTGTATCCACAAGAAGAAATTTCTGGGATCGTATAAATTCCAATTGGATAAAATGTTGGAAAATGATGCGTTTGCACGCCGCAAGCATGGCGCGCTGCCAAGCGCCCCTGTTCCATGCTTGTTGAGGCCAAACTTGGCCCTCCAATCACATCACCAACAGCATAAATATGAGGAACTATGGTTTGAAAAAGGGCGTTAACCGGAATATATCCTTTACCATCCACTTTAATCCCCGTATTTTCAAGATGTAACGCCTCCACATTAGCTGTACGACCTAATGCATAGAGTAGCACCTCCGCTTCAAGAGTCGTTCCATCCTTAAAGCGAACAAACGCACGATCTTCTTTCCTGAGAATCTCAACTGGCTCCTTCTTTCCTATAAATTTCAATCCAATGTCTGTTAGAGCTGTTTGTAAATGGATTCCAATTTCCGCATCAAGCATTGGAAGCATATGTTCTTTTCTATCAATAACAGTCACGTCGGTTCCAAGAGCTGCAAAATAACTGGCATATTCAGATCCAATAACCCCTCCTCCAAGGACAATCATACTTTTTGGAACCTTACCAATCCCTAGAAGGGTTGTGGAATCTAAAATCACCTCTTTATCAAAGACAACATCCGATGGGTGGCGAGGATTAGAGCCAACAGCGATAATAAAACAAGTTGCTTTAATCTGATATTTCAGTCGGAAATCCCCATCAACAATAATCAGCGTATTTTCGTTCTCAAAGCAAGCCGAACCTTGCAAAAACTTAATGTTATTTTTTTTAAACTGACGAACAATAATATTCCTTTCCTCAAAAATCACCGTATTTAACCGTTTGTTTAGCTCATCAATTGTCACTTGAGGCATGATCTGATCCGCCCCCTCAAATTGACGCTGATAAAAGCGTGTAAGATCAACAACAGCTTCTCGAAAAGTTTTCGATGGAATTGTCCCTGAAAATAAACATGCTCCACCAGGAACAGAATCTCTTTCGATAACAATCACACTCTTACCCAATTTTGCAGCTTGAATCGCCGCTTTTTGACCAGAGGGGCCAGACCCAATCACAACGATATCTGCAGTAAAATTTTCCATAACCTATCTCGTTACAAATGTGTAGTCAGATCGAAAATCTCCTCATTCAAATTCAATGTGCAAATGAGGGGTTTGGCGCAGCCCACATTTGCACGTTGAGCTTGAATGAGGAGATTGAATGGCTTCTTAAACACCCATTTTACGCAGGAAGAGAGCGATTTGGGCTGAAGCGCAAGCTCTCGCGCTTCAGCCCAAATGACTCTCTTGCTGCATCAGGTGAATTAAAAAATTTAAGCACTATACATACACGGGTCATGAGTAATTTTCAATAAAAACCCACCCACCCCCTCTCTGTTTTAACTCACCTAACGCACCGAGAGCTTTCGCTTCAGCCCAAATCGCGCTCTCGTTACGTAAGGCGAGTTTTAAGCCAGACGATGTTCAAAAAATTGTTAAGTCGAGTTGAGGATTAATCATAAAAGGTTTTATAATAGAGCTTACAATATTTGAGGTTCTCTATGGCTAAAGTCAATTTCTCAAAAGTCGAAGAATCATTTGAAAAGGCCTTGCAAAGATTATCGATTGAGAATCTTTCTGAATTTGCCGCCATAGCTAATGCCATTGAAGATCCACAAAAAGCGATGTCAAGTAAAACAATAGATGAGATCATCATCCGATTCCAAAAAGAATTAGAAAAAATCAAGAGAGAAGATCCCATTTTATTCAGTAAGCTGAATCTTTCACCAGAAAATGAAGAAAGATTTTCTAGGACAGCTGCTGATTATACGCAAGAAGATTGGCTCCGATTAAAAGAATTGAAATTGCAAATTGACGAGCTTAAGAAAGAATTATGCGGAAAAGAAAAGATTGCAATAGAATGCGATGCTCATATCGAAAAAGAGAGAAAACGTCATATTAATAAACGCTTTAATATCCGCGACAACTGGCTTCCACTTCATTAAGATACACTCTTCCTATTTGACTCTTATCCTGTTGATTGAAAGAAGACTGTCGTTCTTTCAAACTCACCTTATAAGGTGTCCTAAAGAGGTTTTAAATCAGCTCATTTTTTTCTTTCTTTTCAGTTGAAGTCATTATTTTTCAAAGAGATCACTTTCAACTTGTCTTTTAAGTTTTTCTTTGCTACATTTTTCTTTTATTTGTCGATTGCCATTGGAGAAAAATATGTCAAAAGTATGTGAAGTTACCGGCAAAAAACCTGCGCGAGGCTATAAATATGCCATCCGTGGTATTGCTAAGAAAAAGAAAGGGATTGGTCTTAAAGTCACAGGTAAAACCAAGCGCCGTTTTCAACCAAATCTTGTCAAAAAAAGATTTTGGTTTGCCGACGAAAATCGTTTTATCACACTCAAGCTCTCGATAGCCGCTATGAGAACCATAGACCGCCTCGGTGTTGCTTCTGTTGTGCGTGATATGCGCGAACAAGGAAAAAAAATCTAGTTATACCTTTCTTCATGTTTTTTAATCTTTGAACCCCTTCAAAGATTCAAAAACGCTACAACCAGTCTTAATGTTTTTTGTCTTTTGGTTGCGCCAAAGCCTTTGGAATCGAAGATCGCAAGCATTTCCATATTGTGTAATATGGACCTCCTTGCGATCTTCGATCCCAGAGAGCTTCCATGCAGGCCAAAAAATAAAAAACACAAAAAAAGAGCCCACACGCTTCTATTTTCCACCAACGCCTTTTTTTAATTCACCTTACGCATCAAGCCCCCTATTTAGCATTAGAGTGAAAGCTTTAGCTCGTTGAACAGCTAAAAAAAATCCATATCAAGCCCAATACCGAAGAAATCTAGGGTGTGTCATCAATTGCTAATTACCTCTATTCAAGATGATTTCTGAAGTGATGTGACCACCCGCTTGGAAAGAATTTGAATAAAGGGTGATGATCAATTGATGACACGCCCTAGAAACATACCCTATCGAGTCCGACAGCTAAGAGAGAGGGACTCATTCGCACTTTGAGCCCACATTCCGCTAGTCGGCTATTTTTGATTCGAATTTATTGTTTTTTCAGCTGGATTTGCAAATTTTGCGGCAATTTTTTCAAGCAAAGCCAATTTCCGAAGAAGTCTAATGAAGGTTAACTGACTTCACTACCAGGACTAGACTCATCAACAAAAAGAAGTTCAAGCCCCCCTGATTGTTTAGCTCCAAGAATCATTCCCTCGCTTTGCACACCCATGAGTGTTGCCGGCTCCAAATTTGCCACAACAACAACGCGTCGTCCAATTAAATCCTCTACTCGATAGCTTCCACCAATACCGGCGACAATCGATCTTAATTGCAATCCAATGTCCACTTGTAACCGGAGGAGTTTTTTGCTTTTAGGAATCGGCTCCGCCTCTTTGATAACCCCAATACGCAAATCCAGCTTCCGCACATCATCAATACTGACAATCGATTTTAAAGGAGCAATAGGGGCAACAGAGACTTGACTTGCCCTCGCCTTTTCTTTTGATTCGTGGAGAGCGGAAAGTTGTCTAAGCTTTTGAATTTCGTTCTGAATTTGCTCATCTTCAATTTTTTGAAAAAGAATTTCAGCCTTGAGTATGGGTTGGCCCACAGGGACTTTTTGAGAAAGAACGCCATTCCACCCGCAACTCTGTAAGGAACAATCATACCCCAACATTGCCCACACACGCGCTGCTGCTTGGGGGATAACGGGAGAAGAGATAAGAGCTAAAACTTTTAAGCATTCTAAGCAACAAGCCAAAGTGGTTCTCATTCTAGGAAGCTTGTCTTCAACCTTAGCATCCTTCCATGGGTGCTTGGTGTCAAAATAAACATTTCCTAATTGAGCAAGTTCCATCACAAGCTGGCTTGCCCTTCTCAACTTAAATTCCTCGTAGCTTTCAGCCGCTTGACGAGCTATAGTCTGAATATTTTGCAAAAATTGATCATCAATAGACTCCATCGCTTCAAAGGAGGGGACAAGACCATGACATTGATTCTGAACAAAAACCAAAACACGATTAACCAAATTTCCATACTTCCCTAGTAGTTCGCTATTACAGCGATTCTGAAAATCTTTCCAGGTAAATTCACTATCAGAAGTTTCAGGGGCATTCGAGGCAATTGCATAACGAATTTGATCAGACGTATAATATTTAAAAAACTCATCTAAGTCAATGTACCAGCCATCCGATTTACTAAACTGCCTCCCCTCCAATTTATAAAATTCATTTGCCGGAAGCTCATCAACAAGCTTATAAGATTGATTTTGCCCCATTTCCATAGCAGGAAAAATAGAGGCGTGAAAAGGGATGTTATCCTTTCCAATAAATTGCACTAATTTTGTTTGATGATCTAACCAATACTCTTTCCACTTATCGGGCTGCTGAAGCTTCAAAGCCCATTCTTTTGTGGCCGAGATATAACCAATTGGAGCATCAAACCACACATAAAGCACCTTTCCTTCCGCCTCCGGCAAAGGAACCGGAATCCCCCACTTCATGTCACGAGTGATGGCTCTGGGATGTAAATGATCAATGTAATCTTTAATAAAATTGACCACGTTAGGCTTCCAATCTTTTGTTGCAAGCCACTGTTTAAGCCTGTCCTTAAAAAGGTCTAATCGAAGAAACCAATGCTTTGTCGGACGAAGAACCAACGGGGAGTTGGTTAACTTCGAACGAGGATTTTTTAATTCTACTGCATCATAACTTGCGCCGCATTTCTGACACTCATCTCCACGTGCATTCTCAAAGCTGCAACGAGGACACCCTCCGGTCACATACCGATCTGCTAAAAATTTTTGATCTAACTCCGAATAGAGTTGGTCAGTTGTTCGCGGTTCAATATACCCGTTAGCCAACAACTCAAGAAAAAATTGATGGGTAGGCTCTACATGCCCTTCCCAGGTTGTACGAGAATAGTGATCAAATGAAATATCTAATTTTGCAAAAAATTCTTGATTCATCTGATGAAAAATCTCGACATGCTCTTTTGGTGTCCGCTTGGCCAAATCAGCGCTAAGAGTAATGGCTATTCCATATTCATCTGATCCGCAAATATACAACACATTTTGCTTCATAAGACGCTGAAAGCGGACATAGCAATCAGCGGGAAGATAAGCTCCTGCAATATGACCGAAATGAAGAGGGCCGTTTGCATAAGGCAAAGCAGAAGTCACGAGAATTTTTTGAGGCATATTCAACTCATTTGTTATAAAGAAAGGGATTTCTTAAGAGGATTTTGAACGATCAAGACTTCAAAATCGGTCCCCGGAACGACTTGCCACCCAAGCAGAATCTTTGTCTCTAAATCGACATATAGAGGACCTGGCTTGGTATAAGCATATTGAGGTTCCACACCTCGCGGCGAAGGATTAGAAGAGGATTCAAACGTTTGAAAACGGTCGAGAGAACCATGTGATTTCTTAATCGCATCCTGTTGATCTTGATTTAAACTTCCCCATGAAATCCAATGACCTGGATGACGTTTGTGAAGAAACGTCCAATCAAGGCGAATTGTGTCAAAAATCGTGATGCAATCTTGAAAAACACGTCCAGTTTCTCGACAAAACGCAGCTTTCTTTATCTTGAAAATTCGGTTATCATACTGACGCAAATCATACAAATACCCAAGGACTCGCTCAGCTGAATAATAAGAAATTTCAGTCATCCGCCTTAGCGGAAGACCGGTATAAGGACAAACACTTTGAGAGCGTTGAGAGATGCGCCATCCAATCCAAAATAGAAGAGCTAAAAAAGCGAAAGAGATCAAAGTTAAAATAGAAAATAAGACCACCCATAGCCCTTCATCCATAAACAGCAAGCTCCTATTCATCCTCTTCAAAAGTATCTAAAGGCTCGAATTTACGCCGATCCAAACGCTCTTCATGTATGGGATGGCGGGGAATGATCCCTTCTGAATGTATATGAGAAGGCGAGGCATTTGGCGTGGCAACGATTTCGTCAAATTTATCTTTTCCCTCTTCAATCTCTTCTAAAATCAACATGGCTCGATTTTGAACATCAGATTTTACGCGAGCGTCGCGTCCTGTCTCAATCATGTTTTCTGCTAATTTGATAGCATAATTAACTAAATCAAAACTACTCTTAAATTTTTTTTTCACATCTTCATTCGTTAAATGAATCTTCCCTTTTTTCTCCATTTTCTCTCCTTACCGATTCTTAAATTTTAAGTTAGGACGGATTCGATGAGACTCCGCAATAAAAATACTCTTAAATACTTGATACGCAATATCCAATTCATCATTCACTAATTGATAATCATACTGCTTAGCGGCCTCAAGCTCTTGCGGCGCCCACTGGATCCTTTTTTCTATTGTCTCAAGATTTTCTGTTTGCCTGGCGAACAAGCGTTTCTTTAAAATTTCGATTGAAGGGGGAGTAATAAAAATTGAAATCGCTGACATTTTTTCCTTCAACTGTAAAGCTCCTTGAGTATCAATGACCAAAATAACATCTCTTCCTTGCTTTAAATGTCCTTCTATCCACTGTTTAGAGGTTCCATAATAAGTGTCGTAGAGCTTAACATATTCCAAGAAATCAGCGGCAGCAATTTTTTCTTCAAATTCAATTTCACTGATGAAATGATAATCAACCCCCTCTTTTTCACCGTGACGAGGCTGACGTGTAGTAAAAGAAACGCTTGCAATAATAGAAGGAAACTCTTGAATAAGTTTTCTCACAAGAGTTGTTTTTCCTGTCCCTGCCGGTGCACTGACAATAAAAACAAGTCCTTGACGATCGTTGCCTAGTAGGGATGGCATAATGATGGTTTACTCAATATTTTGAATTTGTTCGCGAATCCGTTCAAGTTCGCTTTTAATGTCAATAACCGCTCTGGCAATCTCGATATCAGACGATTTACTCCCAATCGTATTGATCTCACGATTTAATTCTTGTAAAACGAATTCAAGAGTCTTTCCGACGGAAATAGAAGGAGAATGAATGAGTTCTTCTAAATGAGTCAAATGACAATTAAACCGGGTTAACTCCTCGGTAATATCAATTTTTTCAGCAAAAAGAGCGATCTCTCTTAAAATTCGCTCCTCATTTTCTACATGGCCCGGCGCTAATTCTTCTAAACGAGCCACTAGTTTTTCTCGGTATTTGTTTGTGGCAAAGGGCATTTTATGCTCAACAGTGCGCAATGAATAACGCATTTTCTCGAGTCGAAGGGAAATATCAGCTTGCAACACCCCCCCTTCTTGAACCTTCATCTGCAAAAAACTTTTTAAAGCAATGTCTAAGGTTTGCTTCAGAGCTTCTCTATAATTTTCTTCTTCATCTCGATTTTCTTCATACGTCAGGAGTCCTTCAACCCTTTCTAAAAGAGAAAGATTAAATGGATTGCTTTGAATATTTAGCTCCTTTGCAATTTGATCCCAAGCATCCTTAAGCTGATGAGCCAAGGGAAGGTTAGGGCGGACAATAAAAGGGACAGCTCCTTCAAATGCGACATTCACTTTTACCGATACTTGCCCCCGAGCTAAATAAGGCATCAACCACTTTTTTAACTCAATATCAAATTGATTCAATTCACGGGGAAGGGTGACATTCACATCAAGAAATTTTCGATTCACAGATTGAATTTCAACAACAAAATGACCAACTTTTGTATTTAGACTCGCTCGTCCATAGGCCGTCATGCTTTTTAACATAAATGATAGTCGCCAATTACTTGAGTTTAATGAAGAAATGAGAAGAAGTTTTCTCACACTGATCCGTCAACAGTCATGAGAGTTTTAACACAATAGTGAATTTCATCCTAGTGCTAAAGTACTCATACAAGCTCTCATTTAAATGACTCATCCTACGCACCGCGATTGCGATTTGCGCGTAAGGTGAGCTAAAAAGAACGACGTGATTTCATTGGCTCAAAAGAGTCACGATGAATCAGACAGGGCCCATAAAGCTGAATTGCTTCTAAGTGGTACGCTGTGCCATACCCTTTATGTTGGTCAAATCCATACATTGGCCATCGTTCATGATGTTTACGCATCAAGCGATCACGCGTCTCTTTTGCTATGATAGAAGCAGCCGCAATCGATTGCGATAACTGATCTCCTTTGATGATTTTCTGACAATAAAGAGTCGGATGAGATAATTTCATCCCATCAACAAGAAGGCAATCCGGGCTAACAGTCAACTTATTCACAGCCTGCCACATCGCAAGAATTGTCGCTTGATAAATATTCACCTGATCAATTTCTTCTGCCTCAATCATCCCAACCCCATAGACAACCCCAGGATGTTTTGTTAATTGCTCAAAAAGCTTTTCTCTTATTTTTGGCGTCAATTTCTTGCTATCATTGAGATTGGGAAGGAACAACCCCTCAGGTAAAACGCAAGCAGCAGCCACGACAGGACCTGCAAGAGGGCCGCGCCCCGCCTCATCTATACCAGCAATCACCCGATAGCCCTCTTTGCGTGCGATCTCTTCATAAATCAGCATCTCAAGAAGACGTTTTTTTTCTTCTACATCCATCACTTTAGAACCTCTCTTCCTATTTTTTGTCTTTGGGCTTGGATGAAACCACCCGGGGATCGAAAATCGCAAGCAGATTCATCTTGCCTTCCCCACCTTAAAGTCGCTCACCTTAGGCAGCGGGAGCCCGATGCAGGCTGAGCCAAAGGCAAAATTTACACGCTGAGCTTGAATGAGTGTCTAAGACTATCACGAGTTGAAATTTTATGTTTTGAGCAACGTGAACGCTCTCTTGATTTAATAGACTTCTTCGGAAACTTCATTGACTTGCTAAAACTGCCATTTTTGGCATCTTTTTTGTAAAATTTTTCGACCGTATGCACGCATAGGCTCTCAAAATTTTCAAAAAAATCTGATCAAAAAGGGCAATTTTTTCAAGCAAAGGAAGTTTCCGAAGAAGTCTAATGACTCCCGTTAGGCACCGGGAGGGCGATTTGGGCGAGAGCTTTGGTTCTGCCCAAATCGCTCTCCCGGTGCCTAACGGGAGTCAATAACTGAAACGACTGTCTCATATCAAAAGAGATGCAAAAATTGTTTTCTCTTTGTGCTGAACGCTCGCAGAGAAAACAAAAAAAGGAAACGAAAGAGATTCAATCTCTTTAATTTTCAGCCACTGCTTCGGATTTAGAAGCTGCTGCAACAGGAGCTTCACGGCGCACACCGTAACGACCTTTGACTTTTGCTTTTTTACCAGAAGTTCCACGCAAATAATAAAGCTTGCTGCGGCGAACATGACCTTGTTTCGCAACTTCAATTTTTGCAATACGAGGGCTATGCAACATAAAGACACGCTCCATCCCCTCTCCATACGCAACCCGATGAACCGAAAATGTTTCCGAAAGACCTGCACCTTTGCGAGCAATCACAGTCCCCGTAAAAACTTGAAGTCTTTCTTTGTCACCTTCGATAATACGGAGATGAACACGAATCGTATCTCCAACATTGAATGTTGGAATATGACTTTTTAGCTGCTGGCTTTGCAACTTTTCAATAATAGCAGAGCGCCCCATAATCTATTCTCCTAACAATTTAATCTTTTCTGCTTTGACTTTTCGCCAAGCGATCTCGTTTTTTCTATAAGTTTTCTAAGAACCTTCTTCAATATCGCTGAATGCATCCATTTAGAACCTCTCTTCCTGTTTTTTAGCCTTTAGGCTGTGTCAAAGCGTCGGGGACCGGCAATCGCAAGTAGATCTATATTTTCTAATATGAACCTACTTGCGATTGCCGATCTAAGAGAGCTTTCACTCAAGCCCAAAGACAAAAAAACAAGAAGATAGATTCTACCTTGGACAGTGTATTAAACCTGGTCTAAGAGGTCGGGTCGTATTTCTTTCGTTTTTTTTAGAGCTTGTTCTCGCCGCCACTTTGCGATTTCTTGATGATGACCACTCAACAAAACAGCTGGAACGGAATCCTCCTCAAAAATTTCAGGACGTGTAAAATGGGGACAATCTAATAGCCCCTTTTCAAATGAATCCTCTTCAGCCGCTAATGCATGTCCTAATACTCCCGGGATAAAGCGGATGACACTATCCACAACAACTATCGCTCCAATACATCCATTAGTGAGAACATAATCCCCTATACTGATCTCTTCATCGACTTCACGATTCAATACGCGCTGGTCAACCCCCTCATAATGACCACAAAGGAAAATCAAATGACTCTCTTGAGCTAATTCTCGACATCTTGCAGCTGTCAATCGCTTCCCCTGCGGAGTCAAATAAATCACTCGGCTCTGAGGCGTTTTAACATGTCGAATAGCCGCTATTGTCGGCTGAGGCATCATCACCATCCCAGGCCCGCCTCCATAAGGACGGTCATCCACACGACGAAAAGGGTTATCAGCAAAATCGCGAATATCCGTTAAACGAATATCGACCAACTTTTTTTCCCTAGCTCGTTTGATTATACTCTCATTAAAGGGACTGTCAAAATAATGAGGGAAAAGAGACAAAATATCAATCAACACTTAGAACCTGTCGTCATATTTTTGAAACCTTTAAGCTCGCATAAGGACTCTTTGGTCAGGAGACATCGGAAAAAGGTCTAGTTGTTATCATATCAACCTCTTTGTGATGTTTAATCTCAAAAGTGTTTATTCTGAGTTAAAGACTCACCTTAGGCACCGGGAGGAGAATTTAGGCTTTAGCTAAACCTAAATCCTCTTCCCGCTGCGTAAGGTGAGTGAAAGAGACAAAATAGGGAACAGGGTACCCGTTTAATTCTTGACTTTAGCTTTGCGTTTTGTCGCCACTTTTAAACGAAGAGCCAGCTCTTTTTTGACTTGCTCTTGAATAATTTCAGGAGCTGATTGACGAATGAGATGTTCTGCATTCTCGCTCAATTGTGCTCCAACGCTCAACCAATGTTGAATACGGTCTGCTTTAATTGATAATTTCTTATCATCAGTAATTTCTATAGGATTATACCAACCGAGGGCCTCAACATATTTTCCATCTCTTGGTGAACGTGAATCGGTCACAACCAATCGGTAGAAAGCTCGGTTCGTGCGACCTTGTTTTCGTAATCTAATTTTTAGCGCCATAGGGATCCTCCCAACATCTTTTCTAATTGTTTCATATTTGGCATGTTTTTAAAAAACTGTTTAGCTTGCTTAAATGACTTCACAAGCTTATTGACATCTTCAATTTTCGTTCCACTTCCCTGTGCAACACGCTTACGTCTTGGTGTCGTGAGTTCACACTTTTCTGTTCGCTCATCGCGTGTCATGGAGAGAATCATGGCTTCCACTTTAAAGAACTCTTTTTCATCAAAATCCATTGCCGGTAACTGCCCCATGCCTGGAAGCATCCCGAGCAAACTTTTGATCGATCCCATTTTTTTTACTGTTTGAATTTGCTTCAAATAGTCTTCATAGGTAAATGTAGCCGTACGAATTTTTTGTTCAAGCTTTTGTGCCTCAGCTTCGTCTATATGCTCCTGAGCTTTCTTGACAAGATTGATGGTATCACCCATTCCTAAAATACGATCTGCCATCGAATTTGGATTGAACACTTGGATATCATCCATTCGTTCTCCAATCCCTTCAAATTTCAATGGTTTACCTGTCACCTCGCGAATCGAAATCGCTGCTCCTCCACGGGTATTTCCATCCAACATGGTGAGAATAGAACCTGTCACTGCCATCTTCTTGTTAAATTCAGTGGCGATATTGACGGCATCTTGCCCAGTTGTGGCATTAGCGACGAATAAAATTTCTTGAGGCTTCAAAACCTCCTTCATTTTCTGCAGCTGTGTCATGAGCTCTTCATCAACATGAAGACGGCCTGCGGTATCAACAATCAAGAGGTCATGCTTGCCTTCTTTAGCCTGTTTTAACGATTCCTTAGCCACTCGAATCGGATCTTTTTCATCAGACAAAGTGAAGACCGGAACACCGATTTGCTGCCCTAATACTTTGAGCTGTTCAATTGCAGCCGGCCGCTGCAAATCGCATGCAACTAATAAAGGGTTACTAATCTCCCCTTTTTTCTTTAAATACTTCGCTAGCTTTGCGCAATGTGTTGTCTTTCCCGATCCTTGTAAACCACAGAGCATGATCACTGCAGGTTGTCCTTTCACGCACAACCCTTCCTCACTTCCACCCATCAAAGCCACTAATTCATCATGAACAATTTTAATAAATTGCTGACCGGGTGTTACAGATTTTAAAACCTGCTCGCCTAACGCCTTTTCTTTTATTTTTTTTACAAGAATTTTCGTTACACTATAGTTAACATCGGCTTCAAGCAATGCCAAGCGGACGTCATTAACAGCATCGGAAATATTTTCTTCGGTCAACCGTTTTTTTCCGGTCAAACCAGAAAAGACCCCTTGTAACTTTGTTGTCAATGCTCCGAGCATGTAACACCTTGCATATCATTTTTTAAAACATCTCAGGATACTGTAAAAATTATTCAATTTCAAGGAAAAAGAAGCGATTGTGGCCCGCCCAATCATTTTCCACCCTATTTTTTTTCCAAGGAGCTCCTTGAAATAAAGCACTCACCGCCTCTCCTTGAGAATATCCGATCTCAAACCACACACAACCACCCGAGGACAACACGTTTGGAAGCTCGACAGAAAACCTTTCGTAAAACAGCAAACCATCGGCCCCTCCAACCAAAGCGTGATACGGTTCATAATCCCTCACTTCCCTATCGAGCTCAAGATATTCACCGGTTGAAATATATGGAGGATTTGAGACAACATAATCTGCTTTCATCCCCATAAAAGGGGATAAAAGATCTCCTTGAAAACAAACGACATCCACTTCGTTGACCTTAGCATTATGAGCAGCTAGCAAAACAGCTTCAGGGGAATCATCGGACAAATAAACAGAAAGAGCGGGTAATGCTTTCTTAAGAGCGATTCCTATGCAACCTGATCCACAGCAAATATCCCATAGTTGCCCCCCTTTAATTTCTCTCTTTTTCAAAAAACTCACGATCCTATCAACTAAAATCTCCGTTTCGGGGCGAGGAATTAAGACTGTTGGATTGACCGCAATTTGACATCCATAAAAGTCGACCGCACCTGAAATATAAGAAAGAGGCTCGCCGGCTAGGCGTCGTTTAACCCATTCTTGGGTGTTTTTGAGCTCGCTTTCCGTCAAAACCTTGTGCTTTTTAGAATGCAATTCAACACGTGAACAGACAAAAAAATCACAAAACAGATCTTCTGCTTGTCGCTTTGAACTTGAAATCCCTGCAAGATCAAAAACGCAAACAACCTCTTGGAGGAGTTCTTGTAATGTTTTCATCTGATTTTTAAATTAATTTTTCAACTTTTCTTGGTGATAATGCGCAACAAGCGAAGAGGTGATTTCATCAAGATCCCCTGCCATAATTTGATCCAAATTATACTTTGTCAAGTTAATTCGATGATCAGTCAATCGGTTTTGAGGAAAATTATAGGTTCGTATTCGTTCAGATCGATCTCCGGATCCAACCTGCTGCGCCCTTGTTGAAGCAATGGCTTGATTGCGTTTTTGTTCCTCAATCTCAGCCATTTTGGCTTTTAATAAGCGCATCGCCTTGTCTTTATTTTTGTGCTGACTCCGCTCCTCTTGACAGTAAACCACAATTCCTGATGGGATGTGAGTAATCCGAACTGCACTATCTGTTGTATTGACGTGCTGACCACCCGCTCCTGAAGAGCGGTAAGTGTCGATACGAAGCTCTTTTTCATCTAGAGAAATATCTTCATTCTCATCAGGCTCAGGCAAGACCGCAATGGTAATTGCTGAGGTGTGAACTCTGCCTTGCGCTTCAGTTTGAGGAATGCGCTGGACACGATGGGTTCCGGCTTCATATTGGAGTAAACGATAGACATTCGAGCCGGAGAGAACCATCACATATTCCTTGAACCCGCCAATTTCAGAAGGCGTGCACGACAGCAATTCATAACGCCACCCTTTACTGTCAGCGTAGAGCTTATACATCCGGACGCAATCTCCCACAAAAAGAGCGGCTTCATCTCCCCCGGTCCCCGCACGCAGTTCAATAATTGTGGCGCGATGATCATTTGGATCAGGGGGAACAAGCAAATTCTCTATTAACACTTGAAGATCTTTCACTCTTTGCTCTAAATGAGAGGTATCTTCGCGCAAAACTTGGGCGAATTCGACATCATTTTCAGATTTTAAATACTCCTGATTCTCTAAAATTTGAGTTTCTGTTTTCTTTTTTTCCTCCCAGGCTCCTTTTAACTCCATTAAATAGGCATGTTCCTGGGATAAAGCGCGAAATTTTTTTTGGTCATCGTAAACATGAGGATGCCCCAACACCTCTTCGACTTCGGCTAGGCGAACGAATAACTGCTGAACTTTTTTTTCCATGATGTGACTTGATTTTTTAAAGCTTTTCGTAAGCAAAAGAATGGGGCTATAAGACAAAGATGGGTGTTAATCAATCGATGATGATCGATCGAATAACACCCATTCTTAAAAAATAACGTTTAATTTAATCTTGCTTTGCAGATTGATCTTTTGAGACATCTGATTTACGCCCAAAACGCTTGTTAAATTTATCAACACGTCCTTCAGAGTCAACAAGCTGCTTACTTCCAGTGAATAACGGGTGTGAAGAAGAAGAAATCGACAAATAAGAGACTGGATATTCTTTCCCCTGAAACATCTCCGTCGCGCTAAGCTGGAGAGTAGAACCACAGACAAAGCGATATCCTGAAGCTGAATCGACAAAGAGAACATCTTGATATGCTGGATGAGTATCTTTTTTCATTTTATAAACTCCTCGAGAAAATATAGTTGAATTAATCAACTCAGGATAAAGATTCATCTAAAAAAAAACAACCTCTTTTTACAACTTTTCACAAGAGAGCGCTCAATACCGCATTGACTGAATTCACACACAAGAGTGCTTGTAGCCTTTGACTCAGCTCAAATGAGCACTCTTGCTGCGTAAGTTCAGATTTAATCAAAGTGAGTCACTTGCTCTACGATGAATCGACCCGATAAATTTCGAGAGACTGTTGTATTCAACTCATTGACACTTCCTAAACCATACGCAAATAAAAGGGTTGTTCCAATCGGAACAGTGAGCAGTGTCTCTGTAAATGGGAATAATACGTAAAAAGAAGGTTGTTGTAGATTAAAAAATTCTAAATTACCGGTGTTTCCTTTCACAATTTCATTCCAAGTCACTCCGTTATCCAAGCTGTAGTAAATCGTCACATATCCAATATTTGGATTTACAGTTCCATCGATCGTGAGTAAATCATTAATCCCACTACATCGAATGCTATATATTCCAGGCGGCAATCGAATTGCATGCGTTACAGGATTGAAAATCGCAAGGTGTGCGTGACTTGGCTGTCCGGAGATCACTGTCGATAGATCAGGACCAATAGCTGGTGCATAATCACTATCTCCGCTTGATTGAAAGGTGGTAATATCGGAAAAATCTAATTGAATGCAAGCCATTTGCGGAATTTTGATTTTCTTTAAAGGATGATTGCGATGAGCATCACGACGAGGATAACACCTTGTTTTAGCTTCAACCAATTCATTTTTTTGATTGAGTGTTGAATTGAGAAGATGAGAGTCTCCAAACAACGATACAGAGTACCCTAAAATTAGCATCGCTATACGTAACATCATCATAACATCCTTGTTAGTGTTTGAAAAAAATCTAAGACATGAGAATCTACCTTTATAGACGCATGCGCACTTTGAACTTGAATGAGTCTATTTTCACCTAGAGAAAACATGTTCTAAAGATCATTCAGATTGAAAATTCTCTTTTTATGACGATGATTTACTCTCATTAGGCGCCACGAACGCTATTAAATGGAGTTATGCCCTAAGAAAGAATAAAAAATCACGCTCTTTTTTATATCTCGAAAATAGATTGTCCGGCAATCCAGGAGGTGGTCCAAGCATTTTGAAAGTTAAATCCCCCTGTGATTCCATCAATATTCAAAACCTCGCCGGCAAAATAAAGACCTCGACAGCGTCGGCTTTCCATCGTCTTAAAATTTATTTCATCGCACGCCACCCCGCCTGAGGTAACAAACTCTTGCTTATAGGTCGTCTTTCCTTGAATGGTCAATGAGAAAGCGGTGAGTGTTTTTATCAACTCTTCTAATTGCTTGTTGGATAAAATGGACCAACGGGTCTCTTCTTTGATTGCAGCCAAAATAAGGAGTTTCTTCCAAAGCTGCTTAGGTAGTGAAAATAGAGGGTCTGTTCCGACTTGCTTTGCAGCTAATTTTCGTTTACTTTCAGACAAAACATCTTGAATATTGTGCATCGCAATATCTGGAATCCAATTGATGATAACAGGTGTTTTATACTCAACTGCCTCCATTTCACGAGCCCCCCAAGCGGATAATTTTAACACAGCAGGGCCGCTAAGACCCCAATGAGTCAATAAAAGAGGCCCTTTTTCCTCTAGACCCCACTCGGGTAGTCGGAGGGAGGCAGAAGAAACGCTCACTCCGCTTAAATCTAAGAATGGAGAATTGGGGATATTGAAAGTAAAAAGAGAGGGAACAAGAGGGATGGTTGTATGCCCAAGCCTCTGAAGAATTGGGTAGATTTTAGAGGCACTCCCCGTTGCAATCAATACGCGATCGCATATTAATTCTGTTCCGTTTGTGAGTCGAAGGAGAAATTTGCCCGATTCAAGCGGTATCACGTCCTCAATTCCATGTTCCAAGAGGAGTTCGACCCCCAATCGTTTTGCTTCCTTTAAAAAGCAGTGGATGATGGTTTCAGATTGATCTGTCAATGGAAATATCCGTCCATCTTCTTCTGTTTTGAGGAGAACACCTCGACTCTCAAACCATTCAACGGTATCTTTTGGCTGAAATCGACTAAAAGGGCCGCGCAATTCTTTATTTCCTCTTGGATAGTTTTTAACAAGGAGTGCAGAATCAAAGCAGGCATGGGTAACATTACAGCGCCCCCCTCCAGAAATACGCACTTTAGAGAGAACTTGCCTTGATTTTTCAAGCAACAAAACACGATGTTGAGGATATCGTTCAGCGGAGGCAATCGCCCCAAAAAAACCTGCGGCTCCACCACCCACAACGGCCAAGGTTAATCGATCTTGATGACTCACTTCTCTTCTCCTAATTGCAAATCCAGAGCCATTTTTTCCCATTCTTCCATTGTTTTTAACAAACGATCTTCAAGCTGTTGTTTTTCTTTAGAAAATTGATGCTGCTCTTCTCGTGATGTGCGTTGATAAAACCCCTCACTTGCCATTAAAGCATTCAATTCTGCAATCCGTTTTTCAATTTTATCGCAAGCCTCTTCAGATTGAAGCACTTTTTTCCGCAGCTGAGCTAACTGACTCCTCACCCTCTTCTGATCATCATACGTTGAATTGAGCGGCGCACATTTGGGTGATTCCTTGCCTTCATGAGAGTAGCGCTGACTTAAAGGGAGGAGGGTCGTCAAAAAATCATGTTCTTGTTTTTCTAAGTACTCTTGATAAGTTCCTTTAAAATCTTTCACTCCATGATAAGAAATTTCAATGATTCTGTTGGCTAGGCGAGAGACAAAATAACGATTATGACTGACTAAAAGAAGGGTTCCTTGAAAATTTTCAAGAGCAGTCGCCAACTCTTCAATCGCCTCCATGTCTAAGTGATTTGTCGGTTCATCAAAAATTAAAATATTTGGCTTTTCTAACATGATTTTAGCTAAAAGCAGGCGAGCTGTTTCCCCTCCGCTTAAAGTGCTAATAGACTGATTGACAGTATCGCCTGAAAATAAAACTCGGCCTAGCATATCACGAATTTTTTCTTGGGGAAGCTCGCGATCATACTGGCTTAGCCAATCCAAAAGAGTGCTTGAACGACTGATTTCGCGTCCATGATCTTGAGGAAAATAGCCCAAACGCACAGCATGCCCCCATTGAAATTCCCCATCATCGGCTTTTTGATTTTGGGTTAAGATTTCCAAAAGAGTTGATTTCCCGATTCCATTTGGACCGATAATTGCGACTCGCTCACCTCGCTCAATCTCAAATGAGACCTGATGCAACACTTTTTTAGCCCCGTAGGATTTCGTCAGGTTTTTTGCTTTAATGACAGTTATGCCCGAGGCGCGCAAGGGCTCAAAACTCAAGTTGGGATACATGCGAGAACTTGGGAGCAAATCAAGCTCCTCCATTTCTATTTCCAATTTTTCAACCAATCGAGCTTTTGATTGCGCTTGACGTGCTTTGGTCGCCTTAGCTCCAAAACGATCAATAAAGCCCTGAAGATCAGAGCGACGCTTATCATGTTTTTGCAGCAAATGCTCTTTCAGCTTTCGGTCAAGAATTTTTTGTTCCTGAAATTGATCGTAATTGCCTTTATAAATTTTGATTGTCCCATAATCGACATCGGCTATTTGTGTACAAATCGCATTTAAAAAATCACGATCATGAGATGTGACAACTAAAATGCCCGGAAATTGCTTTAGATAACCTTCAAGCCACTTAATCGAATACAAATCTAAATGGTTCGTTGGCTCGTCTAAAACAAGAATATCGGGTTTTCCAAAGAGAACTTGCGCTAATAAAACACGCAACTTATAGCCCCCTGATAAAACGTCCAATCTCTGTCGATGCCATTCTTCGCGAATGCCTAAGCCTTCGAGAAGTTTTGCTGCATCACCTTCAGCAACATACCCATCCTCTTCTTCAATCACTTTTTCTAACTTGACGAGACATTCGCAATCTCTATCATTAAAATGATCTTTCTCGAGGAGAGATGCCTTCTTTTCTAAAGCTTCCCAGAGTTTTTTCTTTCCCTGCAAAACAACATCGAGAATGGATTGATCTCTATGAGCATAGTGATCTTGGCTTAATGACCCTAAAGTCAGTTGCTGAGGTAAAATGACTTGCCCAGATTCCGGAGTCACTTCTCCTGCTAAAATTTTAATCAAGGTTGATTTTCCACAACCATTTGCCCCTACAAGCCCATATCGATTACCGCTGTTAAATTGCAAAGAGACATTTTTAAAAAGAATTTTTGCGCCAAAGCGCATAGAAAGTTGAGAAATAGCTAGCATGAAAAAATCTAATTGTAAAATACCAACCAATTTATCCACTTGATTTTAACAAATCAAGATGAAAGACTCGCCGTCCCGGTGGATCAAGTGAGTTAAATATTTAAGAACCTGTATTAATCTTGTTGCATAAATCCCCTACGGGCATTTATGCAACACTCAAGTTTGTTCATTTTTTGGACAAAACAGTCTACTAGCCATCTAAAGCATTCATCATATCCGCAAAATGATCAAGGGGTTTTTGACACACCCCTTGATAACAAAGATACAGAGTTGTTTGATCATTTAAAGGATGGTGATTTTTTATATTAGGAAGAATTTCCTCAAGCTCCAGATCATGTGTCTGCCATATCACCCCTTTATGAGGAAGAAATTGTTCATAAATTTTCTTTTGCAACTCTTTTTCGTGCTCTTTTTTTGAATTGATCGCAACAATAAAAGTTTCCCTTTTTTTATCATAATAACGAAGAAGATTGATTGTATGATAGCAATAAGCTAGGGGATAATTTTCCAAATATTCTTTAACTGCCCTTAACACATCTTCGGCTTGATGCAAGTAATCCATCTGCTGAGTTAATTGATAAAGCCTCAATAAATTTTCAGTGTGGATCGCATTTCCCGAAGGCTCAGCCCCATCGGAGAACTGACAGCGCCTTAATAAAAGATGTTGATCCAGTCCATCGGTCTGATAAAAAGCCCCGCCATCCCCATCTTTATAAACCTCTTTTAACTTCGCAGACATTTCAATGGCCCACTCAAGCCAATCAGTTCCTGCATTAGCCTCAAAAAGAGAGAGGGCTCCTCGAATCATAAAAGCATACTCGTCTAAACTCCCTGAAAACATCGCCTCTTCCTCTCGCCATCTACGAAGCAATTCTCCATTCTTCCATAATCGATGCTTAATAAAGCGAGCAGCTTTGATAGCTGCTTGAAGATAAATGTCATTCCCAAAGGCCTGTCCCGCCTCTGAAAGAACATAGATCGAAAGACCATTCCAAGAACTCAAAATTTTATCATCTTTTAAAGGACGGATTCTTTTTTCCCTTACCTTCCATAGCTCTCGTCTCCCCTCTTCTAATGTCAATCTTAACTTTTCTTCATTGAGATGGTGCTCTACAGCAAATTCTTCCACTGATAAAACAGTATGTAAAATATTGCGTCCCTCAAAATTACCTCCGGGGGTAATGTCATAAAACCGGCAAAAAAGCGTCCCTTTTTCCCCTAAAATTTGAATAACCTCATCATAAGACCACGTATAGAATAACCCTTCATGCCCCTCGGAATCTGCATCTTCTGCTGAATAAAACCCTCCGTCCGGATGAGTCATATCACGTAAAATATAATTGAGAATTTCTTCACAGACATTGCGATAAAGAGGTTTCTTTGTTAATTGCCAGGCCTCTAGATAAGCTTGAGCCAAAATCGCATTGTCATACAACATTTTTTCAAAGTGGGGAATCATCCATTTTTCATCAACAGTATAACGAGAAAAACCACCCCCTAAATGGTCATAAATTCCCCCTCGATGCATCATATCCAAAGTGCGATCAGCTAAAAAAAGAGCGCGGTGATCTTTTGACACCTTATAAAAACGCAATAAAAGGCTATACTGATATCCAATAGGAAATTTAGGAGCTCCTTTAATTCCTCCATAAAGAGGATCGGCCATTTTGTAAAGGAGTTCTATCGTTTTTTTAATTTGATCGAAGGGAGGCAGTTCATCTCCTTTCGTGTGAATAGTGTGAGAAAAGAGTTCAACAATCTTTTCTGCCTGATTCAACACTTTTTCTCTTTCATCGCTTGACCAAAGCTCGTTGATTCTATGAATTAAATCGATAAGCCCCATTAATCCATGACTGCTATTTGAAGGAAGATAGGTCGAAGAGAAAAAAGGTTGTAAATCAGGAGTTAAAATCAAATTTAAAGGCCATCCCGCAGCCCCAGCCATCATACTTTGAGCAAATTCCATGTATAATCCATCCACGTCTGGCAACTCTTCTCGATCCACTTTGATATTGATCAATGTTTCGTTGAGAAGCTGGGCAACTTCAATGTTTTCAAATGACTCGCGCTCCATCACATGACACCAATGGCAAGTGGCATAACCAATCGATAAAAAAATCGGTTTATCTTGATCCTTTGCTGCTTGAAAAGCCTCTTCTCCCCACGGATACCAGTCGACGGGATTATGTGCATGTTGCAAAAGATAAGGGGATTTTTGATGAATCAATCGATTCGTGTAAAGGGGGGGGCGCTCTGACATACAGCAAAACTTTGATTGGAAGATAAATGGTCAATAATTTTTTTCAAATATTCCTTTTGTATATCCATTTTTTCTAATAAACTCAATCTATTCTCCACTATACTTCCTTCTACTGAAAGCCGGAACGAGTATAGAACCAATCGTTTTACCAAGGGGTGTATATGGCAAATACCTACCAATATGATCTGATTGTCATTGGAACAGGGCCTGCAGGAGAAAAAGCTGCTGTTAAAGCGGCCTATTTCGGATATAAAGTGGCCATTATTGAAAAAGAAAAATTTTTTGGTGGAGCGGGAGTCACCACAGGAACTCTCCCTTCTAAAAGTTTGAAAGAGACAGCATTGTACCTATCGGGAAAATATGAAAAAGCCGTATTTGGCATTGATAAGCATCCGATAGAAGCCTCCTTAGAAGATTTTATGCACAGAAAAAATCAAGTGATTGCCATCGCTTCACAAGAAATTCGAGATAATCTTCTTTTGCACGGTGTTGACATTTTTTATGGTACGGCCAGTTTCGACGATCTCCACACCGTGATGATAACATCAGAAGATGGCTCGACTCAATCCTTAAATGGCACATATATTCTCATCGCAACAGGCTCTTACCCCTACCATCCCCCTCAAATTCCTTTTGACAATTCAAGAGTTCATGACTCCGACACTATTCTAAATATTGATTACATTCCGGACTCCCTTTGCATTGTGGGAGCTGGAGTCATTGGCTGTGAATACGCAACCATCTTCTCTGCTATGAGGACAAAAGTCTATTTAGTTAACGACAAAGAAGCCATTCTCCCTCAAATTGATCAAGAGATAGCCTCGCAGCTGATCTACCAAATGCATGAAGATGGAATTGAAATTTTATTCAATACAACAGTCTCTTCAATTCTGGTCCCAGATAATCCCAAAGCACCCATACAGATTGAACTTCAAAATAAAAAAATTCTGAATGTCGATATGTACCTTTTTTCGGCTGGAAGGAGCGGATCGACCCAATCTTTGGGGTGCGAAAAAATCGGGTTGAAGATTGGAAAAAGAGAAACTTTAGAGATTGACTCTGAGTGCAGAACTCATATCCCCCATATCTTTGCTGCCGGGGACGTCACAGGATTTCCTGCATTAGCCAGTACAAGCATGGAACAAGGTAGAGCTGCCGTTGCTCATATGTTCCATACCAAAGACCTAGAGTACCTTCCCTCTGTTTTTCCTTATGGAATTTACACAATTCCTGAGGTCTCAATGGTGGGTAAAACGGAAGAAGAGATGATCGCATCAAATATTGCGTATTGCTGCGGAAGGGCCCGTTATCCAGACATGGCGCGAGGAAAAATCATGCATGCAACAAATGGGATGATGAAAATCATCTTCAAACGGGATAATCTTCAAGTCTGCGGGATCCATATCATCGGCCACATGGCAACTGAATTGATTCATTTCGGAGTAGAGGTGGTGGAAAGAGGACTTTCCTTATATGATATCATCGGAAAAGTGTTTAATTATCCCACTCTTCATGATCTTTATAAATATGCGGCATATGATGGACTTAGTAATTATTCAGGACATAAAATTAAGCCTTAGAACCTGTTTTCAAATTCAAACAGATTCTAACAAAAAAAATAACTCTTTCCAAAAACATAGAGATAGAGGATAAAGAACTGATTGCAGAAGTTATCCGTAAAAAGGATATGTTTATTAAAAACATCTGATGTAAGAGAGGAAATGCATGATGATTCCCACGAACACAATTGCGGCAGCCTACCATGAAAGAACAGAAAACCTGAATGCTTTAGTTCAACAATTTAATGACAAAATTAAAAACGAAGTTCCTGACAAACCTGGTTCAAGTCAATTTCATGAACTTGTCGAGCAAATCCATCCTTTAGTAGAAAAAGAGCTTGATCGTTTAAGAGAACTTAGACGAGAGATTGCAGCAAGACAGGAGGAACTGAGTAGAAAAACTTGCTGTTCTATTCCCATCCCAGTTTCCCGAAATATTCGAAATATCGTCTTACTTAATTCAGCAGTTAAAATCAGCGAAATAGCAGGTGTTATCATGGCTCTTATCGCTGAAAATAACTCCCATCTTAAATGGGCCGGAGTGACACTTTTTTCCGTATCGGCCATGATAGATGTGATCGCATCTGCTCATGAATCGATGCTTTATTTAGAAAACGGAGAGAGGGCAGAATTAGCTAAATTAAACTTACAAGGGGTTGAGCATGCGGCTCAATTCGAATTAGTTCTCAGAAAACTCAAAGAAATTAAAAACAAAGAAGAGGCGCAAAAAGACTCTCATGATTCACGTTTTCAATCGAGTAAAGATGTCAACATCTCAGATGAAACAGATAAAAAGATAGGCGACTGTCTTAATGAATATGGAGAACTTCCTAAACCCTATCGGGATGAAGACGTTTATTCCCGGATCCTCTCTTTACTCATTCAAAACCTGCCAACCAGCGACCCATTAAGGAAAAAATTACATGAACTTGAACCTTTAGATCTTGATCTCTCTTCGGAAAATGCAAACAATAGAACTCTCCACACCTCTTATTTCCCCTCCTCTCCTAGACGAAGATCGACCTCTTCACTTGAACAATCACACGATAGAGATTGGCGCTCAGAGGAGTTAGCCGGGCGGGAAAATAACGGGGATGGTGTTGTTGAAAACACAACTCACATGTTTGAGATGGAAAAAAAGACAGAGATTTACAAGAAACAATTTCAAGAGTATCAAGCCACTATCATGAATCGCTTTGGTTTACGTCGTACGATTCCTTATATTGAAACCCCCAATGGTTGGAAAATCACCCCTTATGCAAGGGTTGAAAAGATTTACAATCCCGCACAACGAGATCATTTAAGGAACGCGAACCAAGAAGAGGCTCACACAACACAACACAATAACTCAATTGAAATGGTATAAAAGCCCCTCTTAGAATCTGTTGAAAATTTTTGATCACCATGGTTTGCTAAAATCGGTTCAAAGATTTTGAAGAGATTCTTAAAAGAGGCTCATAAAGGATGTTTACATTCAACACTTCCATATGTTAGGATAAGTCAAATGTCGGAAAGTCAAATTTCATTGCTTCCGGCAGTGTTTAAAAACCAAATCAAATAACAGAATAAAGGAGATTGGAATTTGACCTATAAAGAATGTTTTTATAAGGTCACATTCATGGACAGGTACAATTCCCCCTTTGGAATTTTGCTTTATGTCGCCAAGCTATCTGTATGACACTTTTACTTTTTTATTATTTTTCTTCTCACTTTTTCTCCTTTACATGTTCGATTTTAGAAGCAGTGTTACTGTGCTCCACAAATGGTTATGTTGCTTTATTAAAGAAAAAAAAACCAAAAGTCGGCCTTATTTTGGCCGACTTAAAATCGCGGATTGACCGTCCGCTCGCTGCAATTTTAACAGTAAACACAGCAGCACACACTTTTGGTGCTGCTGGAGTCGGAGCTCAAGTCAATGAACTCTACGGAGACAAATGGGTTGCCCTTATCTCTGTTTTATTGACCCTCACCATGCTGTTTATCACTGAAATGATTCCAAAAACGCTTGGCGCCCTTTATTGGAAAAAACTCACTCCTTTTACTGCCTATTCTGTTAAATTCTTGATCACTGTCACCTACCCTTTTGTGATTTCTTTTGAATCGATTGCGCGTCTTCTTGCAAGGGGAAAAGTACATGAAAAAATTACAGAAGAGGAAATTAAACTCATTTTAGAGGAGGGAACTCAGGCTGGCGTGATTGACGAAGTTGAGCATGATATGGTCGAAAGTATTTTTCGCCTAGGCAATCGACGTGTGAGCATCCTGATGATTCCCCGAATGGATATTGAATGGATAGACATTAAAATTTCCCCTGAAGATTTGCGCAAACGACTCAGCACCTCAATCCACACCCGATTTCCCGTTTGCGATGGAGAACTTAATAATGTTGTCGGTCTAATCACCACAAAAGATATTTTAAATCAAGTGTTAATCGAGCAAAAATTCGATCTGAATGCAGTCATTAAACCTCCGCTTTTTGTTCCTGAAAATATGCCGGTTGTTCAATTGCTTGACATCTTCAGAAAAACTCCAGATCATGTTGCTTTAGTCACAGACGAATATGGGGGCATTCAAGGTCTTATTACTCTCCACGACGTTTTAGAATCAATTGTGGGAAACGTGCCTGGTTCAACCATCTTGTCCGACACACAAATTATCAAACGTAAAGATGGCTCGTGGCTTGTTGATGGAATGATTCCTATCGATGAATTTAAAGAGCAATTCGACATTGACACATTCCCTGAAGAGGAAAAGGCCACATACCGAACACTTGGAGGATTCTGCATGCGACAAATCGGAAGCATCCCCAAAGTTGGGGATGCCTTTATATGGAATCAATTTCGTTTCAAAATTGTCAAAATGGATGCCCGCCGTGTGGATAAAGTCTTAATTTATTTTATTCCTTGATCAATGGATTTGAAATTGCACGATTTAAAGCAGCGCCTCAGCACCATTGAGCAGATGAGCTACTCGGTTCATTCTCGTATTCATCGATTACAAACGTTTCCTTCTTCTTCTTGCTATGTGAAACGTGAAGATGAATTGGGTTTTAGCATTTCAGGATCTAAAATCCGGAAATATCGCTCATTAATCCCCTTTCTTCTAGCAAATACGATTCAAGAGGTTGCCCTCATTGGAAGCGCTTACTCCAATCACGTGTTGAGCTTCTCTCAACTTCTTATTGAAAATGGAATGAAACCGACGCTATTTCTTCGAGGGGATCCCAAACGCCGATTGCAAGGAAATGCGCTGTTGACAACTCTTTTTATTTCCCCTTCTTCCATTCACTGGATCTCCCAATCTGAGTGGAAAGAGGTAGAAAACATCGCTCATGACTATGCAAAAAAAAAGGACTATCCAATTCTCGTCTTACCTGAAGGAGGATTTCACACAGCTGCATTACCCGGAGCACTCACCCTTCCTTTAGATGTATTAGACAATCAGGAAGAATATAACATCGAATTTGACCATATTTTTATTGATGCGGGAACAGGCTTTATGGCAAGTGCATTGATCTTAGGTTTGCATCAGTTGAATCATCGAGCCCACATCCATGTTCTTTTACTCGCAGACGATGAAAAAGCCTTCAAAAAACGGTTAAATCATTGCCATCAAATGTTCTGTAACCTGATGGGAAGGGACATGTCTTTACCGCGCCATTTTACCCTTCATCGCCCCTCATTAGCCAAAGGTTTTGGCCAAATGAACTCTTTTTTATTTAAAACGATTGCCGAGATTGCTCAAACAGAAGGTTTTTTAACCGATCCCATCTACTCTGCAAAATTGTTCATGGAGAGCAAACGATTAATTAAACAAGAGCAAATAGAGGGCAATGTTCTGATTCACCACTCTGGCGGAGCGTTAACCCTAATGGGATTTCAACACCAGCTTGCTAATCAATTTTTACAACAGCCCTCCCGGTACGTAAGGTGAGTAAAAAACTTCCTCCAATAGCAGAAAATTGATTCCTCTTTTTTAAAATTCTTCTGTTTAGTAACCTCAAGTTTTGTCTGTTTTGTACCGAGCCTCTTCTGCGTTGAGAGTCCTCTCATTTAGAGCCGCTTTTCAAATTCAAGTGACCTCGTGGGGGCACTTGAATTTGAAAACAGGCTCTTAGCAGATCGCAAAGACTTCTATATGATTATCAAAACCTTTTTCAGATCTATTAACCTTGGGGTTAACGCTATGTGTTTTTCAACTGAAGCAAGCTTTTCAGCGGCTTTTTTTCTAGGAGCAGCGGGTGGATTGACCCTTAAAAAGATATCGCATCGATCTTATTTTTTTTTGGCCTGTATTCCAATTTTGTTTGCAATCCAACAATTTTCAGAGGGGCTCATCTGGTTGTATTTAAACGGAGAAATCGGCTCGAACCAATTACTGATTAATGCCGAACGATCTTTTTTAACGTTTGCTTTTCTTATCTGGCCTATCTGGCTTCCCCTCTCTTTCGCATTGACTGAACATGTCACTTGGCGTCGTTATCTGCTATTTATCAACCTCTACTGCGGCGTTGCTCTGTCTACATTAAACCTCACATATGCTATGCGAGAAGATGTGACCGTGAAAATCGTGAATCATAGCATTCAGTATCTAGGACACATTCCTGAGCAAACGTTTATTTATCCTGTCATTGTGATGCTTCCTCTGTTTTTGTCGAGTTTAAAGAATGTCTGGATCTATGGAATTTTGACTGTCATTGCATTTGTGATCGCCGATTATTACTACACAGTAACGTTTGCTTCGGTCTGGTGTTTTTTTTCAGCCATTATCAGCTTCTTTATTTATAAAATCATAAAAGACAATCAACCTTCTGTTGAAAACACATCTTCTTAACTCACAAGGTAAGATTTAAATCTTCGATTGATGAATCGTTGAGAGCCTCTCCCTTTCCCTTTCCTCTCTTTGCGTCAGATCGATTAAATCTCGATTGAGAGAATAGTTGAGAAAGGCTCTGATTAGCGCTATAGCAGCTAAAATCCCAACGGCATAATAATCAGGGGTTGTCGTTGTTTGAATCACGTCAGCCGCTATAATGAATTCTAATCCTAAAATAATAGAACGGGTCAATCCAATACGCGCCATATCGAAATTTAGAAGTTCATCACCCCTCAAATAAACAAAACGATAGACGAACTGGCAGGCGACCAGAAGAGATCCAGATAGAATCACAAGAGAGCCAAATAACGTCATCAAGTGCTTAATAAAAATCAAAAAATCATCTAAAGCTGCAATCGAATCAATCGATAAATTGAAATTTGCAAGAAAATAAAGCGTCATTTTTTACCTCTTAACATTAGACGTTCAATAGAACAGATCGTTGCTGTTTAATGTGTCATTCTTTTAAACGCTCACCTTAAGCACAAGGAGTGCGATTTGGACCTCGTGATGCCTAAGGTGAGTAAATTATACATAAAGCAAAACCGCAAGGTAATGGCAAACACTTCCCCCTAAGACAAAAAGATGCCAGATTGCATGGTAAAATCGCCGTTTGTCAAGGAGATAAAAAATCACGCCGATGGTGTAGCTGAGTCCTCCTGCAAGCAACCAGAATAATCCAGAAGGATGAAAGCGTTCCATAAGGGGTTCTGCAGCAATAATAATGAGCCACCCCATAAATAAATAAAGAGCTGTAGATAATGCCTTAAAACGATGCTTAAAAAATAGTTTAAACACAATTCCAAGAAAAGCTAAACACCAAATGATAACAAATAGAGTGAATCCCCACCCTCCTCCTAGAGCCAAAAGGGATAGAGGAGTATAAGAACCTGCGATCAAAAGATAAATTGCGCAGTGATCTAAGGTGCGAAAGCGTTTTTTTAAATAAGGTTTACGAACAGCATGGTAACATGTGGATGCTGCGTAAAGTAAAACCAAACTCCCCCCATAAATGGAGAAATTAAGCATTCTCCAATAATTATTTTCCTGAAAAGGATTTTGGATCAAAAGGATGAGTCCTACCAAGCTTAAAATAAACCCAATTCCATGCGTTAAGTAGTTTGCCCATTCATCGCCAAGCAGCAGAGATTGGGCCCATTCCTCATCCGAATGAAGATTTTTCACACAGCTCATCCTTTCATTAAGAGTCAGGTTGTGATAAGAAAATGGGTGGCTTTCAGATTTTTTTTCTGGCATATCTCTCCATTAATTTTCAGTTATCAGATCAAATTGATGACAATCCCTGATTATTTCCAAATTCAGAACCTCTTCATCGAAGAGTGTCAATCCATTTGGGTTATATGTCACAGGCAAAATATTTCAGGTTAAGAGAAAGAAAAATCAATGAACAGATGTATCATAGCATGCTTTTTTTTGATAGAAAAACAGATCTTATCAAGAACAAGATAAAGAGCTCCGCCACTCTGAATGGACGGAAAGTTAGAAGCTGTTCAGAATATTTCATCAAGAGATGTTTTTCATATTGCGAAATTTTTTTGTGAATTGATAGCGGGTTTTAACAAACAAATCATCGGAACAACTTCGAACTGATTGACCTTGGACCTAAAATTTTGCTTCTATGGGATGCGAATTTTTTGGTTATTTGCGAAGTGTATCGCCGGTGAAGAGGCGATTGATTTTAATTGAGAGGAAGTTATGAAATGCAAAGGAGTCAGATAATAAAGCGGCTTAAGTCAATGAAGACTTAAGCCCTTTAAAAAGAAGGTAACCAGGTTAAAGAACCCGCGTTCTAACGGTTTGGCTGCTCGGAGCCGGACTCGAATCGGCACGGATTATGCATCCGAGGGATTTTAAGTCTCCGGCGCTTTCGTAACGTCGCATGATACAACCTAACCGCTCGAGAGGAAGTCGACCAGAGAACCCTTGTTTTGGTATAGTAATTTGTTACCGTTTATCACGACTTATCGCGTCATGTATTGGCCCTGATTTGACCCACTTCTTCTTTTCTTTATTTGCCAAACCAGACAACCGATGTTTTGCTGATCAATATATAGGGATGAACCACAAATCATCAAACACCGCTTTGTTGATTGATTTTACAAAAATAACAACTTATACTGAGATTCAAGATGGAGGATAAAAGAGAGTTTTTCGATCAAAGAACGTTAGACCATCTTCATTCAAAGGGGTATGTATTCAACCGAACACCAGGCTCCACTATAGAAAATAGCGGTATGATCTTTGATCGAGCTCAAGAAAATCTTGTCTCCGACCATTATAAAACTCTTATAAGATCAGCAGCAAGAGATTTAGATGCCCTAAAAAAAATGAGAAAAAGTGACCCTGGGATTACAGATAGATTTCCTGGGCATCAATCTATAGTGAATTAGGTTGAACAATTAACAATAAAATAGTAAACTTGTTGAATGAGTTATTCAATTGATTTACGTGAAAAAGTTTTAAAGTATGTGGAAAAAGGTGGGTCAATTTCAGAAGCTGCTCGCCTTTTTGATGTTT
>JBIRBM010000084.1:0-1684 GCA_044326545.1 Parachlamydiaceae bacterium | reverse complement strand
GTAGGTCCCAAAGGAGAGAAGCTTTATGACCCCCATATTGCAGTCGTTTCCGTGGATCAAAGCAACGACATCACATTTCGGACGGAAGAGCCCAATAATCCCTCATACAAACATCGCCATAAAGAGCTTTATTCCGAGGCTATGGCTATCTTAAAAAACAAGGCGAGGTGCAAGAGCGAATAAACTGAAGTGTTAAAGATAAATAAATATTACAGAATATTTCCCCGTCTCTTCTGTCGGGCTCAAGCTCTTAAAGATTTAGTTTTTCTTGCTTAAGGTGAGTGGCTTAAAGGTAAAAAATATCGGATAAATTACGGAATGTAGATTGAGAAAAACCATTCAATGAGTCAGGAGATTGTATCATGTCAGACACAACAGCAGCAGCTCTAAGTTTCAGCGGATTGCTTAAGCAAACATTTGCCGCTTGGAATAAATGTTTTTTCCACGTCCTACTGCTTTCCATGTTGGGCAATTTACCCTACACTTTTTTTCAATTATTTTATTTCAACGGCTTAACTTTTTGGCAATTTCTTACCTCTATTCCGTTTATTCTTTCGTTCTCGTGGTCCCTGGTCGTTGGGGCCTTTACCTTATGCTTGATTGTAAAGTCGGTCTTTGATGTTTACCAGGGGAAGGAAATTGTATGGAAAGATGTGATGCAATTTTCGAAAAAAAATTGGGTGCGTATTCTACGTATTATGGTCTTGATCTCCTTATTAATTCTTGTGAGTCTTTTTTGTTTTATTATTCCGGGGATCATTGTTATCATCAATACTTTTTTGATATATCCTGCTGCCATTCAAGAAAAGCTAACATTCTCTGAGGGCTGGGCACGTAGCAAATCTCTTGTTTACGGTTATCGTCTAAAAATAGCCTTGTGTTTTTTGTTGTACCTTTTGATCCTTCCAAGCAACGTCCTAGCGTTAGTCGATGCGATCCTGGGGACTAATACAAAGATTGCAGGTGATCTTTTAGTGATTGCAGTCAGCCCTGTCTGGACTATTTTTATGACAGTGGTCTACTTGGAATTGAAGGCGAAAAAAGAATTGGCAGGCACGGAAACCCTTCCGTTGCATCCGGTTGAAGAGTTGATCTAACGCTAAGGGTGTGTGATCAAAGTAGCTTGGAAAGAAGGGGTTATGGCCTATCGAAGCGATTTAAATAACAAGCAATCGGAGCTGATCAAAGATCATTTGAGTACTGGCAAGGGAAGGGGTTTTTTTGGTCGAATAAAAGAAAATAAACGACTTGCTTTAAGATTTGACAAACTTCTTCATACTTTTTTTTCTTTCTTTGTATTAGCTGCTATTAAAGCTTTCTGTCTAATTTATTAACAGTGCCATAGGAGTAGACCATGCGCTCAAGCTGCATAATTATTTTTCTTGTTCTGACAGCATCTCTCACAATGTCCTTCAGTTTTTTCCAATGTAAAACGAAAAATCATGAAATGATCGCAAATAAAATTACCGCAAGAGTCGCCAAAACTTTATCGAAAAGACATCAAATGGATCTGATTGGCGAAGGAGGTGGCATGATGGGTTCGGTCTATATGATCGGACTAAGCTTCCAGATTCGACACCCCCTAAACCGCAACGAAGCGCGCGCACGCATCGTCGATTGTACCGAAGAGCTATTGGCTGCCATAAATTCGAATGAAGAAATTCGCCCATTTTTAAAGAACTAT
>JBIRBM010000053.1:0-5669 GCA_044326545.1 Parachlamydiaceae bacterium | reverse complement strand
AACATCAAAAAGGCGAGCAGCTTCTGAAATTGACCCACCTTTTTCCACATACTTTAAAACTTTTTCACGTAAATCAATTGAATAACTCATTCAACAAGTTTACTATTTTATTGTTAATTGTTCAACCTAATTCACTATAGTATAAGCTGCACCTTTTTCATCAGACTATTTCCAAGAAATATGGCTTTATTTCTTGGAAATAGTCTAAGAGGATCTTTATCGAACTGACTGCGAAACAGGGCAGCCAATCCATCTATTCCCTTAGAAGTTGTTCAGAATCTTTGATCAGGATGCTTTTCTGCTATAAACTCGCAAAAAATTTTCGCAATATTAAAGACTCACCTTTTACGCACCGGGAGGGCGATTTGGGCTGAATCGACATCTCTCGCGTTGCCAACATTTGCACTTTGAGCTTGAATGAGTAGATATAAAATTTGAATCCTAATTGCTTATCATTTTAGCCAATCGTCATATAGCGTTTTACAGACCAACGCCAAAAGAGATGTGTAACAAGAAGGGAAACTATTGCCACAACTAAAAGCGCTGGTAAGGCCCAGCTGTCTGTGGGATCAACAAGCACTCTAGTTGGAAAGCTGGCGACCATACCTATAGGAATCATCAGTAAAATAATATAGCGAATCGCAGGTCCATAAAGATGATCAGGTCTTTGGCCCATTTTAAAGAAAATAAAATAAAGTTCATGAAAATGCTCAGCTCTAGTCATCAACAAGGCTACCGTGCAAAACATCAGTCGAGTTGAATAGAAGATGGAGAGAGCAGCTGGCATGACGATAAAGATTAGCCAAGAACGCATCCAAGGGAAACCTTCGGGTAGCAGAGAGAGACTCCATAACAACCATGATAGAGCAAAAATAGCATTTAACAAGAAGCCGCACTGGAGTTTCTGTGACGTCATCAATTGCTGTGAGCTTACAGGTCTTAACAAAAGAAGATCTAGATCACGGTGAACAATTTTTTCGGAAAATACATCAAAGTTATGAGCAAATAAAATCATTTGAAATGCATCAACAAGAAATAGTACACCTAAGAAAACCCGTATTTCAGCAATACTCCACCCACCTAAGTTGTCGAGATGAAGATAGAGCGATTCAAACAGGATGATTTGCATCGTATACCATAGCATGTCATTTACAAATTGAAGTCCTAGATTAAAAGGGACCTGCAAATCGGCTATGGCGCTTAATTTGAAAAAAGTCCATTCCAAATTCAACATTTTTTTAAGTAATGCTCTCATCATCCTAAGCTCCAGTTCCACTGTAACGACGTAACCCTTGTTTCCATAGGAACCGAGCTAATAGGCCAAAAACAACCCCTCCAACTGCAAGACCGATAAATCCTTTCATAAAGGCATTTGTATCGATTCGTCCTGAGAGATAGGCCGCAGGTATATAAATTCCACAACTAAATGGAAGCGCAATAACCCATTCACGTATGGGTGATGGAAGTAAGTCTAATGGGATCAACTCACCAGTAAGAACCCAGATGATCATATTTTTAGAGTGATTAAGACTATAGACGTTGTCGAAGAAAAAGGCCATCGAAGTAACTGCAAAATGTAGTGAGAAGAGGAGAATCACATAACAAATTCCCATCAAAAAAACCATTGGAAGCCTATCTGCGTGAAAGGGAAGATCCCATGCCCAAGCAATAAACGAGATAACAGGAAGCATCACTAAAGCCGTGATTAACTTTTGTCCTAATAGTTGTCCCATGTGATATTCAAAAAAAGAACTCGGTCTGAGCAATAAAGCATTAACAGCTCCATTGTTAATTTCAGCAATCATGGCACGTTCAAAGCGCCAGTTCATACTTCCTAGTTGCAAAACGGTATAAAGAAAATACCCTAAATAATAACGAGCAGAAAAACCGCCCAAAAGCTCATTTCCAGAAGCTGTAATCAAACCTGTCCAAAATACCGCTTCAACAAAAAAATAGCAAAGAGGAATAACTGCAATCGCCATAAAAAAGTCTATGGAATAAGTTGTCCTAGATAATATTCCGAGCCTTATGCAAGCTAGATTCTTTTTCAAGAAAGATACGTATGACATCTTCAAAATCCGGTTCTTCTATTTTTAAATCCCGAATAGGGGTCTGGGATGTTATGATTCTCAATGCATTAAAAAGCTCTGCAGATGATAATGAATGATCAAATGTCACAGCCCCCTTAGGAATCTTTAAGGTTGCTGAAATGATTAATTCTTCATTTAGTGGTACTGTAAAATCAGTAACTAAACGTTTTGTCGAGGGTGTTAAGGACATGAAATGATCGACAGTTCCATCGTAGGCAATAGCTCCATGGCTCATGAGGAGAAGGCGATCTGCTAGTAATGCAATGTCATCCATGTAGTGACTAGTAAGGATAATTGTAACATCGGTCCCTTTTAGTTCTTCTAGAATGAATTGACGTATGTTTGTTTGCGCAACAACATCTAGTCCGATAGTGGGCTCATCAAGAAAAAGAATTTTTGGAGAATGTAAAAGACAACCAATCAGTTCCATTTTCATCCGTTCGCCTAAGCTTAGGCGACGCAAAGGCACTTTTAGCACATGCTGACACTCTAGGCGAGCAGCAAGTTCGTCAACACGCTTAAGCGTTGCACTCTTATCGAGATCGTAGATAGCGATCAATAGATGAAAACTGTCCCTCGCTGGAATATCCCACCAGAGTTGGTTTTTCTGCCCTAAAAGCAGGCTAATTTGCTTTAAAAAAGAATGAGGTCGTTCCCAGGGCGTATAGCCTAAAACCGTTGCTGTGCCATCAGTAGGAAAAATCAAGCCCGACAGCAGTTTTAATAATGTCGTCTTGCCGGCTCCATTGGAACCAACGAGACCTACGATTTGGCCGCGAGTAATCTCTAAATTGATAGGGAGTAAAGCATGCTTCATTTCTTCCGTTTTACAAAATAATCCTTTAATTGCTGCCAAAAGACCTGGTTCTTTACGATAAGTTCGATAACTACGGGCAAGTTGATTTGTTTTGATGACGATGTCGCTCATGTTATCCACTGATGATGTCGAATTGGCAATTTTAAAACTCGGAGTGTATATCTACATAAGAGGAGGTGGCTTTGGCCACGTGATGACGATAGTGATTGGGCCATCCCTGAATTGTTCCGGTTAGGGTGTGAATCAGCGTTTCGGTTGTTGTGTTTTTCATCTTACGTATTGTTCCTCGAATTTCTTCTAAGAATTTGTATTTTCTGAAATTGTCAGCGAAAGACGAATACATGGTTTAGAGATCAGTTAAAGCTGGAAATGGCTTGTTATCGGCTGTTGACAACATGGGAGATAACAGCAATTGTAGCCGTCGTATTATTGAATACTTTAACTTTTCATCATAGCATGAACGGATCGGATGATCCCAAACAGTATTAGGCCAAGCAGGATCGTTTATTTTCCGACCAATTACATGAACATGCAACTGAGGGGTTTGATTCCCAATGGCTGCAACATTTAATTGAGTGAGTTCAAACTCATTCCACATCATTTTCTGGACATAATCCAACTCTTTGATTAATTGCATTTGATCTGACTGTGTCAAATCCATCATGCGAGAAATATTCGGCTTTCGAGGAACAAGAAAAAGCCAGGGATAATGTTTTTCATCTTCTAAAAGTACACGACAGAGTGGGAAATCAGTGATGAATATTTTTTTAGCAAGATTAGGGTGAAGATTAAAAGTCATCTATTAACCGTTCAATAAAATAATCTGGTGAATCAATGGGCATAAGTTTTTTTATTGCAGTTTCTAATCCATCGTGAGTTATTCTCTCAGCCATCATACCGGTTTGAATGACGAGTGCAGAGGGCATGCCAAAAAGACGAGCACCTCGAATATCGGTTTCCGGTGTATCCCCCACCATTAAAACTTCTGATGCATTGATAGAGGCGTGTTTTTCAAAATGACTCATAGACATAAGATAAGCTTTATTATGCGGTTTTCCTATGTAAAATACCTGACCGCCCATTTGCTCATATATCAGAGCAATGCTTCCTTGTCTTACAACGGCTCTTGGAGGTTTTCCTTCATGTGCAAATTGATCAGGATTAGGACAGATCATAGGCAAATTCTTCATCTTTAATTTTTCAATTTCCTTTCGAAACAGATCAGGACTCGTTTGATCTTCGCCATTAATATGAGGAATTGAAATATAAACAAAATCAGCTTCTTCAATATTGGATGTTTCACTGTAAAGAGTGCCTTGAAAAATGGCCTCATGAGAAGCATATTTAGGATGTACGCCTCCACACAACCAAAACTTGTTGTTCGGTGTTTCAAAAGGCAACTTTTCATGCAAAAAAATAGACCTTGCCACTTCTCCAGAAGTCATTAAAAAATGAAAATGTTTGTCTTGGATGAGGCCATGCAAATGTAATTTATTGACCTCTTTAGTCGTTAGCTGAGTAGAATTTGATAAAATACCCACAATCTTACCGCTCGAAACCAGTTTTTGCATGATTTCTTTTGCTCCCGGTAAGAGACCACAGTCATTACCACCCCAAAAAACACCATAAGCATCAAGTAAAACGCCTTTAAATGGGGCTGATATGCGCGTAATACCTGGAAAAATTTCACCAATACAAGTCGTCACAACACACCTTTTTCCTGATTCAGTTTGGTACTGCCCATTTCAGTGCGCATCGTGTGTGGATCACGACTTTCTTCGCTTTTATAACGAACCACTACATCACACTTCAGTCATTAGGAAGTAAGACGATAAAAAGTGGCGCAAGGTTGACTTGAAGCGAGCGACCAGCGGTTTATCAGACCAGTTCCCTAGGAAACTCTGAACAATATAGAGAGTAAACCAGAATCAATTCTTTATCGCAAGAATAACAAGTTATCGTTCCAGTCGATTCGTTTAAAAGCAGCGAGTTTCCAGTCGTTTGCGGAAAAAATGCGGAAAAGTAACTTTTGCAGCATATCTACAGCTAATCATGCAAAAAATTACTCTGCATCGTTTAATCTTACACGATTATTCTAATTTGAAAGGCTCTTTTCAAATTACTGAGACCATGCTTTAAGTAGGCAATTTATGGCTAATGAAGTTAAGAAACCCAAATCTGCAGGTCGGCCAAGTAAATTCCACGACTCAAAAGATAGAATTATTGAGGCCATCCATCGTGGAAATGATTATGAGCCTCAATGCAAAGCAGCTCGAATAGAATAGACTTCTTTCAAAACTCGGTAGCCATAAACACGTAGTGATTTAACGGTTTAAATTTATGAAAATTCCAATTATTTTCTTTGAAAAAGTTGGTAAAACTCATGGATATTTCTTGACCGCTCTCTAAAATCTATTAGTTTCTCAGCGGTTCCCGCTGGTAATTTTCTAGAGAAAAAATAATTCTTAGTTTCGTAAACTTTTCTTGTTTTGCTGTTTTTAACCTCAAATGGCCCTCTTTGCTTCAATACGAAGAGGAAACAAAGAATCCTCATGTTCTGAAAAACCTTAAGAATTTGTTTCTTATCTCAAGGCCGCCATCTGATACATACATGAGAGAGTGATTAGATGAACTTGATCCGCTTCTTTTACGCCCATCATTTAATACAGTTTTTGCAATGGCACAGCGAGGCAAGGTATTAGAGGAATATCAATTCCTTGATGGATACTATCTATTTTCAGCGGATGGCACAGGATATTTTT
>JBIRBM010000018.1:0-37247 GCA_044326545.1 Parachlamydiaceae bacterium | reverse complement strand
CGCTGTTTTGATTCGTACGAACACATTCTGGATAGTTGTTGCGATGCCTGGAACAACTTCTGTTCAACAGTCGGTGCTGTACGTCAATTATGTACGAGAGAATGGGCAAGAACTAAAAGTTATTTTTGATAAATGGTATTAATATGTTTTTTTGCAAGAATTGGGCTGTCAGTCTTATCGCTTTAAAAGGATCCATTAGATTCTGATCCGCAGTCGTTGAGAAAGAGGAGGATTGCGATCCGTTCTTTACGATCACTTTCTGGCCGCACCATGGCGGGAATCGACGATAAGGAAGGGCAGAGGGAGTGTGTTGCAATCCTGACAAATTGATGGTCAATGGAGTAATTTTTCCTTTAACGTAAACAGAATCGAGCGTTCTGTGAGCTCCTTGATGGACTTTTTTTAGGATGTCCTGATTTTTTGAAATGTGTGCAACAGCTCCTGTTAAATCATGAAAAATTGATGCGCTATTATGCTGAACACCCAAATGTTTCAGTATCCGATCAGCTAAGAGAGCTCCTTTCTTAATTTCTTCAGCCAGTTCGATCTGGCCGCTTTTCAACTTTTCTTGGTATTCATCCCATTTTTCGACTAATTCCGTACACGCTTCATAGCGTGTTTTTGTGTCATGATTGCACAAAAGATAGGCGTCGCATAACGACATGCTCAGTTTAAAGATTTGAACAAAAAGAGTAAACACGCAGTGAATAATTTTTTTGATTTGCCTCATCAATCCCATGCATTGGATGTTCCAAAAAGAGTGATGGGAAGGCGAGATGCGGTTGAATAAGGGGGTTTGCCCCTCTTCTTCACGATGCACTTGATAAAGAGGGTATTGCCATTTGAATGATTGAGACAATCTTTGATAGTCATCATCGAGTTGTTTGTATTCGTGAAGCAGATCATCTGCACATTTTGTCATCAAGGCCAGATTCAAGGCATATTGACCAATCGCCGTGTAATCGCCCAAAAGATGGAGCGCTGCGCCATAAATCGCCGCGTGTTTTTTATAGGGCAGCTTCGAAGAGGAGCCGTTCGTTTTTAGATGTTGATAAGAGCGATAATAAATATGGACTCTCTTAAGCAGTTCAACGGATTGATTTAAAAAAGAGGGAAGTGAATGATGAAGATGGAATTCTTCTTGAATAGAGAGTTGAAGGGCCTGAAAAGGATGCATTGAGAAGCCTTAGATGCTGTTATCAAAAATCGGGGTTATAAACAATCTGTCAAGCCCGAGGATTTGGCTTAGGCCAAATCGCCCTTGCGGTGCGTCAGGTAAGTTAAAAAATATTGCGAAAACTTTTTGTGAGTTGATAGGGGATTTATAGCAGCAAAGCATCGTGATCAAAGATGTTGAACAGGCTCTAAGACTAATCCTGAAGGAAGTTGATCTCCAAATAGTTGTTCCTGTTCTACTTGCGAAAGTTCTTTTTCCTTCAACAGCCACTCGTTTAAATCGGTTTCAGGAAACATTTTTAATAGGCGTTGAATCAACCGCTCACAGAGGTTGAGTTCTCGATGATCTGTTTTACGCGCTAATTGCTTCAACAGGAAGAAATAAGCGTCTCTATTTTCCTCCGAGGGTTGATGGCGTAACAGTTCCTCTACCCATTTTTCCACTCTCTCTTTTGGGATGACTTGTCCGGCTGATCCATAAAGAAGGTGGCGGGCTCCAATTCGTCCAAGTGCCCAATATTCTTCTTTTTCAGGTGTTTGCTTGAGAATCCGATCCATTAATGCTTCTGCCAGACGTATTTTAAATGTTAAATCAAGTCGTTCCAGCGAGGCAAGAGTCCGTATTTTTTCTGAATAAAAGTAGAGGTCGCTTTTGCGTTTGATCTCGATTTTCCCCGTTTTTTTATCGACAATCATCCCAATCAGTTCACTCATTAACTGCATTTGCTGCCCTTTATTCAGTCCCCCTGCAACTCGTCGAAGGCAGATGCACATCTGAATGAGGCAGTCATGTGTTTTCACAGTTTTTAGCTCTGCAAGGATGATTTTCCACAGCTCTTTCAATCTAAAATCATCTAATGAACATCCAAAACCCGGACGTAAAAAAAATCCGGCTAAATTCCACCACCGGGTTTCATGGTCCGCAGACAGTTTTCGATAAGGGGCTCCTTTTAACAAAGGGGTCCACAATTCTCGCAATACACGAGACCCCCACTCTCGCCGTTTAGCACCAATTTCAGCTTCGAGCTTTTCTATGATTTGAGAGGGCTTTACGGTGGAGGCAGGCTCAAAAAGAGAGGTGATCAGTCCTTGAGCTTGATCCAAATGCCCTGCTTCAAATATTTCACCTTGTTTTATCGCCCCTGTTTGAAGCGGAGTCGTCTCTTCATCCGCCATTGAGCGCACTTGAAATTCGAGCTGCCACTTGTGCTCGCTCGTTTGAGAGTGGAGCCAAATCTCGATGGTTCCAATGACTGTCAGATGGATGGTCAGTCGAACAGGAAGAGTGGCTTTGCCTTCTTCAAACACCTGTTTTCGACCAAATCGCAGCACTGTTTGAATGGGGGGGAGAATGTGCATATCAGCAGGGTTAATGTCGATAAGATCCCCCTCTTTGTCATGTAAGCGAACATGAGAGGTCAATAAATAAAATGAGACAGGGGTATTGGGACGCAAGCTAAACATTTGATCGGATTCAAAGAGTTGCCCCTCTAAAGAACCTCTAGGAATAAGCGTCAGTGCTTTGGTTGATAGTTTGCCTGCTGAATCTTTGACATCAATTTTTAAATAATAATTGCGCGGGGTTCCTCCTCCAATGAGGACACCCAGTCCTCTGCGCACTTTTCCGTAATAGGCGGCGCCTCTTGCCACTGCCAAGTCGAGGCTAGAGGAGATAAGGCTTTTCAAAGGGGTCTGAGGAAACCAGGACCGGAGCGATTGTTCAATTGCCGCTCTAAAAATCTCTGGTTTTAACGTTCCTCCGTTAAATAGCACATAGTCAATCCCTTTATTCTTTTTTAAATGCTGTGATTGTTCGAGAAAATGTGCCAAATGCTTTGTAATCGAAGGTTCATCTTCATATGGAAGTCCCATTGAGCGAAATCCTCTGCTTCGGCGCAATTGCAACGCCTCTTCTAGAGGGTAACATCCAAAAAAACCGTTGAGTAGAATGTTCTCAATTTCTTCTCGTGTAATGGTGACAGACATGCTTCCTTTTACAACAGAAGAGCCTTTTCCTTGCAAAACCACTGCATAAGTTTCAAGCGGTTTTGCATCGGACCGCAGTAAACATTCTTTTGCATGGCGAGCCTCTGCTCTGAGTTGCAGCCATTGATCAGACTCTAGGTGAAAATGCCCTTCTGTTTGGAATTTTTGCTCGAGATAGTGACTTAAAGCAGCGTCAATATTATCTCCTCCTAAGAGGAGATGATCTCCGACTGCCATGCGTTGAAATGACAATTGACTCTCTTTTTCCTCGATTTCAATCAGGCTGAAATCAGTTGTCCCTCCTCCCACATCGCAGACGAGAATTGTATCGCCCTTTTTAAATTTTTTTTCCCATTCATCTTCATGCTGGCAAATCCAACTATAAAAAGCTGCTTGAGGTTCTTCAACAAGTGTAAGATGTGTCAATCCCGCTTTTTGAGCTGCCTCAACCGTTAATGTGCGCGCTATTTCGTCAAATGAAGCTGGAACAGTTAACACCACCTCTTGCTCTTCTAATTCAAGGGTTGGATCCCCTTTTGCCATGACACTATTCCAGGCATTTTTTAGGTGTTCTAAATAGCGAGTTGAAGCTTCAACCGGGCTTAGGCGTTGCGAAATATCTGCAGCCTCTATCGGTAAAATTTTGTCGCGCCGATTTGAGGAAACATTGCAAAGCCAGCTTTTAGCAGACTGGACAAGGCGTGTGGGGACTTTAGCTCCTTGTATTTTTGCAAATTGACCGGTAAAAGATTTGACTTCATCTTTCCAAGGCAACTTAAGGGCTCCTGCGGGCCATTCTCCGATTGCAGGAAGGTAGCAAAAAGAGGGGAGGGTATGCAAAGAATCGATTTTTCCTTCTCCCGTCAGCTGTGGAATGGCAAAAAGGTTGATAGCCAAAGAGGGATGCTCGGTGTCAATAAAACACAACGCACTGTTTGTGGTCCCTAAATCAATTCCTATAATATAGCGCATGATTTATGACAGCAGTTGTTCAGCCCGAACATAGGGGTGTCCCAAGTCATGAGCGACAGATTCATTCGTCACATGTCCGTAACAGACATTTAATCCATGGCGTAAACCGATATGGTCGGTTAATGCTTTTTTCCATCCTTTATTGGCGATCAATAGCGCATAATCTCCCGTTGCATTCGTCAAAGCTTGTGTAGAGGTCCTGGCGCATGCTCCTGGCATATTTGTGACGCAATAGTGAATGACTCCATCGACTACGTAGGTTGGCTCTGCATGGGTCGTGGCTTTTGACGTCTCGGCTGAACCTCCCTGGTCGATTGCGACATCGACAATGACAGAGCCTGGCGACATTTTTTTAATCATGTTGCGTGTAATCAGTTTAGGAGCTGTTTTTCCAGGGATTAAGACAGCGCCAATCACTAAGTCGGCGCGCGCAACAGATTCTTCAATATTCAAAGGAGAGGAGTAAAGTGTCTTCATTCTTGGGCCAAACATTGCGTCTAGTGTTCTTAAGCGAGAAAGATCACGATCTAAAATTGTGACATCAGCGCCAAGGCCAAGAGCCATTCGAGCAGATTCCGTCCCTACAACCCCTCCGCCAATCACTGTCACTTTTGCGGGAAGTACGCCCGGAACCCCTCCTAAAAGGATTCCTTTTCCTCCTTTATTCAGTTGCAAACTTGTTGCCCCTACTTGAATGGCAATTCTGCCTGCGATTTCACTCATGGGAATGAGTAAAGGAAGGCGTCCCAATGAGTCGGTCACTGTTTCATAGGCGATGGCCACCACTTTTTTTTCAATCAGATGCTGAGTTTGAATGGGATCTGGAGCAAGATGTAAATAACAAAATAAAATTTGTCCTTCTTTGAGCAAGGGGTACTCGCTGGGTAGCGGCTCTTTGACTTTGATCACCATGTCGCAAGCGTAGATCTCTTCCGGGGTGTGGACAATCTTGGCTCCTGCAGTAGAAAACATCTCATCCGTATAACCAATTCTATCTCCCGCGTGGTTTTGGACATAGACGATATGTCCTGCCTCAACTAATAGACGAACGAGACTTGGTGTGGCGCCTACTCGATATTCATGGTTTTTTATTTCTTTGGGAATGCCAATAATCATAATCTCCTCATCTCCTGTTTAAGCTGAATGGGGCTCGCTCTATAGATTCTTAAATACTCTCCTGGTGCGTCAGGTGAGTGAAAGACTCGCTTTACGCACGCTTGGTGTGCCGGGTGACTTAAAAACTCACCTTACGCAAAATCTGATTAGGGCGATTTTGACCTATTCTAAGCATCTTTTAGAAAGAATGCCTCATCAATAGCTTAGGCTGTTGAGTTCGACACCCTTTCTAAAATCTGCATAGGCTATATCAAAAATCCCTAAGCAGATTTTGCGTAAGGTGACTTAAAAAATGACGACGCTGTTTTAAGCTTTCCTTTAAAAAAGACGCAGTGTAGCGTAAGCTTTAAATTTGTTGCTAGTAGAAAAAAAGGTTTTCACTCACCTTACGCACGCTTGGTGCCTCAGATGAGTGTTTAAGTGTTGGGCTGTGATCGGTCCGATAGAGGTTAATTGAATATGGGGTGGAAATGTCCCAAATAAATGTAAAAAAGCATCGACAGTTGAAGGACTGGTAAAAATAATCTCATCGATTTTTTTAAGATCTGGTAAGGGGCCTGGTTGTTGTATAATAGTATCGTACAGGATGCAAGAGGTATAGCCAATACCGTGAGATAAGAAAAAATGTTCAATAATCGGCCGAGCTTTGGCTGAATGAGGCCAGAATAGATGGGCTCCTGCTAAAGAGCTCTTTGCAATCTGCGCAATCATCCCTTCGGCGGTTTCTTCTTCCTCGATTTTTGAGGGGTGAATGCCAAACGCTTGCAAATGGCTTGCCGTCACTTTTCCAACAGCCAACGTCGTTTTTTTTCTCCAAGACTCTAGATTGATTCCCATTTTTGGAAGATAGTCTCGCAAGATGGCAGCTGTACTTTTAGATGTGATGATGATGTGGGAGTAATCATCAAAATTCTTTAAGGGCACATGAATAGCAGAATCAGACAGGGAGCGAGGGACAATCTTTATGATTGGATAGTGGATCAGAGGGCGATCCCTTTTATAATGGGAGGGGTCGAGCCCTAGGTACAAGATGTGTTTATCCATTTTCTCTGCAATCCAAACATCTCAAGACTTTTTTAAGACAGAGCTCTTCTTTTCTTCCCACAACGGCAAGTTGCCCCTGTCCTTGAACTGTTTCTCCCGGCAATGAGATGCGATTAAGATGGGTGAGTCCAAGGCGAATTAAAGCGGCTTCAGCGATCACAACACCATCGATTTCTTTAGATTGGAGTTTAGCCAGCCTTTGTTCAATTGTGCCTCGTATATCGCAAAAATTTAAATGAGAGCGTAATTGTCGAACTGTCTCTTCCCGTCTTATTGAAGAGGTGGCGATTGTGGCGCCGATGGGTAATTGATCCAACGTGGTATCTGAGCGTAGAACTAAAGAGTCGGAAGGGTCTATTCCTTTGGTTAAGCAAAAAACAGAGAGCCCTTCATTTAATGAAGCAGGCAGATCTTTGGCGGAATGAATCCCTAAACGTCCTGTGCCTTTGAGTACCCATTGATCGATCTCTTGTGTAAAAAAATCGGTCCGGTCTAAGGAGCGAAGGGATGTTGTATGGTCGCGATCTCCGATCGTTGACATATAATACACATCGAAATGAATGTGTGGGTGGTGGAGCTGCAAAGCTTGTTCGATTTCCTTGACTTGCGCTTTGGACAAAGCAGAGGCGCGCGCTCCAACTTCGATGAGAACGTTTTGATTATTTAAGCACTGCATTGACAGCCTCCTCAACAAATTCAACACCATGAATGTTGATTTTTTTTAACAGATCTTCTGAAATTCCCTTGATGTTTCGCTTTGGGATGATGCAGCGTTGAAATCCCATGTTGATGGCTTCCTTTAAGCGGCTTTCTATTCGCTGTACGCTGCGCACTTCCCCTCCCAGTCCCACTTCCCCCACAATAATGGTTTCGGCATCGAGAATTCGATTTTGCATTGAGGAGGCGGCGGCTAAGAGAATCCCTAAATCAATGGCCGGTTCGATGATTCGCAGCCCCCCTGCAACGGAGACGAAAACATCGCAGCGGTAGAGTTGGTAGCCCATACGCTTTTCTAAAACGGCAAGCAAAAGAGCGAGTCGATTTTGATCGATTCCGGTACATCGACGAGAAGGATTGCTAAAAACGGTCTCTGTGACAAGGGCTTGAACTTCGACTAAAATAGGGCGGGATCCTTCCAATGTTGGGATGATGACCGATCCGCTAATTTCCTTGCGGCGCTCTTCTAAAAAAATTTCCGACGGGTTAGGAACTTCCTCTAATCCCGTGTGCTTCATTTGAAAGACAGCAATTTCGTCAGTTGGACCAAAGCGGTTTTTGACGACGCGGATCATTCTGTAATTATGTTGTTTGTCTCCTTCAAAATAGAGGACGGTATCAACCAAGTGTTCCAACACGCGAGGACCTGCAATATCTCCTGATTTAGTGACATGTCCAATCAGAAAAGTGGCAATTTTTCGCCCCTTGGCAAGGTGCATAAATTCGGCTGTGCATTCCCTAACCTGGGAGACGGATCCCGGAGCTGATGTGATCTCATTTTTATACACAATTTGGATGGAATCAATAATGAGGATGTCGGGATTGAGTTGATCAATGTGGTTTTTAATCACAGAAAAATTCGTTTCACACAGCAATAGCAGGTTGTCGCTTTGAATATCTAAGCGGTGAGCGCGCAGAGATGTCTGTTCTACTGATTCTTCTCCACAGACGTAAAGGACAACTAATCCTTGCTTGGCGAGCGAGTGGGAGAGTTGAAGAAGGAGTGTCGATTTTCCAATTCCTGGATCTCCACCCACGAGCGTCAAAGAACCTGACACAATTCCTCCGCCAATGAGGCGATCGTATTCGCCAATATGGGTGAGGATGCGCGGCATCTCATGCAATTTTACTTCATTAATTCGAATGGGTCGGCTTGAGTGTGTGGGTTGAGCTTCAAAACGACGTGAAGTTGATGAAATGTCAATCTCTTCTTGAAAGGTATTCCATTGACTGCAAGAGGGGCATTGCCCAATCCATTTCAATTGTTTTTGCCCGCATTCAGAGCAATACCAAACGCTTTTTTGTTTGGCCATGATAGACCTTTTTAATGGATAAGTTGAGTGAACTATAAGTGTACGAGGTTAAATCGAGAAATCGCATCGGCTGCTGCGGCTTGTTGAGCCTCTTTTTTTGAAGCTCCTTTTCCCCTGCCTAATTCATGTTCATTAATGTGGACGGCAATTTGAAAAATTTTGCTGTGATCGGGGCCAGATGCTTGCAACACATGATAAGTGGGAGTTTGCTGGTAGTTTTTTTGACAGTAATCTTGCAGCAGCGCCTTCCAATTTCGTAAAGGGGTTTTCAGAATGTCTTGAATTTGAGGCGAAAAATTACGGAATAAAAAATCTTTTGCAGCTTCCAATCCCCCATCAATATAGATCGCTCCTATAATGGCTTCAAATAAATCAGCTAAAATAGAGTCCCGTCCCCGTCCGTCATTCATCCGCTCTCCTTTACCTAATAAAACATAAGGGGTGATATTGAGGCTTTGGATGTAGTTAACACAAGAGGCGGCTTCAACTAAGCGTGAACGTAAATAAGAAAGCTGCCCTTCAGCCGTTGATGGGAGGTAGCGGTAGAGATAATCTGAAACCAACATCCCCAGAACGGCATCTCCCAAAAATTCCAACCTTTCGTTATGGTAGGTAACGCCCCGATTTTCGTTGATATAAGAGCGATGAATAAAGGCTAGAGTTAAAAGCGAGCGGTCGCGGAAGGCATAACCAAGTTTTGCCTCGATAATCGGCAGGTGTTTTTGCAGATATTCCATATGATTCATAGAAAGTATTGTAGGCAACAATCTTTTTTTGTGCTACTGTTTATTGCGCCCAGATAAATTTTATCACCCATAAGGAATGCCTCATTTTATCATGAAATTTTCTACAGCTAAAGAACATAGAGATTTTTTTCAAAAACATGGATGGATTGAATTTGAAGGAATAGTCCCTCATGATCAATTAGCAATTATTCAAAAGGCGATGGATGACGTGTTAGCACAACGTTTGAGTGTCGCTCCTGAACGATTATCTATTTTGTCTTCAGAAAAATTATACGTAGACGGGCATGATCTATGGCGCTCAAACTCTTTTTTACAACGCTTTGTTTCTCAGGTTCGCTTCGCAGAAATTGCCTCCGAATTAATTGAAGCAAAACCTCTTCGATTAGGCTGTGATCAATTTTTCCCGTCAAGGCAACAAAAACCATTTTCAGAAGAGTCACGCCACATTTATTCACGCTTTCTTGAAGAAACGGCTCCTCTGCAACTACTCAGTTGTTTAAAGGGGATTGCATGTGGGGTTATGATCTGCCTTGGGGGAAAAGGAGAAGGAGAAAGATCGGAAGTTGCCTCAACAGAAGGGGTCGATATTTTCCCTAGCAGCCCGGGTCATGTGATTTTTTTTCAACCTAATGCGTTGGTTAACTGGAATCAATTTTATTCGCACTTAGGCCAAAAGTTTTACCTCGTCGTCTATACTTTCGTTCATGCCAATTATCAATTAGAGCCTCGAGATCCCCATACCCATTTTCTTAAACGGTTTGGATATATTTTAAATGACAAACTGAATGATAAACTCCATCCCATCATTTATCGCTAAATAGACTCATTCAAGCTCAAAGTGCGAATGTCGGCTGCGCCAACGCCTTGGGGTTGAAAGGTTGCAAAGGGGGCAATATCCAGAGAGATTGCCCCCTTTGCAACCTTTCAACGGCGAGAGCTTTCGCGTTGTCAAAATTTGCACTTTGACCTTGAATGAGTTTATGAGGGGAAATGTTTGTGGGTTTAAGATGGCATGTGATTGAATCAGGCCTTTTATCATCTGAGGCTGTCATGGCAAAAGATGCTGATCTTTTGAAAGAACTCAATTGCCAGGGTTCGGCCATTTTACATTTATATGATTGGAATGAACCTTGTTTAACCTACGGTTATTTTACCGATCCAACGCGCTATCTTTATCTTGATGCTTTATCTGAATTGGGAATTCAGCACGCCCGTCGTCCAACGGGAGGTGGGATTATCTTCCATTTGACAGATGTTGCGTTTTCTATTCTTCTTCCCTCTTTCTATCCAGGTGTTTCTGTTAATACATTCGATAATTACGCTCTTGTCAATCGAATCGTGGCGCAGGCAATTGCCGATTTCGCCCCTGCCCCTATTTTACCCTATCTTCTGGATGAAGTGACAGCGGGCCAAAGCAAAGGATATGAGGGATTTTGCATGGCAAAGCCAACTCAATATGACATCATGATGAATCAAGGTAAGGTGGGGGGAGCAGCTCAAAGAAGAACGAAGAATGGGCTTCTTCATCAAGCAAGCGTTTCTCTTCTGCCTCCTTGTAGAGAGATTCTTGAAAAAGTTTTGATCGATCATGAATCTGTGTTGCAGGAGATGGATGGACATAGTCATTATCTTGGATTTGAAAGAGCAGATCCTCTGAATTTAGTCGAGGCTAGGAGGGGGTTTAAAGAATGCCTAAGGGGATGCCTCACAAGGACGATTGCAAAATAGGTGAGACTCTGTAGCCATTTTTTTGAGCCAAAAAATGAAGACGGGCTCTTATTTTGGAGATTTTTCATCGACAAGTTGCATCGGAAGGGAGGCTCGATGAATGAACCAATAAGCACATCCCAGAGAAAAAATAATAGCCCCCATTCCAATCATTTGCCATTCACGGATTTGATTATAATCGAGAATAATGATTTTGCGTGCAATAGCCATCAAGGCAGTTGCAACCACTAGCTTTAAATGACTCATCTCTTTTTTCAAATAAAGGATGATGTTAAGAAAAATTTCAACTGCAATGAGGACCACAAGGAAAGCCCCAAAAATTCTGAGCATCTCTTCCATATCTGATATTAAGGCATAGGGCTCCTGCGCTTTTATCATCATAAGGAATGCAACATCTGCAACACTCCACAAAATGACAATCACCATAAAGAAGGCTAAAAGTTTGATGCTCCATATGATGATTTTTTGGAGAAAATTAATAAATGGGCTCCCAACATCAATGGGGAAATTGGATTCATCACCTTTCATGTTAGACCTTTTAGGATTCGAGTTCTGCATTTCATTAGATTGCTTGCATCATGAGACGTTTTTCGAAACCCCATTTTGTTGAGAAAATGGAGGGTTTTTAAGGAGATTTATTGCTCAATTATTGGGCAATATCTCCACGTCTCTCTATTCATCCAAGATTCAGCTTGAATCAGTATATGATGGAACAATTTCGTGATAAAGAGGACAAAAGTTTTCGAATTTGAACTATTGCAAAAAGGGAGGATTAAGTCAATACAATGCCTTTTTTTACAACGCCATCGGATCAAAGATGTTGAACAGGTTCTAATGTGAGTGTTAATAGAGATTCTTGGAGAGTGAGAATGAGCGGAAGATCCATTGGCATAGGCTCAATTTTGCGTTAAAATCGTGGAAGTTAAAATCGTGGAAAAAATCGTCGGGCGGGTAAAATGATTGTGATCTCATTTCCACGAAATAACGTGATGAAAGATGACTTTATTTTTGGGAAATGGGATAAGAACCTTTTCAAAATTTTTGAAAAGGTTCTAGGGCGTGTCATCAATTGCTAATAGCCTCTAAGATCAGTGGATAAAAAAGTCCTTTTCATGGCCAGTCAACCGGCCATTCTTTTTGTTCATTTGTATAGAAAGAATGTTTTTGATAAGATTCCCCATCATTTGAAAAATTGAGCCTATCTCGTCATTTATGATCATAACCCAGAGACTTGCTTCTCATTATAGAATTTTTCTAAGAGTTATTTTTCATAAAAAAAAACGAAGTAGGCTTTAAGATTTAACTCTGGAGAATCACTTCATGCTCAATTTTTTTCGCAAATATCAACGCTATTTTTTTTTAGTGATCACCGTTGTGATCATTATTTCGTTTTCATTTTTTGGAACATATAGCACATTAGGATCTAACATGTGGCGCGAGCAAATTGCTTTTAAAGCAATTAATGGCCATGATGTGACCCGCTCCGATGTTGATGAAATGGCTCTTTTCCTTGCGACAGATAAGGAAGATAAAAAACTCTATGGTGGTGCTTGGGGCCCTAATTTTCTGAATGATGGTGTCATCCGCAAAGATTTTTTGCAAACTGGCCTTGGACAAGAACTTGCCCTGGCTTATCAAAGTGATTTGCAAGAGGATTTTGCCAAACGGTTAATCAAAGAAAGAAAATATAAGCTCTACTCTCATCCTCAAGCTCCTTTTTTGGGAGTGCAGGGTGTATGGAATTATTTTGCTCCTCAAATGAATGAATATTTTATCGCATTGCAGTCTTCACAAAATAGTCTTGATCCGATTGCTTTTGAGAATCGAGTCAACTTATTTTTAGCTGAAAAACAAATGCCGGCTTCGACTCTTCGCTATATTTTAAGGTATCAAGAAAAACAGTACGCGGATTGGTTAAAGCCCGATGATAGACTCAATCAGATCGATCTCTCTTTGTTTGGTTATCATACATTAGAAGATTGGTTCGGACCCACTTTCACTCGTCTGATCAGTGAATTTATCATCAATGCCTCCATTTTGGCAGAACAAAAAGGATATGATGTTTCCAAAGCAGAAGTGTTGAGTGATTTAGTCCGTCAGACACAACTGAGTTATCAGGAAAATCAAAGTAACCCTAATTTAGGCGTGACTTCTCCTGAGGAATACTTGAGCGAGCAATTGAGATTGTTAAATATGGATCAGGCTCGAGCAATCAAGATTTGGCGTCAAGTTCTTTTGTTTCGCCGCTATTTTAACGACGCAGGATCGAATGCTCTTGTGGATAATTTTGCGGCAGAGAAGCTCAATCATTTTGCCCATGAAAATGTAACGGTGGACCGATACCGCCTCCCTGAAGCTTTAAAAATTGGGGATTTTCATGATTTGCAGAATTTAGAAGTGTACCTATATGCAGTCACAAAGCAAGACAAGGCTGATCCTTTGGCTTTACCTCAACAATTTTTAGGATTGGATGATATTGCTAAAAAATATCCCGAACTTGTTCAGAAGCGTTATGCCTTAGAGGTGGCTAAAGTTTCCCAAAAACAACTGCAAGCACGTATTGGATTGCGCCAGTTATGGGATTGGGAAGTTGAAGATCAAAACTGGGATAAATTGGCGCAGCAATTTCCGGTTCTTGGTGTCAAGACAGGGAACACAAGGGAAGATCGCTTTGAAGCACTTGAGAGCCTTGATCCAAACGGACGCTCTGCTGTCGACGCCTTTGCAAAACAAGAGATTGTCAAAGCTCATCCGGAATGGATGAATCAAGCTTTAAACGACGCTAAACCCGAAACTCTTGTTGTAGGTCTGCGCGTGCAAGGAGGAAAAATGCCCTTTAGCGGTTTAGGGGAAAAAGAAAAAAGAGAGGCTTTTATCCGTTTATTGGATCAAGCCTCGATAGGTTCCACAGTACCGGCTGATTCGCCTCTTTATGGCTATAGCGCTGATGATGAGGTTTACTATCGCATCGCAGTTCTTGAAAGGGGAGACAAACAAGAGATCTTGACTTTTGAAGAAGCGCAATCTGACGGTACATTAGATGAGGTGCGCAATCGAATCTTAGAAAAGTACTATGTTAAGATCCGCGGCAAAGACACTTCTCTTTATCAGAACGATAAGAAAGAATGGAAGCCTTTTAAAGAGGTGCGCGATTCTGTTGCTGAGGAATACTTTAAAAAAATCTTGACAGCTCTTGAATCAATTCAGAAGGAAGCCTTAAAAGGACAAGACGTTAAAAACATCAGTCGAGATCAAATTTCCGCTTTTCGCTTGTATCCTTATTTAAATAAAATAAGAGATGTATTAGTCAAAGACCTCTCGCATGAAGATCAGTGGATCAAGAGAGAAGTCAAAGAGGATGATCAAATGAACAAGACTGCTTCAACTGTCAATCTATCCGATCAATGGAAAATTGAAAAAACAGCAATCACTGTTAATCGGCAAAATTCCGATAGCGGGGTTAACGTCGCCGAAGCTCTTGTTCTTGTCGATAATGATTGGTCTTCTATCAGTACACCTATCAACGGAGATTTCATTTTTTATCGAGTCACAGGACGAGGCCAAGCCCCTATTGACCATCAAGGTGTTGTTGAGCAAGCAAGAGAAGCGCAATCAGTGTTGGCCGATGAAGCGAAACGTCATCTGATGACGCAAGTGTTGGCTGAGTTGAAAAAGAAACATGCGATTTCTTTAGCTTATTTAAAAGTTTCCCCTGAAGAAATTCCTGAGCAAGGGGGAGAAACGTTGGATCCTGGTTATTAATAGGGCCGCGATATTTTTTTAACCCACATTCCGCTAGAGTGTTCGTGTTGTGATTGTTTGAGAAAAAATGACAAGATGAACAGCCTGGCGTAAGGTGAGGTTCTAAACAGTCTCTGAGAGAGGATGATCTGATGAAGTGACGAAAATAACCAAAAATTCAAGATTCACTTGGAATGACCGATCGAATAAGAGCTTGATTGGATTGAGCAACATCTGATAAGAAAATCGCACGCTTTTTCTCTATACCTAATTTTTGAATCAGTTGATGTTTTGTGGATAACCCTCGTTTCGATAAGTCCAATTCTTGAATGTCTCTTTGATGCAAGTGATGGAAGAGTTGATCGAAAATCTCTAAAATATACAGATAGGCAACTTCCCTTTCAAGATCGCCCTCAAGGATCACGAGGTTGATTGGCCGTGAATTTAAAGGCGCAAGGGACCCCTCTTTTATTTGAGAGATCCATAAATCAATCTCGCCTGACATTTTTGATAAGAGAATCGCCGTTTTCTCTAAACTATTCTTCATCACGTTCAAAAGCTCTAGAATGCGTTCTTTGCTGATGCTCTTAAATGCTGTTTTTTTAATTTCTTCTGCAATCGTTGAGAGGTTAATCTGATCAGAATGTGAAAAAAGAAGAGCCGCTTCTTTCAAAGATAAATTTGGAACTCCCTCAAATCCCAATCCTCCTTCTGTAGCGTTTATCAGTGTCACTTCTGGATAGGTGTTGGCAAAGTCGCAAATCCATTTTGCTTCTGATATCCACTTCCATAATGTTTGAGTCGGTTTACCATAGATGTCTGTTCTTAATACACGTTCATCATCGGGGACTTGAACTTTTAACTCCTCTTGGCTCAGTTTTAAATTCTTTACACTCTCTTCTGCATAATAATCTTGATTCGTAAATGCAAGATCAGTCCCCACAATGATGATAGGATTGCATCCAAGGGCTCGGGCTATTTGTAAACTGAAATTGACAACATTATAGCCTCCCTCTAGCTTTTCTCCTTCAATCTTTAATTCTTTTTCAAACCAATCACAAACAGAATACCCTCCTTCTCCATTCAAATAAAGAAGAGGACCTTTAATTGCTTGGAGGGCTTGTGTGTTGAGGCGCTGACGGTAAAAGAAAGGAATATGGTGAAGTTCTGTGACTCCAACGCGGCTGAGTTGGTGAATATTAGGATCAATGGCAACTCCAAAATGGGGGATGATTCCGCTTGGAATGAGGGCATTGAGGGCAGAGCCTCCGGCAAAAAGTAATGCTCGCTCCCTTATCTCTGATAATAAATGAATATTTTGATTCAGTGAAGGGCCGGCACCGCAAATAATAGCTGGGATTCCTTTAAAAACGTTAAACAAAGCATTTCCTGAATAAGCCTCAGGAAGTTTAAGCAAGTTGGGGTAAAAATTGCGAAAAAAAGGGAGTCCAAGATTCAAATATTCATCAACGACCACTCGTTTTCTTGCAAACATCAAATGAATGTCGTTTTTAAGATCTGAAAATCGTTTAATTTTCACTTTTTGATAAAAATTTAGAGAAGAAATAAGATAAGAGGCATTGAAAAATTCCCAAGAAATGGCGTTTGCAAGGGGGTGATTGAATGCTGGGTTTTGAAGAAAACGAATGCTCACTTGAGGATCTTTTAAGAGTTGGTAGCCAAGCTCCGTCTCACATAAACGGAAAAGAACTTCAAGATCTTCTTCTATAAAAACAAGTCTGCGGCAAGACTTTTCTTTAAGCCAATTTTTTGCGGCTTCATAGTAATAACCGAGTCCCACGCCATAAATGAAGATGGCATTCATGTTTTTTAAATTAAGGGAAGAGAACCACTCTTGAGCTTCCTTAATTGCTGAAATGGGAGAGTGGTAGAAGGTCTCTTGATCATGATCATAACGTTTGAGATTCAATTCGTGATTAATTGTTCGGCAAAATTCAAGATCTTTAGGATCACATAATTTCAATTGATAAGACAACGAGGGCTGCGATTTTTCAATGATTTTTAAACATTTATTCAAGATCTTTACAGAGGAATCCATTTTTGATCGCCCCCAATGGTTTTGAAGAGCTTTTTTCTCTCTTTGATCTTTTGCCTGTCATTCTCTTTTGATTCTTTTGATGAATGTTTGCCTTTTAAACTCGCCCCTTTTTTTAAACCTTCTTGCATCACATACGCTTCAATTTCCATCTCTTTGGCAAACTTAAGGAGCTGCTTATCGCTTGTTCTTAGATTAGAGTTAGTGAGGGTTTTCTCTTCGAGCATTTTAGTCTCAAGATCAAGGGAATCTAAGATTCCTTGAGTTCGCTCTTTTAGTTGCATGGTATTGGCTGCAAATTTCTCAATATCAGCGTTGAGTTCCGGCGTTATTTTTATAGGGCCTTTATGATGTTGGATTGTCTTGAGCGTATGATGTATTTCTTCTAATAACATTCTAACGGAAGACTCTGGTTTGTTTTCCATAAAATCCCTATCAATTTTTATTGAGTTGGCAGTTTATCCACCTTATATGAAAATACTCGTGTGCTGTCAAGCTCTAATCTATACACATTCAAGCCTAAATAGCCCTCCTGGTGCGTAAGATGCATGAGTGACTGTCTTCAAATGTCATCGGCAAATTTAAGCTTGATAGAGCACTAGCCTCCTAAATCAGCGACGGGCTCCTTGCATGAGAGCGTCATAAGAAAAAAAACTCTCTTTAAAGATAAAATCTTTTTTGTCACTTTGAAACCATCCAAAAAAGGTTTGTGTCTCACTAACCGCTGCGATAAAAGGGGCTCCAACAAACCGGTTATACCCTATAAGTTGACGTAATGTTTTGTCTGTTAATTTAACAGCCTTGCATTCGATCAGGAGAAGAGGGTAGAAAGGATGTTGAGGATGAATGTGTTGAGCCATGACAATAAGGTCAGTTCGCCTATTTGGAAGAGAGGGGATTGTCTGGAGGTGGGGCAGCTGGTTGATATTTCTTTCTAAAACCAAATGTCCCAAAGGGTATCCAAGACAATGAATCATCTGTTGGATTAAAGTTTGCCTGATCTTTTCTTCTGGCAAAGCAGCAACCCATATTTTACGCACAGGACAAAAAAGCGAAGCAACCATAAAAAACGGGGCAAATTTAGATTAAGTATTGGAATATGAAGGAGATGTTAGAACTTGTTCAAAATCATCTGAGGGAAGATAATGAACAAGTTCTTAAACATGAGATGGAAAATATTTTTACACAATCTCCGAAGATCTTGATCTTTTACGATAATGGTTCAATGATTCCGTAGTTCTCATCATGTCTTCTGTAGATCACTTTGAGTTTTTGATCCTCTTCATTTTTGAAAATCAAAAACTGATCTCCTGAGAGTTCCATTTTCATCATCGCTTCTTCATAGGTGAGCGTTTTAAGTGGACGTGATTCTTGTTTGACAACACGATGAGGTTTAAAACGGGCAAATTCATGATGTCCCGCTCCTTCCTCATCTGATTCTAGATCTTCTTCTAGATCATTCGGATTCAGGACATTCACAGCCATGTTTAAAACAGCATGACCTTTGGCATGATGATCTTGTAATTTTGACTTATAGCGAAGAATTTGAGTTTCTAATTTGTCGACGGCTTGGTCTATCGAAACGTACATATCAGTGGTTGATGCTTTGCTTGTAATTTTGGTGTTGCCAAGTTTAAGGATGATTTCTACACGATGGTCAACCCTCTGAATGTCCATTATCACATTGACGTCAATAATGCGATTCATAAAGCGTTCAATTTTAGAAATTTTTTCTAGGGCATAATCCTTCATTGCTTCTGTCACTTCTACATGTCGACCTGTAATTTGAATATTATAGGTCGCATCCGCAAATTCTAACGCTTTGTCTTTGCGATTCATATCTACCTCAGGGAGTTAACGTTGAGTAATAGGTTTTGTAATTAACACATTCGCGAGCTTGCATTTTACTCTCTCAGTCAAAATAAGTATTCAAAAATTTTATTTTTAGGAAAATAGGTTAACATCCATTTTTCAAAAATAACGTTTGCTCACTACGTTTCTTTTCAATCACCTTCCGATTGAAACTAAACAATATTTTTGGTGCTTATCGCCTGTCTTAAAACTTCGAGCAACCTACATTCGCATGTTTTTCCTCTAGGAAGCGAGGAATATAATGTCGAATCAGTTGATTCTCAATTTGAAAACAAGTTCTTAGAAGGGCTCGTCATTTGGAGAGATTCTCAAAACCTCTTGCCCTCATTATACCATTCTCTGATTCTAAGTGCCAAGCGAATTCTATATAGACGGATTCAAACTCAAATTGCCAATGTTGGCAACGCGAAAGCCTTCGCGATTTGATCCAGCTTAACATGCAACATTTCAACACGCCAGAGTCCATAGATTTCATGACATCTTGAGATACCTGATAGAATAATTTCTTGTTTTAAGATAGCTTTTAGGATACATTATTTCCTTTCGAATAGATGATTTCCTTTTAAACTCACCTTACGTACGAAGAGACCCTGACTGTGATGTTCTATTCCTGAGGCTTTGACAGGCCCTAAAAGTCATTCAAATTTGAAAACAGGTGGTAAAAACCTGATTAAAGATTCTGAAAAGGTTTTAAGGTGATCGATCATCTTTCAAGATCGAAAGTTCAGCCTCATTTTGTATAGCTCGCCTTAAAAACCTATTTGAAATCATCGGATCGAAGACTTCGAACACGCTCTAAGATGAGCCATTAAATTGATTTATAAACAATTAGAATTAAAAGGTTGAGTATGAGCCAAGTCAAAAAATATTTTTCCGCTATTGGATCGCTTTTCATCGTTTTATTATTTCGTTTTTCACTTATTTATGGTGATGCTCCAATTAAGGGAAAAGTGATTGATGCTTCCTCGATAAGTCCTCTGGAAAATGTGATGATTTTTTTAATACATGCGCATTCGGGAGAATTAGTCGATGAGATGAGGAGTAATGCTAATGGGATGTATGAATTTAAGGACGTTCCTTCTGGTAAATATAGATTACAGGCAAAGTTGAGGGGCTGGGTATCGGCTAGTCCAAATTTTATTGAAATTACTGTTGAAAATCAACCGATAAGGACAAATTTTTCTCTAGGTATACCAGGAGTGATTCAAGGCTCGGTTACGGATCATGAGACCCATTTACCCATCCCGCATGCAAGCGTCGATATTATGAGGGGCCACACAATTGTTTCCTCCGTTTTGACTGATGAAAACGGGTTTTACCGGATTGATGAAGTTCCTCCACGTCCTTTGATTATTAGAACCAGAATAGATGATTTTCAATCCGCTATGCAGCTAGCAGCTCCCGTTTCAAATGAGATCCTTACCATTGACTTTTCTCTTAAACGTCCTCCTGGAAAAGTTAATGGGCGGATTTTCAGCTTACTCACAGGGGAGCCCATCTGCAATGCAATTATTGATATTTTTGACAATCAGTATATGATTAATTCTGTTCAAACTAATGAAGATGGCGCTTATGCCCTATCTGAAATCCCTTCTGGGAATTATCGTTTGAGAGTGAATGCTCAAGAGCATGGTGAGGAGTTTCAAGACATTACGCTTTGTTCTAATCAATTGATGTTGGCAGATTTTTATTTAAAAAAAGAGGGGTGTATAGAGGGGTATGTGATTCATCATTTCACGGAAGAGCCTATTGCTGGGGTCTCTATTGGATTTTGGAAAGATGGGGTGTTAAAGAATTCAGTCAAGAGTGATGAAAATGGATTTTTTCGTTTCAGCGGACTTGGGGAAGGACTTATTCTTGCACAAGCGAGAAGTTTTTACGATAAAAAAGAATTAGTGAATCTTTTACCATCTGAATTATCCACTTTAACTGTCGATTTGCTCTGTCGAGAACCCACTCCTCCTCAGAAAGTTGTTGTCATCTCTTTATTTAAACGTTTTGCACATCAAGTGAATCGCGTGAATTACATCAAATGGATTCGAAGCAGCGATTTGAGCGTTGTTTCTTATCGGATTTACTGTAATGGTAAGAAAATCGGTGAAGTATCTGCCGAAGCTTCTTACGTCTATAGACATCGGTGGGCAAAAGGTAGACAGAATTATCAAGTTGTTGCAATCAATGCTTTTGGGCAAAAAAGTTTGCCAAAAGATGGAGAACATGTAGAGGAATAACCCATTTCTCTTCTTAGAGCCTCTGTAAAAAGTCTAATCAACTTGTATTGGAGTTCTTTGGGTACGGATGAAGGTGTTGGATGTTGGGCAATATGAATCAATAGGCCGCAACATCGAATGCCTTCATTCATACCAACATCATCTCGAATACAAGCTGTTAAACAATCATGTTAAAATATTTTATTGACATAATCCATCAACTATTTTAGAGTGAGGTCACTTGAAAAGAAATACTCTTTCTGGTGCCCCTCCGCCTCCCCGAGACTTCTCATTGAGTTCAAGTCAATCGATTGAAAGACACAAATACCTTCTATTCCTATATTATCGACACCCTCTAAAAGTCTATTTGTCACTCATCTTACGTATCGCGAGAGCTTTGGGTTGAGCCCAACTCGCAATCCTGGTGCGTCAGGTGAATTTGTAACAGATTCTAAAGAGAGAGTCCCCTACAAAAGATCGCGACATCAAAGCCACAGAGTTAACAGCGAAATCCTTCGCCTAGCCCACATCGTGATTCGAATCTCACCTTAAGCAAAAGGTGGAGACAAAAGAGCGGATCCTTCGTTTTTGTCCATGTTTGTCTAAGAACTCGTTTTATACTCATTCAAGCTGAATCCTGGAATTTGGGTAATCCGAAAGCTCCCGGCATTAAGAAGATTGTAAGTGGTTGAATATGAATAATATTGACCCGGTTAAGATCTTTTATTCCCGAGGCTTTGCCGCAGGCTACATTTTCAAGATTGAGCTTGAATAAGTAGACTTCTTCGGAAACTTGCTTTGCTTGAAAAAATTGCCCTTTTTGAGCAGATTGTTTTGAAAATGTTGAGAGCGTATCCGTGCATACGGTCGAAAAATTTTACAAAAAAGAGGCCAAAAATGGCGGTTTTAGCAAGTCAATGAAGTTTCCGAAGAAGTCTAGTCTATACCTATGATCAAGATGGTTTGCTTAAATTTGCTTGACTCACTCACCTTACGCCGTAAGAGTGGGATTTGGGCTTTAAGTAAAGCCTCTGGCTTGAAAGCTTCCAAAATAGCCGATATCGCGAGAGGAATTGACTTTTTTGCAAGCTTTCAAGTGCGAGAGCTTTTGCGTGAACCCAAATCGCACTCTTCGTGGGTAAGGTGAGTGACTAATCTGAGTGGGGATAAACATCTCATGTACTCAAATCTTCGTGAATTGATCCTAAAAATCCTTTATAAAGAGGAAAAATGAAAAAAATATTTACTTTAATTGCGTTTGGATCTTTCTCAGTGCTATCTGCCGGTGAATACAATTACGCTTATGAAAATGGATCGAATGATTGTCCATCTTGTTATTATAATAATAGAGGGTATTATCAAAATCAACCAAATCAAAGCTATTATTATCAGCCAAATCAATACGGAGATTCAAGAGGCTATTACCAAAGAGATGATCGAAATTATCTGCGTAACGAGCAATACGATAACCAACAACACATGCCAAGATATCAGGACTATGATCAAAATCGACACTATTATCAGCAACGAGGATCTTATAGAGATCAGCAAAGATACTATGATAATGCACCGGATTATCGCAATCAACAAAGATACTATGACAATGCACCGGATTATCGCAATCAACAAAGAGATGACGAGAATCATCGTACTATGGAGAAAGGAAATGATCAAAAGTCAATGTCTGATATAGAGATTAGAAAAAAAATTGAAGAGAAAATGAGTGCTGGTTGGTTTTCTAAGGGATTTCACAATCTATCATTTGATGTCAACCATGGAAATGTCGATCTTCGAGGATCTGTCGATACATTAGAAAACAAAGATAAAGTCGAAGAGACTGTAAAAAAAATCGATGGTGTTAGAAACGTCAATAATCACATCACAATTGTTAAAGAAAATCCAGATCTTTATTCAGAATCCAGATTGCAAGATTCAGAAAAAAAATATCCTCAGGATTTAGCTATCAATCCGGAAGACAGGGAAATAAATGCCAAAATCCGGGATAAAATAGGGGGGTGGTTTTCTGGTGACAATGAAGCATTAGTGATAAAAACCAGCAACGGCATTGTTGTGATCAGTGGACCTGTTGATAAAATCGAAGAGATCCAAAAAATTATTGATCGGATTAAAAGTGTTGATGGAGTTAAATCTGTTAAAAATCAACTAGAGATCAAAACAAAATAAATGGTTGTAAAAATCATCATGTTTTGAAGCAGAGTTCGGTTTCTATTTGATCTTTCCGGTTACATACAAAGAGCGCTATTTTAGCCCATTGCTAAATAGCGCTCTTTCTCATTAAGAGGGTCTCTCACAACTTGTTCAAAATCTTTGATCAAGGTGCTAAGGTAAGTCATCTTATGCACCAGGAGCGCGATTTGGGTTGAGCCACAAGGCTCGGGGTTAAAAGCTTTCGCTTCAACCCAAATCGCACTCCTGGTGCGTCAGGTGAGTCAGGTAAGGAAATATCGTGATTCAAGCCCGTATTTGGATTTTGGGGTTGAATCAGGATAGATTAATGAGGTTTACACGATCCTGATTTTTCAGATTTATCGCATCCACAAGATTGCTCGAAATCACACAGCTCTTTTTCTGCTTTATCTTTAGCATAGCCATAGTGAGTTTGCAGTTTTCCTAGGAAAGCTTCTTTTTTTCCGCTAATTTCTGTTAAATCATCGTCCGTGAGCTTTCCCCACTTCTCTTTTATTTTTCCTTTAATTTCATGCCACTTACCTTGAAAAAGATCTTTGTTCATAAAGTCATCCTTTAATGATTAATGATTTTGAATAGGTTCTAAGAACCACTCTTGATGTATTTATTTTCCTTTAGGCTTGCTTGAAAGCTTTCGGGGATGGAAAATCGCAAGGAGGTCTATACTCATTCAAGCTCAATCCTGAAATGTGGGCAACGCAAAAGGTCCGGAGGTTAAGAGATCGTAAGGGCGGTAATATGGAATAATATTGACCCACTTACGATCTCTTAACGCCGGGGCTTTGGCTTCAGCTCAAATCGCACTCTCTGTGCGTAAGGTGAGTGAGTATATCAAAAAATATGGACCTCATTGTGATTTTCGATCCCTGAGAGCTTTCAGAAGCCCCAGAGGTCGCTTTAATTTGAAAATAGGTGATAAGGTCAGGGCGCAATTTGCGGAAGCTGGCGGATGAAGTTCAAATGAGAAATTTTAATGAGAAGGTGGTATAAAGCAGATCCTAGCAGATGATGAAATTATGTCAAAGATTATTCAGTTGCGAGAAAGTTCTTAAGATTGAATGATCGTAAACGATTCGATATAAGTAGAATGGATTAATTTAAGGTGATTCAAATCTGAGAGCTTTCGCTTCAGCCAAAATCGCGCTCCCGGTGCGTAAGGTGAGTCAAACATTCATTCCCTTTGCTTCGTCTTATTGATCTTTCAAAATTGATAGCCGCTGGCGGCGTAACTCTAAATTGCCCAATTGTCCGCAAGCTGCCATAATTTTTTGCCCTTTTGTTTGGCGCAATAAAGTGTAATATCCTCTTTTCCTTAAATGAGTCGTGAAGGCCTCTAAGGTGTTTTGATCGGGTGGGCTATAGCGGTCGTGGCTTTGAGGGTTATAAGGAATGACATTAATTTTGACATCCAATCCTTTTAGATAGTCAGCCAATTGATTGGCGTGTTCAATTGTATCATTAAGTCCTTTTAGCAATACATAAGCAACTAAAATAGATTTCCCTCGTTTTATGTTGTATGTTTGCATTGCTTGGTGGAGCTCTTTTAATGAATGACGGCGGTTTATCGGCATTAAACGGTTGCGCAGCTCATCTGTGGGTGCCGTTAAAGAGACGGCTAGATGAGGGAGCGGTCCTGTTTCGTCAATATAACGATAAATTTCATTCAAACGCCCGCTTGTTGAAACGGTCATGTGCTGGGGACCTAGTCCAAAACCATGTGGATCACTGAAAATGCGAATCGCTTGCATCAGATTTTCGTAGTTATCGAAAGGTTCTCCCATTCCCATAAAAACGAGATTGCGAACAGGGGAGTTTAAAGTAAAACGAGCGACAAATAATTGACTGACAATTTCATGAACGGTTAAGCTCTTCAGAAGACCCATCCGCCCTGTTTCGCAAAATGCGCATCCCATCCTACAGCCGATTTGAGAGGAAAGGCAGAGGGTTGGGCCCGCCGGCATGGGAATTAAGACAGATTCAATTTCTAATTGATCTTCTGTTTTTAGAAGAAATTTCCCTGTACTTCCGTCGTGCTTATTTAATTCAAGAGTTGGTCTAGAGAAATCTGTTATATTCAAAATATCTTGTAATAATAACGGAGCATTCTTAAAAGCTGGGTGATTGTTGATCAATTTACCTGAGCGAAACCATTCTTGGTAAAGGAGGAGGGCGTGTTGATAACCTTTTCCTAATCTGTCTCGCACAGATGAGGCGAATTCTTGGGAAGTGTGGGAGAAAATAGAGAAATGAGCTGAGTTTTTCACAAAAAGTCATAAAAAGTGCACCGAAGAGGGCTCGAACCTCTAACCACCCGGTTCGAAGCCGGGTACTCTATCCATTGAGCTATCGGTGCATAAGAGTAGTTGCTTATATAGAGCTTTCACAATACTATAGAAAATGAATGATTAAAAGTCTAGAATTAATTAAAAATTTGTCTTTTTCTTTGAGAGTCTGTTTTCAAATTCAAGTGACCTTTTCAGTGCGTCAGGTGAGTTTAAAAACAAGTTCTGAGCTATCCCATCTTCTAAGAGTGTTGTAGGTTTCACCGTGTCCGACATGATCTATTCAACTGAAGGTATTGTTTTAAAAGTGATTCCATATAAGGAATATGATCAAATGATTTCGATTTTTACTCCGGAATCCGGATTGATCAAAGTGTTTCATAGGGGAAGTCGTGCTCAACGTAAAAGTGGTAAAGGTGCTTGCATTCCCTTAACGAAAGTGGAGGTCGCTTACCGTGAGGGGAGAGGAGATCTCTTTAGCTCTTACGGTGTGAGTGTTCTTGAAAGTTTTTCTTCTTTGCGTAAAAACTATACCTTTTTAGAAGTAGGATGCGACCTGCTCTGCGCCATTTTAGATTCACAGCTGATTGGAAGGAGAGCCCCCACTCTTTACGCTTTACTTTTTGCTTATCTTCAAAGAATTCCTCAAACGGAAAATCCTTGGATTTTGGCGGCGAGTTTTCGATTAAAATTACTTAAACATGATGGGTTGATGAGATTTCCTTGGGTTTGTTGTGAATGTGGAAACATGTTGCAAAAAGAAGCTTTCATCTGTGGCGGAGAAAGTCGATGTGAGGATCATCGCCTTTTGGGGAGTCAATATTTTGATTCAATTGAACTTTATGCTGTGTATCGACTTGCCGAGAGTCGCAGTTATCATGATATCTGTTTAGTTGATTTGTCTGCTGAATTGCGTCATAAAATTGCAAGTTTTTTTAAGAGCCTGTTTTTTTGAAAATCGAGCGCTGTGAAAAAAAAGTTGTAAAATCTATTGCGTCTATACTGAAAAACATGCTAACATGTTTTTTCTAGTTAGCGAAAGTGGCGGAATTGGTATACGCGCTACTTTGAGGTGGTAGTGAGGGTTTCCTCGTAGGGGTTCAAGTCCCCTCTTTCGCAATCATTCAATTAATAGTTTGATTTCATTCATGATTTTTGTTTTAATCAAACTTTCTGTTTTTTCGTCTATAAGAACCTGTTCAAAATCTTCGATCCAGTGATTTCTTTGCTAAAATGCGCAATAAACACACAAAAATTTTCCGCAATCTTCTTTAATGTTGCGAAAATTTTTTGTTATAGTGGATGGTAGCAAACCAATCACCGGATCGAAGATTTTGAACAGGTTTTTTAACCGCGCGATCTTTCGCGTTGCTCAAATTCTAGGATTCAGCTTGAATGAGTATAGATATTGAACAGGGCCTAAGCTTAAAAACTCATGCTAAGGTGAGTTAAAAACATCTTCTAACCATCTCGCACATTCTAAAGGCTATTATGGATTGCCGTGCCTACTGTACAGCGTCTGCTTATCAAATTAAAACGCTTTACGAGCACTTTAAACAAGTTGGAGCAAATGTTGCTTTATACCGCGATGTGGTCCATTTTATTGTTCCAGGTGAAGTAATAGGGGATATTTTTTATTTTTCATATGGAGCTGCAGTCTTTTGGGGCGGCAGTATTGAAATGTGCTCTCCTTATCTGGAACAGATTAAAGAATTTGAGGAGCAACCTTTAGATGAAATTGAAACAGATGTGTTTACATTTATCGTTGGAGAGGTTCCAAAAATCGTTGAAGATGAGATTATTTTACCTAACCTTGATGTTTTGAGCCGTTTAGCTATCTCGCACGGCCTGGCTCAATCGGTAAAATTAGGAACATTTGAAAGTTCTCTTCAAAAAACATTCAATCATACTAAACATATTCCTGAAGATTTAGCAAAGAATGGTCGTATCTCTTTATCCCGTAGGGAGATTAGGCGAAAAATGGGCGAATTGTTTATTGAACGTAGTTCAATTAATCTTCATCTTGATGTACTAGACACTCCTGAATTTTTTTGGGAATATACAGAATTGGAGCCTCTATATGCAATGACTGCCAATTATTTGGATGTGGAAACTCGTGTTGAGGTGCTCAATCAACGGTTAGATGTGCTTCACGAATTGCTCGAAATGTTAGGGAATGAACTTAATCATCAGCATTCAAGTCGTTTGGAATGGACAATTATTGGATTGATTATCGTGGAAGTTGTTGTTTCATTAATGCGAGATGTTTTCAGGGTGATTTAGGGCGTGTCATCAATTGCTAATCGCTCTATTCAAGATGATTTCTCATTTGCTATAACTTACCCTAGAACCTGATCAAAGATTTTGAACAGGTCCTTAGGTGTTAAGTGCTCTTTGTATTGAGTCGCTCAAAAGAGAGCGGTCTATTGCGTCGCCCTTCTTTTTGCTATTTCGTTAAGTGAAGAAAAAATTTCGTAGAGAATCTAACCGAGTCTCAGAATCAGACGATGCAGCGTTTGGCCCCTTCCTTGATAAGGAAGAATTCACTGTTTTCAGAGCTAATTTAACAATCTTCATCGTCTGGTTTTTTTGTTCATCGGTGGTGTTGTCTTGTGCAGTAAAGTCAGGGCTTTGAGGGGGTGGTGATTCATAGCCAAATTGATAAGTGTCTAAATTAACGCCTTCTGTATAAATAATCGCTCCTGCTTGAGATGAAGATTTAAATGTCACAGGACTTTCACGAGAATTGTTTTCGTTAATCACAAAAATCGCTTTAATAGAAGCATTCATCGCTCCTTGATAAGAAAATGATTGATTGATGTTTTTTTCTTGTTTAATTCGCTGAACTTGCACTGTAAGCACTTCTTCGTCTATTGAAGTTTCAGGCCAATCGAAAAAAACTTCCAAATGAAACCGATACTTTTTTAATTTTTTAATGAGTTCTTTGCAGTTTGGATCATTGACAATCTTCTCCTCTCTTTCATTGAGTGTTATGCTATCTTGAGTCAATTGATCGATTTCGTCTTCTCCAGCAATTAATTGAGTCTCGATTTCCTTTCTTATGTTTAAAATATTTAATTTTAATGCCTTGATTTCGTCTTCAATTTTAGTAATTTTTTTTATGATCGATTTCGTGTTTATCATATTTAATGATAAGGAAGACTCTTTAATCTCTTTTTTTTTCGCTTTAATTTTTTCAACATAATCATGAATCTCTAGTTGAAAGGCTCTCATTTGATTAATCCGTTGAATCCAACTCGCAGCCCATTGTTGAATGTCAGGATCTGGCGATGAAATTTTCATCACATCATCTTGAATATTTCTCCACGATTTGGAATTTCTAAAGATGATGACGCAAGCGGGTTTTTCATGTGAGGTAATCGCTGCTGGAGCTGGATAAATACATCTTTCGCTATAAACACGTAATAGGGCTTGGACAATTTTATCGTATCTGGCTTTATCTTCAGGTGATAAAAAAGAAATATCAGTATTGAGATCAAGATTAGGATTAGGATCGTTCCTTGGCTGGAATATCGAAAACAATTGCATTATCATGATAAATAGACTCCTTCTATAGGATTTGTCAATTATATGAATTTTATTATTTTTTGTCAATAATTGTTAATGAATCATTGTTTTGTTTGTTAATTATTCTTAAAGAGAAGTGTATTTATTTTTATGGAATATGATCATCTTTTTTGAACACCCTCTGGGGATAAGACGTATGAATGAATGTATTTTTGACTCCATATCAAGATAAAAGAAAAGAAAAAAAGAAGAAGGCTAAACGTAAAGGCTTGGTTAAAAAATGCGGAAAACTGTGTGTAAAAAGAAGAGGTGAAGTCGGTTTGGGAAAAAAAGGGGACATGCCCCAACAAAAGGCGGATTTTATAAGTTCCCCATAACGCTAATGCCGAACTTAAGGTGATGGGAATTGTTTTGTAAAAGAGAACCCAAGAAAATAGAGGAGTCCCTAGTTTAAATAAACTCCATCCTAAAAAAATAAAGTTAACCCAAGCACTGATGCTGGTTGCAAGTGCAACGCTTACAGCTCCCCAATCTAATAGATGAATAAATAACGTGTTAAGAATTAAATTGAGACCCATTGTAGCAAAAGAGGCGATAGCTGGAAGCGTGTAGTTGCTTTGTGCATAACATGCAGGTGCTAAAATAAGCACGAGTGCGGCAGGAATAAGTCCAATCCCATAAGCCCATAAGCAATAAGTGGTTTGTATGACTGCATGGGCTCCAAAGTCCCCTCGTCTATATAAGAGGGAAACGACAGTATCTCCCATGATAAAGAGGACTGCCGTCAAAGGAAGCATGAAAATCCAAGTGCGATAGAGCGCGTCATGAAGAAAATCATGATACTCTTGTTGTTGTTGTCTTTTGATTGCTCTTGATAGAGGAGGGAGGACGGCTCCTGCGATTGCGATGCCAAATAGAGCAAGGGGAAGCTGCTGGATTCGAATGGCATACCAAAGAAAAGCTGGCCCTTCAGCTTCAGCCGAACGTGCAAATAAGCTATCGATTGCATTATTAATTTGGGAGGCTGCAACGCCTAATATTCCTAAAATAAGGGGGCTGATGAGATAGCGAAGGTCTGTTGAATTGAATTTCAGAGAAGCCCAAAAAGAGTGGAGAATCTTTTTCATAGATGTTAACGTTTGAGGAAGAGTCAACAACCACTGAAATAAGCAGGCAATCACAACTCCACATGATAGCCAAGGCATTGCTTGTTCAACCGGCATATCTTGCAAACTAAAAACAGACATGATCCAAATGATGTTAAAAGCAACGGGGGCAATGCTTGGAATAAAATATTTTTTCTCGCATTGAAGAAATGAGGCATTCAACCCAAATAGACAGATAAAAAGTAAGCTTGGAAGCATTAGGAGCGTTAACCAGATAATTTCGCCATGACTGTGCTGTAAATTTTCCCATGATAGAAAGCTGTAAAGGAGAGCGGAGCTTATTGCAATTAAAAAAATAAGAAAAAGAGAGAGGCATATCATCAAATCGCGGAAAAACGAAAAAGCTCGCTCTTCATTCTCATGTCTTAAAGCTTCAAACTCCGGAACAAAAGCCGATTGAAGAGCTCCTTCTCCAAAAAGCCGACGGACTAGGTGCGCAAAACGAAAGGCGACCATGAAAGCAGCGATTGAGGGGGTTGCTCCAAATACGTAGGCCATGGAGATATCGCGCAACATCCCCGTGATGCGGCTAATCAGGGTTCCGGAAAAAAAACGAAAGGAAGAGCGGCGAATGGTCTCAATAGTGTCTTTCATGGATGAGGAAAGCTTATGTTGTTGTTATCCAATCACCCTCTTAGCCCAATAGTTCTTGTGGAGTGATTAATGGGAGAGTTTATGATATCTACTTTCTCTCTTTTTATTAAGTAAAATAGATTCTAGACAAATAAGAACGGATTGCAAATCATCCGATTGACGATTTTGAACAGGTTCTAAGTCAAGCTTTAAACCTTTAAATAACGATTTTTTAAATAATCAGAGTGACCTCGAAAAAAGGTCTCATAATTTCTTGAGAAATAATCATTAAGATGAGGTTCTAATTCGGATTTAGAATTCTCTGTTAAATGAAATTCTAAGTTCTTCTCAAAAAAATTTAATACTTGAGGAGGGAAGTAGCTGACATCTACCTCGTTGATCATTTTAGCGATAAATTGAATTGGGGTAAGAGTATGATGGGCAGAACTGGTTTGTTGTGTTGAAGAGAAAAAAAATAAATTCGCATCATCCGTTTTTAATTGTTTGAATTTTTTTTCTAAATGACATTGTATGTCTCTTTGTTTTTTTTCTTCGGATTTAAAATGTTTTTCGAGTCTAATGAATCTTGAATCTTGTTTTTTTTTGTTTTTTTTTAATTTTTGAATGCAATTTTCTACAAGCTTTATATTTAACCAAAGTAAGCTGGTGTGTAATGAATTTTTCCAGTAATAAATAAGTTTCATAATTTTATTAAAATTAATCCAGGCAATATTTTGAATTCCTTTGAAGCTATGTTCGTTTGGCTTATATTTCATTGCGAAAAAATGGTTAAATGTCTGTATAAAAATATTTTCAATCGTTGAGGTCACGACAGAGAATAAAGGAAAAGTAATGTGGAATAATCCTAAAATAGGAATTAATTTATCTGTTTTAGTGAAAAATATTTCAGCACTCCTTCCTAAGAGAGTCGATTGAATTTTTGGAAGAAGAAGAGAGAGTTGAAGGACCGACGTGATCAATTTCAGAGTGCTAGTGAGAAATTGGAATTGAAAAAGACATTCTTTTTCAACCTCTATTTTGGACTGCAGTCCTTGCTGCAATGCTTGCATGGCTAACAAGCCGGTGGTTTGCTGAAAATCTACCCATTGTTTTGCTAAGGCCTTGACGTAAGCTTCGTTATCAATCGCTTCTTTCCACTCCTTTTCATTTTTTGGGGAAATATTTAAGAGGGTCCCATTTTTTTGGGTAATTGATATAGATTGGATATCAAGATGTAATTGCGCAAAATAGTGTTGAATTTTTTCAAATGGAAGAATGCAATCTTGGCAATCGTCAATTTTTTTGTAAATGATCGAAAGAGCGTCGGTAATCTTTGAATGATAATCAAATTTTTTATAGCGGATGCTATTTTTTATATCTGTTGGACTCATGAGAAGTCTTTCATTGAGATGCTGATAATAAATTTGGATAATCTCTCGTTTAAAAATGGGGATCGCCCATATTTTCTGAAATTCTTCAAATGTAGTAAATGGGAAAAAATCTTTTAAAGCCGCATTAACCTCTTCAATTGTTTGACTATGGTCCAAATGATTGATCAGAGCGATAACATCTTGATTTAATTTTTCTTGTTTTTTTTCAATTTGAATCCAATATTCCCTCTCACGATGAGATCCATCTGTGATGATCTTGACGTGATGGTGCGTTTTGACATCAAAATTTGATTTTTTCTGTAAAGCAATCAAATCATTGAATTTATAAATCGCATAAATATTTTTAAACATGCTTATCGTCGATTTTTTAAGAATTTTCGCTGTTTTGGCGGTCGTTTTTTGAGTGTATACCAGAGTCAACGCAAGCATGTCGATTGAAAAAGAGGTGATATTTTTATAGAGCTCTTCGATGGTTTTTTCTTTATTGTATTTGAATTTATCGTTAAATAGGTTAATCCATTCTCTTATTTTTTTGACTTTGTTTTGCTCTTTAGTGTTTGTTAACTCAATTAAGAGGTGTTCATACCCTAGAAGAGTTTGAGGTAATTTATCAAATCGAAATTTAAATTGTGCATCGCTATACAATTTGTATTGAGACACGATGATATCTAGGATAGAATCTATTGTTTTATATGTCGCTGGTGTGTTCTCTTCTTTTTTTGGATGATTATCCTTGTTTTTATTGAAAATAGTGTAAAAATTATTTTTATTCGCTTGTGTGTAGTCGAAAATGAATAAAATAGCCTCTTTTAAATAGATAAAATGATTTAATCCTAATTCATATTTTTCATAGCTGTTATTGAAACGATTAATTTGTCTAATTTTACTCTCGTCAATATTCGATGTTGCGGAATCTTCACTAAGAAACGATTCTGTTTCATCTTGATCAGACAATTCAATTTGATCGTGATCAGAAAATTTTGTTTGATTTTGATTAATTGGCAGATAATCATTCACAAGAGGTTCTAGGTTGTCTTTCGCCCACTCTTTACCTCTATTTTTAAGAGAAAAAATTTTTTTTTCAGGAGAATGTGGACAAGAGGCATTTGTAGAGTCATATCGAATAGGAGAAATTGGAGGGATCATAAAAGATGTCTATTAAAAAATATTCCGAAAATTTTTCGTGAGTTTATCGCGGCTTTATAGCCGCAAAGTATCGTGATCAAAGATTTTGAACAGGTTCTTAGAGACCCTCTAAGTATGAGAACGATGACTTAGCTCAATGATTTGAGAGAGTAAATCATTAAAAGAGGTCTTTCCCTCTGCCAAGGATTCAATCACTTCACTAAAAAGACTCAAATTCAAAATGATAGCCTCTAGTATAGTTATAATCAAGTTGGGATCAATTGCGTTTGGAATCGTGATCCAAACATAGCGGTAAAATACTTTTCCATGTAATTCATCAAGTTCAAAACCAGGCAAATCTATGAATTGATTTAAAAATAGGATTAAGCTTGCAACTTGATTTAATGAAAAATCCTCGATGTGAAAAGGAAGTTCTATACGATATTGAATCCGAACAGGTAAAAAGGGACTCTTAGCAATTGCTCCCTCAACATCGATTTGTTGTTCAGTCGTCGTGATTGCAAGCAATTGCTCTCTTTTTTTGGCGTCTAATCCTAACGAAACGAATAACCGATCAAAAGGGTTTTTAGAGTCTGCTACAAAAAAAGAGGAGATAAAATCAGAATGTTCTAATTTTTTTTGAATGTCTTTAAGTATCAATGTTTACCTCGTAAAACATGTTCTTACGTCAATAGCCCTAGCTGAATGCGTTTTTGTTGATGTCTAATAAAATAAATTAATTTAGCATCGCTTAATGCAAAGAATTCTTGCAAAGATTTTTTTATCTCTTGAGGATCTTTCTGAATTTGAGCCTGTAAATGATCGAGGTCGACTCCTAATTGGACTTCTAATAATTGTTTAGTCTCTTTATTGAGCAATCGTAAATCGCAAGATTCAAAAGCAGATTGAAAGGCTTCTAAAGTATCAAAATCGCTTGAATCTTCGCTCATTGGTAAAGAAGCATATTGCGAAAAGTCTTTCCACTCCTCGTTATTAAGGCGAGATTCAAGTTTTCTCATTTTTTTTGCCCAACCTTCGACTTTTTTTTGACTCTGTTCGAGATCAAGTTTGGCTCTGTGAAAATCAGTTAAAGCTTTTCTATATTTCTCTTTTTTTGATTTAGTCCCTGTGATCGTATTGGTGTTTAATAGATGAGATTGATACAGTTCATAGAGAATTTTAGCCGTTTCAACCTGTTTTTTTTCTTTAGCCTGATGAGAATAATGCGCAATTGAGTGCCTTAAATTTGCCCACGCCATTTTAAATCGGAAGAAGAAGGTCATGAGAGCTGTTGTCTGTGCTTTATATTTTCTCGCATGTAGAGAGCCCGCCACGAATAAGCCGATACTCAGAGCGATTGATCCTACTGAAAGAGCTAATAAAATTAAACCAGCTCCGCCAAAAGGAATGGTGAGAAGCCCTAATATGGCAAAAATGATGCTTGCCGTCAGGGAGACCGTTGATGCCGTGAAATGTAGGTGAGTGGTTGTTGATTTGAATTTAAGGCAATGCGTTTCTAATTCATGTTTTTTTTCAACCATCTGCTTAAGGCTATTTTTTATTGTGTGCTCTATCGTTTCTTGATGATCAATGTAATCTCTAATCAGATTTTTTTTATTTTGTCTTTTGAACCACACCTCAAACTGATGATCAACAGAGGCCGGATCATTCGACCATTCAATCAACTGTTTGAGAAAGTTGTTCTGATGACTATCTATCGGATCGTTTTTCTCTATGTTTTCGATTTTACTTTGCTTTAATTCTGTAAAAGCTGAAAGAAGCGAGACATTTTTAGGGGAAATGGGAGAATTAAAGAATTCCCATTTCATTAGAACATTTTCAATGTCAATAATCTGGTAGGTAGGGTCTTGTGTGATGTGATTGAACAATTGTTTGATCTCTTTTATCAATGTTTCTTTCTGTTTTTTTTCTATTTGCGTTTTAATTGTCTCGAAGTTGGACTCGAACAGCAACACCTTTTTTTCTACGATTGATTTCCTTTTAGTCAGAAGATTTCGACTTGTCATGATTGCAATATTTAAGGTTTCCAATCTGCGCTGGAAAATCGTGTATTTTTTAACGATTTTAGGATGTTCCCTAAGATAAAGAGCTAAACTTTCATTTGATGCGAGTGAAGGGGGGAGTTTAACTCCACACTCTTTTAATTTTTTTTGGATATAATAAAACCCTTTAGTTTCAATTCCCTTAAATAACATGTCTTGATGTTGCTGATGAGAATGTAAAGGGAGATCTTCGGATGAGACAATATCTCTATTCATATCTTTATTATCAGAAATCACAATCTCTGGACGATGTTCTCCTAGCCATTTTTGATAGGACTCTTTCCATTTTTTTAAAACCCTTCCTTCTTCTCTCACTGATTTTAGTTGGAGAGCTTGTCCGATGAATTCTACCCCTGATAAGAACCAGGGAAGAACCTTTGAAAAGCTAAAGCCCCTGCAAATCATTTCGTTAGGGATATATAGCAGAGCATCGCTTATAAACTCAATACCGGAAAAACTAACTGTTAAGAGATAATCTGCTTTTTCATTGCTTAATCCTCTTTCTTCTGCAGCGATCTGAGATTCCCATTCAGTTATGATTTTTTGAATGTTTGCTATTGAAGTTTCCGATGTTTGGTCGCCTTCTTTTTTGATTGGATCATCTGTCTCATTTTTTTTATTCAGAAGATGTTCTTTACACTCTTGCAGTAATTCTTTAGATTGATTTAAAATATTGATTTTACATAATAGTGCTGCCCCTCGGGCTCCAATATCCAAACAAGCGAGTAAATTCGTTGTTAAATCTGAAATCTTTTTTAATTGTAAATTTTTTGTACTTAGAATTTTATTGAGGGCAGGATTCGGAAGAATGTTTTTTAAGAAATCGACACCGGATTGTACCTTTTCATTCGTTCCTGCCGTAAGTTCATAACCCCATCCTTCTATATCAATAATGGCTTCTCCTAATTGTTTATCTATTTCGTTATCTTCCAACTCTTTCAATTTTTGATTGATTTGCTCTGCTTGAGAATTGAGTATCTTCTCCAATTCTTTCAAAAGAGACCCGGAGATTGGAATTGGTTTGATTGTCCATCGATCAATTTTAGGCTCCTTTATAGCTGTCGACGTCGAGAATAAAACGGAGGCAACTTTAGAGGGAGAGACGTTTTGTTTTGAGGATTGCAATCGGGAGGGAGATAACTGGACTGATGACGGAGATAAAGGTTCTCTTTGTTCAAAGGGGAGATTAATATTAATGCTCATCATAAACATTCTTTTTGTTAAAATGTTTAAATACAATATGTTTTCACCTGCTTTTATTATGTTATTATAAATTAATTTATTTTTAATTAAGATTGAGTTGAAAACAGTCTCTAAGATGAGGACTATAGGGAGATTTGAGGATTCGTTCGTATGGCCTGATCAATTTTTATGACAGCGCCTGGAGGAAGAATGAGATGACGAGGAAGAATATCCTCAAAGAAGCGGTCGCAATTGGGAATGAGGAACTCAATACGATATTTGCCTGGGGGCAGATGGGTGATGACAACTGTTCTTTCGTTGACACTATGGCTGTTTGAAACGAATTCATCTTTTTTAGGGTATAGCGTCCTTTCATACTGTTCATTGACCAACCAAAAACGAATACGATCGAGTCGTTGCCCTCCTTGATCTGTTTGGTAGGAGACAATAATCGTTCCCATTTCGGGAGAAAGGAACTGCCCTTCAATTTTAAAAATGGAAAATAATCCTATGAATAAGGGGAGTAAAATGGGAAAAAGTAGAGATCTCATTATCCGATCCTTTTATGAAATCAGGAGGTTTGCATGATTTTGTTTACCTTTTGCGTAACGTGAGCCCTTTATATCTTGATTCAAGGTCAAAGTGAGAATTTTTGCTATGTAAAAGCTTCGGACTTGACAGATCGTTTCTAAGAACGTGTTCAAAATGATTGGATCAAAGATTCTGAACAGGTTCTAAACCCGTATTTATCACTCACCTTAGCCGCCAGGAGTGTGATTTGGGCTTTCGCTTGAGCTCAAATCGCACTCCTGGCGGCTAAGGTAAATTTATCATATGGGGTTAGAAACGATTTGTCAATCGCCAGGGCTTTCGCGTTGCCAACATTTGCACTTTGAGCTTCAATAGACTTTTTCGGAAACTTCATTGACTTGCTAAAACCGCCATTTTTGGCATCTTTTTTGTAAAATTTTTCGACCGTATGCACGCATACGCTCTCAACATTTTCAAAACAATCTGCTCAAAAAGGGCAATTTTTTCAAGCAAAGCAAGTT
>JBIRBM010000017.1:0-37414 GCA_044326545.1 Parachlamydiaceae bacterium | reverse complement strand
TCTTCGGAAACTTGCTTTGCTTGAAAAAATTGCCCTTTTTGAGCAGATTGTTTTGAAAATGTTGAGAGCGTATGCGTGCATACGGTCGAAAAATTTTACAAAAAAGATGCCAAAAATGGCGGTTTTAGCAAGTACATGCAGTTTCCGAAGAAATTTATTGTTTATGACCCCATATTATAAACGAGGTTTCAATCGCGAGGACTTTCCCGTTGCGTAAATTCTCACTTTGAACTTGAATGAGTTGATATGTCTTTTGATTCTGCAAAAATTAATTTATTTCCAACACTCCCCGGGGTCTATCTCATGAAAGACCAAGAAGGAGTGGTGTTGTATGTTGGAAAAGCAAAAAATCTTAAACAGCGCGTTAAGCAATATTTTGTTCCGGGTCGTGATGGACGAGTCATGATTCCTTATCTTGTTGCAAAAGTGAGTGATGTTGAGACGATTGTTGTGACCTCTGAAAAAGAGGCTCTTCTTCTTGAGCGTAATCTCATTAAACAGCATAAGCCTCGTTATAATGCCTTGCTTAAAGATGATAAAAGTTATATTGCTTTAAAAATTACACGCGATGCCCCCTGGCCTGCTGTTAAGTTGGTTCGGTATCGAGGTAATCCAGAGGCGGATGGTTTTTATTTTGGTCCTTATACGAGTGCTCAAGCAGCACGGCAAACCCTAGACTTGCTGAATCGACTTTTTCCTTTACGTCAATGCTCTGATCAGGAATTTGCTCGCCGCACCCGTCCTTGTCTTCTCTATCAAATGAACCGATGTGTAGCGCCTTGTGCTAAAAAATGCACAAAGGAAGAGTATGATCATCATTTGAAAAGGACAATGAAATTTTTGCGCGGTGAAGATAAGGAAGTCTTACGCGATCTTTATGATGAAATGAACCGCTTATCAGACAATCTCGAATTTGAGCGCGCAGGAACTCTTCTTAAAACAATTCGCCACCTGGAAAAAACAATTGAAGCCCAATATGTTGATCGTCCCTTAGGACATGATGCCGACGCTATTGGCATTTATCGGTGTGGGGATGACGTCTTGTTGGCAAAGCTGCTCTTTAGAGGGGGAAGATTGACTGGATCATGTCATTTTATGTTCTTTAGTCTTGTTGAGGATGATCATGAATTACTCTCTTCTTTTATTTTACAGCATTATGAAAGACAAGTCGATCTTCCGTTTGAAATTCTTTTACCTTATCCAATCGATGGCAAAGAAAATCTTGAGGATCTTTTATTTGGAAGCTGCCAACGGAAAATAGGGGTTTATGTTCCTCGGCGTGGAGAGAAAAAAATTCTAGTTGACATGGCTCAAACTAATGCAGAGGCTTTATTTAAATCGAAAAGAAATGAAGAGGATCTACGGGAAAAAACATTGTTAGAGATGCAAGACGTTTTAAAATTATCTCGCTACCCTTCCCGGATTGAATGCTTTGATAACTCACACACTGCGGGCTTAGAACCTGTTTCATCTTTAGTCGTTTTTTCCGATGGCCTTAAAGATAGTAAGCGTTATCGTACCTATGCTCTTAAAATAGGAGCGAAGCCCGATGATTATGCAGCGATGCGAGAGGTTTTAATGCGCCGTTATCAGCGAGCAAAAAATGAGAATCATTTGCCCGATTTGTTGATCGTTGACGGGGGGAAGGGGCAGCTTAAAATCGCTGTCAATGTTTTAGAAGAATTGAATATCACAGGATTGGATTTGATTGGTTTTGCTAAAGAAGGGGGGCGTCATGATAAAGGGATGACGGAAGAAAAAGTGTTTTTGGTCGATCAAAAAGAGCCGATTATTTTAAAAAAGAATTCACAGATTCTTTTTCTTTTGCAGCGGATTCGCGATGAAGCGCACAGAGTCGCTGTTTCATTTCACCGCAAACGTCGTTCAAAAAGCATGCTTCATAGTGTTTTAGATGATATCCCGGGAATTGGACCGGCGAAACGAAGAGCTCTTTTAACTCATTTTGGGAGCTTAAAGAGGTTGGAGATTGCGACTGTTGAGGAGTTGCAGGAGGTTAAAGGAATCTCTAAAGCAGATATTGCAGCTTTAAGAGCTTGTTTTTAAAGGAAAAAAGAGTTGATTGATGATCGTTTTTTTATTCATTGTTTTTTTTCTTGATCAAAATGTGTTGATTCGGTAGAATTCCCATTCATCTTATGAGATATTAGCTCAGTTGGTTAGAGCGCCACGTTGACATCGTGGAGGTCAGCTGTTCGAGTCAGCTATATCTCATCTTTTTACTTATATCTTATGCAAATTTCATCTACCAGTCAAGCTCCTCTCGATCAGCAATATCTTGCATCTGAGATTATGGCCTTGGTTGTTTGTCAACTTTTTCCAACCGCGCTCCTTGTTGGCGGTGGTGTGGATTCTATAGGATTTTACTATGATTTTGTTTTTGAGCAACCGTTGACTGATCGTGCGCTCGAATTGATTGAAGTTGCTGTTCGTCAGTTTGCTAAAGAAGAGCATCTTGTTCGCTCTATTAGTATGATGAGAGAGAATGCGAAAACGTTGCTCGATTATCATCATCATCCGATTTTAGCCGAAAAAGCAGAGAGTCACCCTCTTAATATCATCGAGTTGATTCAGATAGGCGATCATTATGGAGTATGTCCTGCCCTTTCATTGACAAGTTCTCAAGAAATTGGAATTGTCAAGCTTCTAAAGTTTTCGGAATTTGCTCGATTTTTTGAAGGTGATGAAGTCGTTGTGACAAGAATTGCAGGGGTTTGCCGAAATAGTTTAAGAGATTTAAAAGCATTTTTAAAGAGTTACGAATCTTTTTTAAAAAAGAAAGATCATCGATTTTTAGGGGAAAAGCTTGACTTTTTTTCCATCTCTCCTGTGAGCGGACCATTAGGTGTTGTCTGGCACGCAAAAGGATGTTGGCTTAAACGGTTCCTGATTGAGTGGTTAAGAAATCAAAATCGTCAAGAGGTATTCGAGGTTTCAACCCCATCCATTGCTCTTGATTCTTTTTTAGGTAATCATGATCGAGCGTTTAATTCTTTTGAATTTGAAGGGGAGTGTTATCGACTTCGTTCGTCGCCAATTCGACAGCACCTTGAGTTGCTAGGAGGAATGGATCTGGCTCCTGACCAATTACCAGTCAGGTTGAGTGAATCGGCTTCTTTTTACACTCATATTCCACAGCCCCATTGCTGGGGGTTGTTGAATCAATCCAGTTATGTTGGAGAGCAAACAACGATTTGCTGCCTCAAAGAACAAGTTGTCGTTGAATTAATTTCTTCCTTGCATTTCATTGAACAAATCATTACAATCTTTTGTTTGGAGGCTCGTTGGGTCTTGATCGCTTCTCGGCAAAAGACGCCGAAAGCAAAGCAAGAGCGAGAACTTGTCGTTTGGCTAAAGCAAGCGATAGAATCTCAGCCTCGTTTGTTTTCTTTTTCGTCCGAGATAGAAGAAAAAGAAGAGATCGAAGGACCTGGTTTAGAGCTGAGAGTTCGAGATGTTCTGGGACGTGAATGGCCTGTCTCGTTTTTGGGTTTCATTGCATCGACAGAGTCTCTCTCATTAACAGATCAGCTGGGAAAAAAACTTTTTATCCTCACCTGTCAGGTTTGGAGTTCGATTGATCGTTTTATCGCGCTGTTAATCGAGCATTATGAAGGAGTTCTTCCATTATGGTTGGTTCCTGAACAAGCTCGAATCTTAGTGATCGGTCAATCTAACCTGATCTACGCGCAAGACGTTTGCAAGCGTTTACGAGAAGGTGGCTTACGCGTTAAAATAGACTGCAGTCAATCAAAATTGGGTGTAAAAGTGCATGACGCTCAAAGTCAGCACATTCCTTATTTGATTATTGTTGGTGAGTTAGAAAGATTGAAGAATACGATAAATGTGAGAACAGCCGAAAAGTTTCATCATCATCAATCTGTTGATGTAGAGACGTTTTTAAGAGGGATTGATTTAAGAACCTGTTCAATCTCTTCGATCGGATGATTTGTGTGCTAAAATGCGCGATAAATTCGCAAAAATGTCCCATCATATTTTTAAATATTCGGGAAAATTTTTGTGGGCTTATCGCGCATTTATAGCAGCAAAGCATCTAGACCATAGATGGTGAACAAGTTCTTAGATTCAATGAGCAAGAGAAAGATTTAATAAGAGAGAGTAAAACACTTGAAAGTTAATCGCGAAATACGAGCTCCAAAAGTGCGTCTCATCAGCCATACCGGTGAGCAAGCTGGAGTAGTGCCTCTATATGAGGCTTTAGCTATGGCTGAGGAGCAAGGTTTAGATCTGGTTGAAATTGTTCCAGGATCTAGTCCACCTGTTTGTAAGGTTATGAATTTTGGTAAATTCCGTTATGACCAAAGCAAAAGGGAAAAAGAAAACAAAAAGGCATCGCATCAAATTAAGGTTAAAGAAGTTAAGCTTAAGCCGAATATTGATATACATGACCTTGAGACCAAAACTAAGCATGCTCGCGAATTTTTAACAAGTGGTAATAAAGTGAAAATCACTTGTACATTTCGTGGGCGAGAAATGATGCACCCGGAAATCGGGGAAAAGATTGTGCAAAAGATGTGTCAAGATTTAGAAGACATTTCGATTGCTGAATCACCTGCTAAAATGATGGGGCGCATGTTACTTGTTGTCTTAGCACCAGGGGCTAAGAAGAAAAAAGAGGGGGCAAAACAGAGTGTAACGGAAGAGCCTAATCAACCGACTCCCTGAAATTTTGAATTAAAACCCTGATCAAATCATTTAAATCTTAAATTGTTTTGATCATGATCTTATAAAAAATTTTAAAACCCTGTTCAGAGCCTTCGATCTCATGATTTGTGTCCTAAAAATTGCTTTAAGTTTCTAATTTTTTTTTATATTGAAATATGTAGAAAAATCATTGAAAGCTTCTGGGTAATTCATAGTGGTAAATGATTCTAATCATAGAAATTAAATAGGCTCTAAAGTCATCCATTTAACAACAGATGGATAACGAAATTGCATTAAGTTAGGAGAGATACAGTGCCCAAAATGAAAACTCGTAAAGCCGTAGCGGCTAGGTTTCGCGTGACTGGTACAGGTAAACTCAAAATGAGTCAGCCTGGTAAGCGTCACTTGTTAACCCATAAGACAGCTAAGCGTAAACGTCAGTTGCGCAGGCCAACCCTTATTGATGAGGGTCAATTGAAGACATATAAGCGCTTAATGTGCTTATAAGGCAAAAAGAGGGGGTTCCCTTAACTCAGATTCTGTTTGCAGAAAGACGGTAATCGCCGCTTGTAAAACAAGCATGGACATCGGGTAAGCAAATAGATAAATATTTATAAAGTTTAATGCCGTTAAAACGGTCAACACTTAAAGTGGAGAAGTGCTATGGTTAGAGCAACTAATGCTGTAGCATCTCATCGTCGCAAAAAGAGATTGTTTAAATTAGCGAAGGGATTTGTTGGAGACAGAAAGAATCACTTGCGTTTAACAAGCGGTGCTGTGATGCGCGCGATGGCTTATAATTATGCTCATCGTAAGCAAAAAAAACGTGATTTTCGTAGTTTATGGATTATGCGTTTAAATGCCGCAGCAAGGATCAATGGAATTTCCTATAGCAAATTTATCTATGGGTTGAAAAAAGCGCGATGTGAGCTTAACCGAAAAGTTTTAGCCGACATGGCGATCAGCGATCCAAACGGATTTGCAGCGATCGTCGGGTGTGCTAAAGAAGCCCTTGCTTAATTAAGGGTTCAAGTCAAAAGAGCAAAATCTTCGATTTTGCTCTTTCTTTTTTTATCGTTTTGATATCACCCACCGAAGAATATTCTAAAGAGGTAGTTTGTGCAACAGTCGATAGAACAATTGCGTCAGCAATTTGTCCAAGAACTGACCCAAGTGGCGACAACGCAGGATCTTGAGAGTTTAAAAGTGAAATTTCTCGGTAGAAAAGGACCTCTACAGCATTTGATGCTCATGTTACGTGATGTGTCGGCTGATCAGCGGCCTGTGATGGGAAAATCTATTAATGATTTAAAAGAATTGATCACAATAGAATGTGAACAGTTAAATTTAAAGTTGACTGATCAAGAGGTGATGAAGCAACTTGCAGATGAAGCTTTAGATGTCACGCTCCCTGGACGTTCGTCTTTTATTGGAAATAAACATCCTCTCACTCAAGCAATGGATCAAATCATTTTGATTTTGATGGGACTTGGTTTTTCTGTCCAGTATGGACCTGATATTGATACCGATTATTATAATTTTGAGGTTTTGAATTTTCCTCCCGATCACCCTGCGCGTGATATGCAAGATACTTTTTATATTTCTCCTCATCTCTTATTGAGAACCCACACATCTAATATTCAAGCGCGGGTCATGGAAGTCAATAAGCCTCCTATTCGCATTATTGCACCAGGTAAAGTTTATCGAAATGAGACGATTACCGCACGTTCACACGTTTTTTTTCATCAAGTTGAAGCTGTCTATATCGATCAACATGTCTCGTTTTCAGATTTATTTGCAACTTTAGACGCGTTTTTAAGTCAATTATTTAAAAAAGAGATTGCCACTCGTTATCGTCCCAGTTACTTTCCATTTGTTGAACCCGGTGTTGAAGTTGACGTCAGCTGTTTAATTTGCGAAGGAAAGGGGTGTCAGCTTTGCAAATATTCGGGTTGGGTAGAGGTGGCAGGGGCTGGAATGATTCATCCTGAGGTTTTACGCAATGGGGGAATTGATCCGGAATCTTATAGCGGTTTTGCATGGGGAATGGGAGTCGAGCGTCTTGTCATGATGCTTCGAGGGATCCAAGATATTCGTCTTTTCACTGAAAACGATCTGCGTTTTCTCAAGCAGTTTACAGCTTTATAATTCACCTTTTTAATCAGAAGCTGCAATATGTTTGATTGGATTGTCACGCCTCAAGAATCAGGATTAAAGCTTTTATCTTTTCTTATTCAAAGACTTGAAAAAAAATATTCGGCTCGTGCGATAAAAAAAATGATTGAGGGGAATGCTTGCCAGATTAATCAACGCACAGAACGTTTCGCTTCCACTCTCCTAGGGAAAGGAGATCACATCACATTAGACATCAATCATATTGCTCCATCCGAAAATTTGATTATCCACTCTTCTCGCATTCTTTTTGAGGATGAATCCTTACTGGTCTATGATAAACCCTCAGGGATTAATTGCGATGAAAAAGGTATTCTCCAGTTATGGAAATCGATCTTTCCGAATTTACAACTTGTCCATCGATTAGATCGCGACACAACAGGTGTTTTGATTTTAGCTAAGCAATCTTCGGTATTTGATTGTCTTGTTGAGCAATTTAAGGAATTCAAAATTCGAAAAAGTTATCTGGCAATTGTTGATGGGGTGATACATGAAGCAAAAGGAAATATTGAAAATTATTTAGGAAGGAAAAAAACTTTTTCCGGGCAGACAATCTGGGGAAAAGTTCCTCAGATCAAGGGACTTTATGCTTCGACAAAGTGGGAATGTCTCAATAAAGGAGAAAAGGCAACGTTAGTGGGTTGCTACCCTAAAACAGGAAGAACGCATCAACTTCGCGTTCATTTGGCTGAAATGGGGTATCCAATTTTAGGAGATTTCCAGTATGCTCATCATTTTACCTGTTCTTACCGTCCTTCTAGAATTCTTCTTCATGCAGAAAAAATTCGATTTAAACATCCCTTAACCGGATTAGACGTTAATGTGATAGCTCCATTACCAGAGGATTTCAATCTGGCTCTTCGAAGACTTTTTAAACCTCATCTTGCGCTCTAAAAGGTTATTTAGAATTGAGCTCAATCCCCAGAGCGTTTACTTCAGCCCAAATAGAGCTCCTGGTGCGTAAAGGGAGTTAATTTTTTTAGGAGCGAATTGTCACAATGCGAATACTCATAGTCAAAACATCGTCTTTGGGAGATATCATTCATACATTTCCTGTTTTGGACTATTTAAAAAAATGGAATCCCGCTTGTAAAATTGACTGGATTGTCGAAAAAAAATGTGCAGAACTTGTGATTGCCCATCCTTTTGTTCATCAAGCCTTATTGATTCAATCAAAGAGGTGGCGTACTCAATTTTTTAATGGCAAGACTTGGCGCGAGATGAGTGAGTGTTTGCACCAATTGCATCAATCGTCATATGATATTGTTTTTGATTTGCAGGGAAATATGAAGTCAGCGCTTGTTACAGCCTGCGCTAGCAGTCAAATGAAAGTAGGGTTTGACTATCGTTACGTCTCTGAGTGGCCCAATCTATTGGTTACGAACAAAAAAATTCATCCTCCACCGGGCCATAATATCCGTGAGGATTATCTTTATGTGGTTCGGTCGGTTCTGGGTGATTTGCCTCATTCAATAGGGGAAGGGGGAATTCGTTTAATTTTAAATGCGGAAGAAAGTCGTTGTTTAAAATGGGTGGTAGATCGCTTAAAGACATTGAGTGGATTAAAAATTCTTGTGTGTCCAGGCTCCAATTGGGTAAACAAGCAATTGACAAAAGAAGCACTGCGCATTTTCTTGGAAAATTGTTCCCGTCATCTTAATGCTTATTTTTTACTTGTTTGGGGAGACTTAAACGAAAAAACTGTGGCTGAAGAAGTCGCGTTAAGTTTACCTGACAAGAGTTTGGTCATCGATCGTTTATCACTTCCCGCTTTGCAAAATCTGATGGCTCAAGTTGATCTTGTGATCGCGATGGATTCTCTTCCTCTTCATTTAGCCGGAACGACCTTAACGCCAACTTATAGCGTATTTGGAGCATCCTCCTCACTTAAGTACAATCCTATAGGTCCCATGCACAAATCTTTTCAGGGAAAGTGTCCATATGGCAGAATCTTTGAAAAGAGATGTGAAGTGCTTCGGACATGCACAACGGGTGCTTGCATAAAATCTTTGAATGGCAATCAACTTTTTGAGCATTTTTACAATTGGTGGTGTTCTTCCTCCATTCGTTATAGTTGAAAGCCTTAGATGATCAATCGTCATCACTTAATCACCTTAACTTACCTTAAGCTTCAGCTGAAAGAGGATTCGTGGTGCTTAAGGTAAGTTTAAATAGAGGCGTTCCAAAAAATGTCAATTTTTATTTATGCGGCGTGTGATTCAAAATACCATGAGCAGTGATTGAAAGTGATTGGATTGTTATCGCTACATCGGTTGGACGAATCGCTTTTGTGTAACAATATGTTTTGCACTCGTTCTCTTTTTTCAAATCATTATCGTTTTCTTTTACTTGAATCAAGCTTGAAGAAAACCAGTTGTGAAGACAGTAAATTGTTTTGAGTGTAGAAGGTAGGCCGAGAATAAAAGAGGTCGCTAAAAGAGTGCGATCAAATCTTTCGATAGAAAAAAGGCTTTTATTCCTCAGGCAAAGCTCCAAAGTGGTACAAGAAAAAAGTTGTTGTGTAGCCCACTTCCATGCCATAGCAGAGGGTTTGCTTCTAATTCCACTTAAAACAAAAGAAAGATTTCCAAGAAAATCTGCTTTTTCAAAGAGAGACTGCTGCCACGCGGGAAAATTGTCGTAGACTGTCGAAATTTTCCGCCCCTTGAGAGAATAATCTTTTATGAGATTGTGCAATCCTAGAAAACCGCAGCTAAAATTAAAGAAATCAATAAAATCGGCAAGCTTTTTTGGGATTTCTACAGATTTTACAACATGATCTGAAAATTGAAAAAAATTTCCAACTTTATCCAACATTTTGTTTCCCTTGTATTCCTAATTTTTACATCATCTCACGAACATCCTCAACGGGCGGTATGAGATTTAAATTTATAAAAAAGATGTTTGATGACATCAAGAGTTTCTTGAAAAATCTCATGATTAGGCTGTAATTCAAGTAAATCTTCCCAAGTAAACCAGCGGTAAAAATACTCACACTTACGATCAAGATCAATCCTTACGGGTCTTGCAACATAAATAAAATCAATGTGTTGATGAGAAGGGATCGTACCATAATGGGGAATATTTTCCAAAAGACATAAATAGGGTCTTTCAATGCTTGTTGCATTCCAATAACTGAGGTTGATGTTCTCGTCTAATTCAAACTCAATTTCTATTCCCGTTTCTTCCATCACTTCTCGTCTTGCAGCTTCAGCTGGAGTTTCATTTGCTTCGACATGTCCCCCAGGAGGAAGCCATTTTTGAAGCTTTAGGTGAAAAATAAGTAAAACTGTTTGGTTATTAATAAGATAGACGCTTGATGTAAATTCTCTTTTCATGATAAAAGGTGTAGGGATTTGTCTCTTCCCTTAGAGGGTGTCTAAACAGTATCGCCGCTTACAGCCTGCTTGACAGCTTTCGCGTTTTCGATTTCTCAAGCCCGACGTTTTGGCGGAGCCGACATTCTCAATTTGATTGAATGAGTATATTTGAAAAGATAAAGAATCAGAACCAGATTAATCGAGTATTCTTTTAATAACAAGGAGTTTTGGAGTTAAAATGGATGAATTTAAGTCGTTAGTTGACACGGTAGAGCAATTGCTTGGACCCTCTGGTTGTCCTTGGGATCGGGAGCAGACAATGCAGTCCATTCGTCATTCGCTAGTTGAAGAAACTTATGAAGTGATTGAAGCGATTAATATGAATCATCCCCTTTTTATAAAAGAGGAGGTTGGTGATCTTTTATTTAATGCGGTTCTTTTGTGTCGCTTAGCGGAAAAGGAAGGGTATTTTAATCTTAAAGATGCTTTAAGTGCTCTTGTGGAAAAGTTAGTTCGTCGTCATCCCCACGTTTTTGCAAACGTGCAATTAAGTTCTGTAGACGATGTTTTAACTCAGTGGGATCATATCAAAGGGATAGAAAAACAAGGTGAAAGGACCAATCCTTTAGATGGTATTCCAAAAGATTTGCCTGCTTTGGCGAAAGGGCAGAAGATGGCGAAAAAACTTTTAAAAGAGGGATTTGAATCGAGCCTTGATGCTGAAACATTTTCCGAAGAGGAGAAAATCGGCGATTTTCTTTGGAAATATATCCAGAGTGTCTCTAAAAAAGGAATTGATGTTGAGCAGGCATTGCGCAAGCGGTTGTCTCAAATTGAATTAGAATTTAGGGAAAAAGAAAAGAACTGATAAGGCATTCACCTTACCTACAAATAGTACTCTTCGTGGATAAGATTCTGAAGAGGTTCTAGGGCGTCTCATCAATTGATGACACGCCCTAAGGTAAAGTAAAAAACCCCAAAAAACAAAAACAGTTTCTCAAGTAAGTGTGGAACCAATTTATTGTCCTAAAACGTAAGCAAAGATGAGCGGTGCAACAATTGATGCATCCGACTCAATCAGGTAGCTCGGGGTCTTTGGACCCAATTTTCCCCAGGTTATTTTTTCGTTAGGGACTGCTCCGCTATAGGAACCATATGACGTTGTACTGTCGCTAATTTGGCAAAAATAGCCCCATAATGGCACTTTTTCTTTTAAGTCTTGTCGAATGAGCGGGACAACGCAAATGGGAAAATCCCCTGCAATCCCTCCACCAATTTGAAAAAAGCCAATCGAATGCGATTGTGTGATTTTTTTATACCAATCGATCAAAAAGCCCATTTGCTCTGTGCCTGACTTCATGATCTGATAGGCGCTTAAATCACCAGACACAACGTGTGAAACGAAAATATTTCCGAGCGTCGAATCTTCCCAACCGGGTGTAAAAATAGGGATGTTTTTTTCTTTAGCGGCTAACAACCAACTGTTTTTGGGGTTAATTTCGCAATAACGCTCTAAGAGGCCGCTATCTAATAGTTGAAACATGAATTCATAGGGGAAGTACCGTTTATTTTCTTTATCGGCTTTTTGCCATAGTTCAAGGATTTCATTTTCGATACGACGGATCGCCGTATCTTCAGGAATGCAAGTATCTGTGACTCGATTCATCCCTTTTTTTAGAAGAGCGGCTTCATCTTCGGCTGTTAAATAACGATAGTGAGGAACTCGTTCATAATGGTTATGCGCCACGAGATTGAAGACATCCTCTTCTAAATTGGCTCCTGTGCAGCAAATGGCATGGACTTTATCTTGTCGAATCATTTCAGCTAAAGAAATTCCAATTTCTGCCGTACTCATCGCTCCTGCTAAAGTGACGAGCATCTTTCCGTTTGTATTCAAATGAGCCATCCACCCCTCAGCCGCATCAACACAGACAGCAGCGTTAAAGTGTTTAAAATGACATTTCATGAATGTTTGAATATCTGTCATGCTTTCGTCCTGTTTTAGAGGGGGGTTAAAATTACAGCCTCTTCAATTTGAAAATAGGCTCTAAACATCGCAAAAATGTGAAAACAGGTGCTTAACCTATTTCATCGGATGATAGAAGTGATGATAACTTAAGATTTTATAAATGAGTTTGGCGGCCAAATAGTCGGGTGCAAGATGATGAGGGGAGGGGCATAACTCAACAACATCGAATCCAACAAGCTGTTTTTTTTCGGCGACTCGCTTTAATAATGCCATTGCCTGATTCCAGTTTAATCCACCAGGCTCAGGAGTCCCTGTCGAAGGCATCAAAGAACAATCAAATCCATCTAAATCAAATGTCAGATAGACCTTGTCGCTTAAAAGATTGACCACCTCTTCCACCCATTTTCCGCTTTGATCGAGTTCATGTCCGTAGAATGTGTGGGTGGAATCAATAACCTTTGCCTCTTCTTGGCTCATGCTTCGAATCCCTACAGCTACGATAGAAGAAATATTTGGCAATTCTCTCACTCTTGCCATCACGCAGGCGTGACTCCAGGGATTGCCTTCATAGGAATGTTGTAAATCGGCATGGGCATCGATTTGAAGGATACTCATTCCGGGAAATTTTTCAACATGAGCTTGAATTGGAGAATAAGAAATCGAGTGCTCACCTCCTATAGTGACCACAAATTTTCCTTCAGAAAGAAACTCTTTTGTACGAAGATAGAGGTTTTTGCGCATCTCTTCAGAAGAAGAAGCTGTAACCGATTGAGCAGTGTGAATCCCAATTTGGTAGAGTGTAGAATGTGTTTCAATATCATAAAGCTCCATATTCCGAGATGCTTCAATCAGTGCATCAGGCCCATTTTCCGTACCGTGTTGATAGGTTGTTGTTAAATCAAAGGGAACTGGAATCATGACAATTTTTGATTCCTTGCGATCAGAAAATGCATCGTTCAATCCTGCGTACCGTCCCTCAACGCCATGTCCTTGGCCAATTGGAAAATGATCCATGATTTTTTGCTCCTAAACCATTAAATAAGTATAGCTTTCAAGGGCTTCTTTAAATTTTCGTTGCCATTTAGCAGATTCTGCGTTTGATAAACGTCCTGATTTGAGCGCTTTTTCAATAAGGATGCGTAATTGTTTGATGAGTTGCTGGGGATTGTATTGGGCATAAACTAAAACTTCTTCGATAGTGTCTCCTTCAATCACGTGTTTGATGACCCACTGCCCCTCTTGATCAAGCTCAACGTGGACGGTGTTGGCGTCACCAAAAAGGTTATGCAGCCCGCCTAGAATTTCCTGGTAAGCGCCAACTAAAAAAATACCGATGTAGTAAGGGGTGTTATTAAATTCATGGAGAGGAAGATCCTGTTGAACCTCTCGACGTCCGATAAAACGGTCGATTTTACCATCGCTATCGCAGCTCATATCAGCTAAAATACCTCGTCTTGAGGGGAATTCGTTAAGACGATGAATCGGCATAACGGGAAAAAGTTGCTTGATTGCCCAAGAATCGGGCAGTGACTGAAAAAGAGAAAAATTACAAAAATAAGTATCGAATAAAATGTCATTTAATTTTTCAATGTCCTCCGGAATTTCAGGAAGTTGATTGGCGATCACTTTTATTTTAGCAATCAAATATCGATACACTTTTTCAGCGTAAGATCTCTCATATAGTGTTAAACTCCCATGCATAAAGTTCTCAAGTATTGTGTCTTTGATTTCATTAGCATCATGCAAAACTTCCAGGCATGTATCAAGTGTCACATTTTCATAAAGATCGACAATTTTAGTGATAAGCTCATGGTTGCTTGGAGCTTTTTCTAAATTTTCTACAGGGTCGAGAGTCGGCGCTACATCAATCACCTCTGTAATTAAAACCGAGTGGTGAGCAACGATAGCCCGTCCAGATTCTGTGATGACTGTGGGATGAGCAATTTTAGCTTTTCTGCAAGCTTCTTCAATAGCTGAGATGACATCCCGAGCATATTCCTCGACGGTATAATTCATTGATGAATCAGAAATGGAGTGTGTTCCATCATAATCTACACCTAACCCTCCTCCTGCATCAAAGAAACATAACGAAGGACAAATTGTTGCAAGTTCCGTGTAGATGCGGGAAGCTTCTTGCAATGCTTTTTTAATGGCTTTGATTGAGGTGATTTGACTGCCGATATGGAAGTGGAGAAGTTCAAGCCAGTGTTCTTTTTTAGCTTGTTGAAGTTCTTCTAAGCAAAGGACGATTTCGTGGATATTAAGGCCGAATTTTGCTAGATCACCTCCTGATGTTTGCCAGCGGCCGGCGCCTTTATTAGATAATTTCATTCGAAAGCCGATTTTAGCTTCAATCTCTAACCTTTGAGCGACATCTAATACCAATGCTAGTTCATAAGGTTGTTCAATGATGATGATTGAGCGTCTTCCTAGCTTTCGTGCCATCAAGGCCAGTTCAATATATTCTGCATCTTTATACCCATTACACAAAAGAAGAGAGTGTAAATTTTCGCTAAATGTCATGACGGCAAGAAGTTCAGGTTTGCTTCCCACTTCTAAACTTAAATGACGGCCCTGTCCGGTTTCCTCAATCATTTCAACAATTTGTCTCTGAGGGTTAACTTTTATAGGAAATGCTATCCTATAGGTGTTTTGATAGCCAAATTCTTGGATCGCATTATCAAACGCGGTTTGGAGGTGCCGGATTCTGTCGCGAATAATATCGTCAAATCGAATTAAGATGGGAGCCTCGATTCCTCTTTGAACTAAAGCTGTCATTAGTTCGTAAAGATCTCCACTTGGACCATCGATATAGGGCTTTACGCTGACGTGGCCTTTATTATTAATACTAAAATAAGGGGAGCCCCAGCGATTAATCCAGTAAGAGTGTTCATTTTGCGCTAACAACATTTCATTCACTTATCAATACCTTTATATCAAGGAAGTTGTGAGAAAAACAATGAGGGGTAGAAAACTTTAAAAAAAAGACTCTACAGAGACGGACGTTTTAGTGCGAGGAGTTTTTTTAAGAGGCGAAAGTCCTCGCGATTGACAAATCGTTTATGACCCGCGACAGCTTTCGCTTCAACCTAAATCGCATTTTTTGTACGTAAAGTGAGGGGGATAAGTTTTGTTGATTTTTAATCAAATATTTGATTATCATTCAATTTAAATTTAATTTTTATGAAATTATTTTATTAATAATAATTTTGAAACCTCTATTCATTTTATAACTCAGGGTAAGTACTAGGAACGCTATTGGCGCTGAGCCAAAGGCTCTCGATGGCAAGCTTTGAACTTCGAGGCTTTGGCTCAAACCCCAATAGCGCTTCTAGTAATTACCCTGAGTGTTTAAAGTGAGTTTACAAGTAAAAAAGAAACTTTTTCCGACATTTCATTTACCTGATAACATTGCTTTTTTCAAGCAAAGTAAGTCTCAAAAGAAAGACAAGAAGGAAGCTTATGCTTATGACGATTCCCGATATCCATTCTATTTGCTGTTTTAGTGTCTATGGAATTGAAAAATTAGGTGAGCAGCTTGGAAAGTTAAATGACAAAATCGTTGTATTAAATCAAAGCTGGGCAGGAGCTTATGGATTTTTAATTGTCTCTACCGTTATCTCGTTTGAGATAGCGTTGGTCATTTGTCGCTTAGCGAATGCTATTTTCCGCAAAAATCCAAAAGATTCAACTCCTCAAAGTTTATTGCGACTCTCTGCATTCAGCTCCCTTTTTATTTGCTCCACCGGAATTTCTGTTTATGTTTTTTGTAAAAAAATGCAGAGTCCCCTTGATTTATGGCGTGTGATAAGTGTTAGTTTTACAACAGGTTTTCTTTATTTATGCTATAGAGAGTCTGTCTTCAAATAATCATGGGTTTAGTCTAGAGGGTTTCAAACAGATAAAGAAAATATAAACAAATATAGATAAATATTATATCATAAACCTATGAAATTGAGTACATGGGCAAAAAAGCAAGGGATAAGTTATAGGACAGCTTGGCGCTGGTTTAAAGAAGATAAGTTACCAGTTGTTGCTGAGCAGACAGAAAAACGGGTACTATACTTGTCAAAGACGAATCGACAGACTCGAAAAATATCGCTATCTATGCAAGAGTATCCTCCTCTGATCAGAAAAAGGATTTGGATCAACAAATCGCAAAAAATGGGCTCTTAAACTCGCTCGACAGCACAGGAAAATACGCAACACTCGTCAAGATTTTTTACATAAAACTTCAACAGAATTGGCGAAAACCAAGTCAGTGATTATGATTGAAGATTTAGATATTAAAAGTCTGTTGCAAGGTCCCTTAAATAGGTCCATCCATGATGTGGGTTGGGGGGAATTTAGAAGGATGTTGGAATATAAAACAATGTGGTATGGCTCTAAGTTACTTGTTGCTCCACGTTATTACCCTTCCAGCAAAAAAATGTTCGCATTGCGATGATTTGATGAATAAGATGTCCTTGTCTCTTCGAGAATGGAGTTGCCCAAAATGCGAAACCCATCACGATAGAGATATAAATGCTTCTCAAAATTTGGTCAATTATTATACCGCGAGTTCCCCGGGAATTTACGCTTGTGGAGACTCCTCTGGCAGCGGAACAGGAAACTGGTCTTACGATTCATGAGCCGATGAAGCAAGAATTAATGAAAGGAGTATTTGTCCATAAATTATAGAACGGTATCATCCCGGAAACAATCCTTAAAATTAAGCCTCTTATTCCTCTATCTATTGGACAGGTTATGACAGAAAAACGGCAGGTGTATACTCCCCCGGAAGGGCCTTCTCAAGTGACTCTCCCTAGCTCAGAAATTTATGAGAAAATGGGGGAGGAGGCGATTTATCAGATGCTTGAAGATTTTTATAAAGCTTTAAGTCAATCCTCTATTGCGCACTTATTTCACAAAGACGTCGTGTCTGCTTCAAAAAAATCAGCAGCATTTTTTGTGTTTATTCTTGGGGGCCCTCCCTTGTATCAACAGCAAGTTGGCCCTCCTAGGATGAGGCAAAGGCACCTTCCATTTGCAATTGATGAAGCAGCAAGGCAAGTATGGTTAGACTGTTTTATGCAAATTCTTGAAGATGCCGATAAAAAGTATCGATTCCCGCCAGAGCATCTTGAAGGATTTTGCCAATACTTGAACACATTCTCTGCCTGGATGGTCAATACAAAATAATCAATCAACAACAAACAAAGTGCATCTTCGACCACGAATCGATCCCATGACATTTTATTGGGATAGATTTATATCCGGATAAAATCGATAAAACCTTTTTGAACATCGACGTGAATGAGTTTTACTCGAATTTTATCTCCCACATCCAGATTCTCAAATCCTTTTATTAATTTTCCATCTACCGGAGGAGTCATCACTCTTACCCAAGTTCCTTTCGGACCTGAACCGGTGACCAGGGCATCAAATTCTTGATTGATTTTTGAAAAAAGCAGAAGGCAGGCAGCCGATTTTTTCATCTTTCTTTCAACTTTTTGTACATCATCTTCTTTTTCAGTGCATTGACGTGCTAATTTTTCTAACTCAATGTTACTATAGGGAGAGGGTTGATGATCAAGAATGGATTTAATCAAGCGCTGTGTGATCAGATCCGGAAATCGACGGTTGGGTGCCGTAGAGTGAGTGTAATCAGTGACAGCTAAGCTGAAATGACCGATCGGAGATTCATCGGGATATTCAACAACATACTCTCCATTTCCCAATAATTTGATAATGGTTAAGGAAAGATCAGGAAAGTGAAGAGGGTCAACTCGACATCTTTCCTTAAGAAATTGATCTAATGCAATCGCATCAGGATCAGGAGGAAGATCAATCTTGTATTCTTTAGCAATATCGATAATTCTATTCCACCGTTTTGGAATGCGGACAACTCGTCTGAAAGAGGGTTGTCGATGATTTTTGAGAAAATTTGCGGTTGCTTGATTTGCTGAGATCATAAAGTCTTCAATGAGATTGCGTCCTCGGTTTTTTGTCGTTGTTCTTAAATCGATAATGGTTTGGCCATCAAAAACCGGATAAGGCTCAATTGTTTGTAAAGTCAATGCCCCTTTTTGATGTCGATAGTGACGAAGAATCGTCGCAATTTTATCTTGCAAACGGATTTGTCTGTCTAATTCGATCTCTTTTTGAACAGCATCAGGGGCAGCAGCGAGATCATCTAACCAATCAGAAACGCCATTATAGGCTAATTTTGCTTTGTTACGGACATATGCGCGATAAATGGTGTAGTTAAGCTGAGCTCCATTGATGTCGATATCGACCTCGACGATGATTGCCAAACGATCTTCATTTTCATTTAATGAGGTTAAATTCGTTGAAAGCTTTTCTGGGAGCATGGGAAATATTTTCGTTGGAGTGTAAATCGATGTCGTATTCTGCTGCGCATAAAGATCGATGGGAGAGTCTTTTTTCACAAGGCTATCAACATCAGCGATTGCGACATAAATTTTATAAGATGAGGATGTTGTCATTTCTGCATAGGTGATTTGATCGAGATCGCGAGAATCATCATTATCGAGAGAAAACCATAACAAATGGCGCATGTCTTTCGCATCACTCGGTATGAATTGTGCAGCTTCTCTCATTTGATTCGCTTCTTTCAGAGCTGCAGAAGGAAAATCTGGTAGCAAACGACGTTCAATTAAGCTTTCTTTGGCAAGTTCGGTTAAATTGATTGTATTGTGAGAGGTCTGCATGCGTTTTCCCTTATATTTCAAGTGATTCGTTCAAGATAAAGAGTTGCCTTAATATTCACCTTACAGACCAACAGAGCCCTCGCTTGAGCCCACATCGCTCTCTTGGTCTGTTATAAGGTGAGTGAAAATGTATTTGCTTTTTTAATGGTTATGAGTGATTTATTGCAAGCTAACAAACAAATCGATAACCGTTGGGTTTATAAACTCATTTTAAGCATCCTTGATGCTTCATCTAAATACCGTCTATGAAGGAGGTTTTTTGTCATGTTCCGTGAAAAATTATCTGATACAGATCCTTCTCAGAACTTTATTGAGCGTTTTCCTCATCCCCTCGACTCTCTTTTTAAGCCTCGAACAGTTGCTGTTATTGGTGCTAAAGATGATCTTGGAAGCGTCGGGCGCACATTGATCTTAAATTTGCAAGCCTCTCTTTTTCAAGGAAGCGTTTACGCCGTTAATCCGAAAAGAGAGAGTGTTCTGGGGCTAAAAGCTTATCCGTCTGTAAAAGATATTCCCGAAAAAATTGACCTTGCAGTGATTATTACACCAGCTCAAACTATTCCAAAAATTATTTTGGACTGTGTTGGCGCCTCCGTTAAAGGAGCGATTATTATTTCTGCTGGATTTAAAGAATTAGGAGAGTCAGGGAAAAAACTTGAAGAAGAGATACTTCTACATGCCAGAAAAGGAAAAATGGCGATTCTAGGCCCTAATTGCTTAGGAATCATGAATCCTATTTGGGGTTTAAATGCCACCTTTGCAAGGGGAATGGCTCTTCCGGGAAAATTGGCTTTTATCAGTCAATCTGGGGCTATGTGTACAGCCGTGCTTGACTGGAGCTTAAAGCATAATGTTGGCTTCAGTTCTTTTGTTTCAGTAGGATCAATGGCTGATATTGAATGGGGAACCCTGATTGACTATTTAGGAAGCGATCCTCATACAGAGAGCCTCTTACTCTATATGGAGACAGTGGGTGATGCACGCTCTTTTATGACAGCAGCTCGGGAAGTCGCTTTAGAAAAACCTATTATCATTATCAAAGCGGGAAGGTCTCAGGCTGCGGCTAAAGCTGCCGCATCACATACAGGGGCTCTTGCGGGAAGTGATGAGGTTTTTGATGCTGCTTTAGAGAGAATCGGTGTATTGAGAGTTAATTCTATTGGAGAGCTTTTCAATATGGCCTCCGTTTTGGCCAAACAACCACGTCCAAAAGGGCCCCATCTGACAATTATGACGAATGCAGGAGGCCCGGGAGTGTTAGCCACTGATGCAGTCATCGCAAATCAAGGAGAGTTAGCTTCTCTATCAAGAGAAACAATCCAAGAGTTAAATCACATTCTCCCTCTTGCTTGGAGTCACGGCAATCCTGTTGACATTCTTGGAGATGCAAATGCTGAGCGCTATGCCAAAAGTCTGGACATCTTAATGCGAGATCTGACCAGCGACGGATTGCTTGTGATCCTCTCTCCTCAAGATATGACCGATGCAACGGCAATTGCAAATCAGATTGTCGCGATGGCTGAGAAAAGTTCTAAACCAATTTTAGCAAGTTGGATGGGAGGGGGAGCTGTACAGGTTGGATCAGAGATTTTATCCAAAGGGCTCATTCCCGTTTTTGAGTATCCAGATGATGCTGCAAAAGCGTTTGCCTTGATGTGGCGTTATAGTCGAAACCTTCAATCTCTTTATGAGGTGCCCATCATAGAGGCTGGAATCATCCGGAAAGAAGAAAAGGTTTTCTTAAAGGGTGAATCTTTGCACGCCAAAGCTCTGATGGAGAAAATGAAAAGAGAAAGACGAACTCTTTTTTCAGAATTTGAGTCTAAACAAATATTAAAGGATTATCATATCCCGATTGTCGAGACAGTGATTGCTTCTACAATTGAAGAAGCTGTGAATTGCGCAAAAATGATGGGATTCCCTGTTGTTCTTAAGCTTTTTTCCAGCAAGATCACCCACAAAAGCGATGTTGGAGGAGTGAAGCTTAATTTACAATCAATAGAAGAGGTTGAAAAGGCTTATCATGAAATTAAAAAAGGGGTCTCTGAAAAAGTTGGGGAACACAATTTCCAAGGAGTGAGTGTTCAGCCAATGATTAATAAGAAGGGGGTTGAGTTGATTTTAGGAAGTTCAAGCGACCCCCAATTCGGTCCCGTCATTTTATTTGGAATGGGGGGACAGCTGGTCGAAATTTTCAAAGACCGAGGATTGGCGATTCCCCCTTTAAACTTTAATCTTGCTCGTCAGTTGATGGAAAAAACAAAAATTTATGAGGCTTTGAAAGGGGTGAGAGGGTGTAAACCGGTCGATTTGGAAAGGTTAGAGGAGCTTTTAATTCATTTTTCTCTTTTGGTGATCGAACATCCAAGAATCAAAGAATGCGACATCAATCCCTTATTAGCCTGTGAAGATCAGATCATTGCGCTTGATGCACGGATTGTATTGCACGATTGGGATATTGCGGATGAAGACCTTCCGCAACTCGCGATTCGTCCTTATCCTTTTCAATATGTCTTAAAAGTGAAACTTAAAAACGAGATGCCCATCATCTTGCGCCCCATTTTACCAGAAGATGAAAAATGGGTGATTCAATTCCACCGTGAATTATCAGAAAATAGTGTGAGACAGCGTTACTTTGCCTTTGTGAGTTTGGATAAACGGGTGGCCCACGAGCGTTTGATTCGGATTTGTTTTAATGACTATGATCGAGAATTGGCCATTGTTGCTCTAAGAGACGAAGAGAGTAAAAAAGAAATTCTTGGCATAGGACGTCTGATGAGGATTCCTGGATTACCGCGGGCTCAACTTAAGTTGATTATTGCCGATTCTTACCATCATTTAGGGTTGGGAACGCAGTTGATCAAACATTTATTAATGATGGCAAAGGAAGAGAAAATCGAAGTTGTCGACGCATTTATTTTATCTGAAAATAGTGAAATGATTCATCTTTGTCAAAAATTTGGGTTTGAGTTGCATCAAGCAAAAAAATCTTTGATCACTCATGCGCAATGGAAGATTGAGAGGCATTTATCCTCTTCAATTTAAGGTTGTTGAATCCATCGGTTTGCACAAGTGTATACTCAAGGCCTCTGCTTCAGGCAAAATAACGCTCCTGGTGCTTAAGGTGAGTCAAGATGTTTAAGAACCTATTTAAAGAGGTTCTAAGGATACTCATAAGAGATCAATCAAACCGCTGATTCATTGGAGCGAAAAATGAAAGAGAGAGAAAATCAAGGCGACATCGCCCCTTCCAGCGGTTCAGAGCAAAATCGAGACGTTCCCGTATGTGGGGATGATGATGGATTAGTCATTAAAGAATCGAAAGATTCTCGATTGTTCTCGCAAATAAGCTCAGACCACTCTTATCAAGTTTTTTTTGAAAATATGAATGAAGGAGCCGTCATTCTGTCCTATGATAATAGGATTTTGTATGGCAATAGAAGTTTTTTCGATTTGATAGGAGAGCCTTCGAAAGGAGCAATTGGAAAATCGATTTTAAATTTTATTAAAGAGGTTGATCGTTCTTATTTTATCGATTGCATCATGAAAAAGAAAAAAAAGAAATCAGAACTCGTCGTATCTTCTAAGAAAAAAGGGGATTTCACCGTTTTTGCTTCTGCTTTTGAGGGGGTTTGGGATAAATCTGAAGCCCTTTGTCTTTTATTAACCGACATTACAGAGCTGAAACGAGCACAATCTTTTATTGAAACTTCTGAGTCGGTTGCAAGAGTCTTAAGCGGCGTCTCTAATTTAGAAGTTGCCTCTAAATCGATTATCAACCTTCTTCAAAGTCATCTAGGATGGGAAGTGATGATTATTTGGCTTTGGAATCAAGAAAGACAGCAACTTCAATGTTTTGAAATTGCCCACATTCAAGAGATGGACATTTCAGCGTTTGAAGCAGCAACTAGAGCAATGGAGATTAAAGCTAAGCAAGCATTTAGCCACGTCTGTTTATCCGATCGTCCTGTCTGGATAAAAGATGTCACGGAAGAATATGGCTTTATTAGAAGAAATGAGGCGATTCACGATGGATTACGCGGAGCTTTAGCTTTTCCTTTTAACCAGAATGATCGTTTTGGAGGCGTTGTGGAATTATTTCGACGATTGCCTTTTGAAGAAAAAGTTGATAATCAGATGCTCGAATTCATTTCTGCAATTGGAATTGCTCTTGGGCGTTATATTCAACGATTGTTCAACGATCAAACAAGCCAAGAAATTGTCAGGACATTCACATTAGCTCGAAATAGTTATTTTACAACCAACAAAGAGGGGGTTATTCTGAATTGGAGTTCCGGCGCAGAGAGAATCTATGGTTGGACAGCAAAAGAGATGGTTGGAAGCCCGGCCTATAAGTTATCCCCGGATAAAAAATCTGGTAAACCTTCTCTTATTATAGAAAAACTTTTTTCAGGGCAAGCGATTGAACATGTAGAATCCCAAAGATTGCGCAAAGATGGAATGTTAATTTGGGTGAAAAGTTCGTATGCAAGAACATACGATTTTTTTGGTAATCTCTCGGGGTTGATCGCCGTAGAAGAGGAAATCACAAATGAAAAAGAATTATTAGATCGTTTGCTTTTATGTGAGGTCAAATTCAACTCATTTATTGAAATCACCGGAGATTGGATTTGGGAACTCGATGCTGAGGCGAATATTCTATTTTCTAATATCAAGGGATACACAATTCTAGGTTATCGATCTGATGAAATTGTTGGAAGGAATCTGTTTGACTTTATCTTATTTGAAGAAAAAGAAAAAATAAAAAAACAATTCGAAGATTTTGTGGAAAAAAAAGAGGGTTGGAGAAACCTACTCATCATATTTGTCCATAAAAATGGCAGCAATCGATGTCTAGAAAACAATGCAAAAGCTCTTTTTAGCATAAACGGAGAGTTGTTAGGATTTAGAGGGGCGAGTCGTGATATCACAGAATCTAAAAATCTCGAGAAAATTAAAAATGAATTTGTCTCCATTATGAGCCACGAATTGAGAACGCCTTTGACTTCAATTTGCGGCGCCCTCTCCTTGCTCATCAATCGGGAGATGAGTCCAGAGAGGAGAGAGCAACTGATGGCGATTGCGAATAAGAACTCGACTCGTTTGGCTAATCTGATTAATGACATTACAGATATTGAAAAACTCAAGCTGGGTAAAATAAAATTCGATTTTAAAAAAATCAATCTTCGCGATGTTGTATTAGAAGCTGTCTTGACAGCCAGGGTGATCGCAAATAAAACGGAAATAAAGATTATGACGGTAGATCCTCTCCCATTGATTGAAGTCAATGGCGATTATTGGAGACTTCTGCAAGTCATGAATAATTTACTGTCGAATGCGGTCAAATTCTCTCCTAGTCAAGGAAGCGTGATCGTTTTGATGGAAATCGTAGGTTCTATGGGAAGGGTATCTGTCAAAGACTTCGGGCCCGGAATTCCAAAAGATTTTCAAACAAAAATATTTCAAAGCTTTGCGCAAGCAGATTCAAGCGCAAAACGGGCTGCAGAGGGAACTGGATTGGGGCTTTATATTTCTAAGTACATTATTGATGAGCATGGGGGGGCGATTCAATTTGAAACACAAGAGGGAAAAGGGACAACGTTCTCTATTGATATTCCATTATTACCCGACCTTAAGCAGGAAAAGGGAATTTAATTTTAAGTAGAAGATAGTGTAGGATAAGGACTAGTCAGATGGGAAAAGAATTAAAAAAAATTTTATATGTTGATGATGAAGAAGATATTCATGTTATCGTGAGGTTTTGCCTCGAAGAGCTTCCAAATCTTGAATTGCGCTCAGTTTATTCTGGTGAAGAGGCGATCAAAACGGCTATAGAATTTCAGCCCGATTTGATTCTTTTGGATGTGATGATGCCAAATATGGATGGTATTTCAACTTTTCAAGCGTTGAAGTTGATGCCAAGTTTTGCTCATGTCCCCATTGTGTTTCTGACAGCAAAAGCTCAGAAAAATGAAATTGAAGAATATTTTAAATATGGGGCCATTGATGTGATTCTCAAACCTTTTGATACCAATACATTTACTCAAAATGTTCAATCAATTTGGAGGAGATATCAGCAGCAGAGAGTGTAAGAACCTGTTCAAAATCTTTGATCCGATGATTTATAGCCGCAAAGCGTCGTGATTAAAGATTCTGAAGAGGTCCTAACGAGCTGTCTTGATCTTTTTTTGTCTTTGGACTTGCGTAAAAATTTTTGGCGAAGTTGAGTGAATAGACTTCTTCGGACACTTGCTTTGCTTGAAAAAATTGCCATTTTTGGCATCTTTTTTCAAGCAAAGCAAGTGTCCGAAGAAGTCTAATATTAGAAAAGATGAAGAGAGGCCATAAGAAAAAATGAAGTATAAATGTCTAAAAAAGAACGATTTTAAAATAGACAATTATCAGCTGATTCCCATTCGAGACCAAGATATTGAAAATATTCGGACATGGCGCAATGCCCAAATGTCTGTTTTAAGGCAGCAAAAGACTCTAACGAACGAGGATCAGAGACGTTATTTTCAAACATCTGTGTGGCCAACTTTTGAGGAAGAATCCCCCTCGCAACTCCTCTTTAGTTTTTTGTTTCAAGATCAATCTATTGGGTATGGAGGATTGACGCGTCTTGATTGGGGGAATCGAAGAGCTGAAGTCTCTTTTTTGGTTGATCCCTCTCGAGCAGAAATTGAATCTATTTACACTCAAGATTTTAAAGTTTTTTTAACCATTCTTTGCAAGATTGCATTTGAGCAACTTGATTTGCACCGTCTTGTGTCGGAAACCTATGCTTTTCGATCCTCCACACTAAAAGTTCTTGAAGAGGTAGGATTTAAAAGAGAAGGAGTATTGCGAGAACATGTCTATAAAAATGGGCGGTGGTGTGATGCGATCGTTTTAGCCTTACAAGGAAAAGATTGGTTTTATCTAGAGTCTCAAATCAAGGAAAAACATCACACCCCCTCTTCATGTTTTTTTGAAAAAAACATGAAGAGGGATTCTCAAGACGCGGTTGAGCGGGGAGCTGTTTTAATCACAAGTATTTCTCAAAAAATGCCTTTGATTGAAGCTGTTCGGTCCGCAGCTAAAAAGAGTGGTTATTTTCAAGACATTTACGGCTGTGATAGCAACAGTCAGTCGATAGGTCAATATGGAGTTGATTATTTTTTTCATTCCCCCCCCCTTGAAGAGCAAAAAATTGAAGAGATCATCTCTTATTGCCTAGAACATAAGATCTCAGCGATTATTCCCACAAGAGATGACGATGTCGAGTTTTATGCAAGATACGACAAGGCGTTGTATCAGAAGGGGATTCACCTCATGGCCTCTCCTCTTGAGACTGTTTCCTTGTGTCTAGATAAAAAAACATTTTCTGATTTTTTACAGCAAAAAAAAATTCCAGTTATTCCAACTTATTTATCTTTAAATGAATTTGAATCTCCCTATTATGTTGTCAAACAAAGGAGAGGGTCAGGCTCCTCCCTGTTAGGGATTCGTCTTTCAAAAGAGAAGGCGATTGAATATGGGCGCCAACTCACAAACCCGATTTATCAGCCCTTTATTGAAGGTCAAGAATGGAGTGTGGATGTTTACCGCTCCTTTAAAGGAAAAGTGTTGGGGTGTGTTGCCCGTCAGCGAAATCTCGTCATAGAGGGAGAGTCTCGGATTACCACGACTTTTCGACACCCGGCCATAGAAGAGTTGTGCATGGAGATGGCAGATCGATTAAATCTTTATGGACATGCGGTTTTTCAGCTTATAGAGGAGACGAGTGGCGATCTGCATGTCATTGAATGTAATCCTCGTTTTGGAGGAGCATCAACAGCCAGTATTGCAGTGGGGTTAGACAGCTTCTTTTGGTTTTTTGCAGAGTGTTTGCAGGTCGATTTATCAACAACCGCTTTTAAAAGAGCTAAGACAGAGGTAAGGCAAGTGCGATTGATGACAGATAGGATAGTGCCATGGTCATCATATTTGATTTAGATGATACACTCTATGAGGAGCTGACATTTGTTCGCAGCGGATTTCAAGCTGTCGCTGATTATTTAAGCCCGCTCCTTGGGAAGCCTCAATCTCTTATTATGGAAGGATTGAATGCTGAACTTCAATTAGGAAGAAACAATGTTTTTAATCGTTTTTTGCACAAGTTGGATAAAAAAAATGAGGCAATAATCAATGCTTGTGTCAGAGTCTATCGCGGGCATTCTCCTCTCTTGCATTTATTTCCCGAAGCAGAAGCTTGCCTTATCAATCTTCAATCCTACCCCCTTTACGTTGTGACTGATGGAAATCATCTTGTCCAAAGAAAAAAAATTAAAGCTCTCGGTTTGGATTTTTTGGTTCGCCGCTCGTTCTTTACTTACGCCCACGGCTTGCACAGACGAAAACCCTCCCCTTATTGTTTTACAAAAATTTGTGCGTTAGAAAAGGTGAATCCTGTATCGGCTCTTTACGTTGGAGATAATCCTTATAAAGACTTTGTGGGAATTAAACCCTTGGGATTCCAAACGATTCGCGTTTTAACAGGTCCTTATGCTAACGTAACAGTTGATCCTGTCTATGAAGCTGATTATACCATCAGGAGTTTAGCAGAGCTTGACGCAAAACTATTGCAAAAGTTACACAATTCTTAAGGTGCCTTCCTAAGGCGATGTCTTAATTTAAGAGGTGATAAAATGGATGAATTTCAAATCGGAGAAAGGCTTGTTGGTCTCTGTCATCCCCCCTTTATTGTGGCCGAAATGTCTGGTAATCACAAGGGATCCCTCCAAAGAGCTTTAGAAATCGTTGATAAAGCCAAACAATCGGGGGCTCATGCTATTAAACTTCAAACATATACAGCAGAAACAATCACTTTGGATATGAGGGAAAAAGAATTTCTTATTCAAGACGATAGCAGTCTTTGGAATCATCGCTATCTATATGATCTTTACCAAGAAGCTTACACTCCTTGGGAGTGGCATCGTCCAATTTTTGAATATAGTAAGAAGATTGGTCTAGAGGTCTTCAGCTCTCCTTTTGATGAAACAGCTGTTGATTTTTTGGAAGATCTCAATCCTCCCTGTTACAAAATTGCCTCTCCTGAAATTGTTGACCATCATTTAATTAGAAAGGTTGCAAAAACTCGAAAACCTCTGATTCTTTCAACGGGAGGGGCAACTTTAGCTGAAATTGGAGAGGCGGTTGACGTGGCGAGAGGGGCTGGGTGTCGACACATTCTTTTACTTAAGTGTACAGCAGCTTATCCCGCAGAGCCTCAGGACATTCATTTGCGAACCCTTCCCCATCTAGCCCAAAGTTTTGGTCTCTTAACTGGCTTGTCTGACCATACCCTTGGAATTGGAGTTGCTATTGCAAGTGTTGCTTTAGGAGCTTGTTTAATTGAAAAGCATTTGACTCTTTCGCGCAAAGATGGAGGGATTGACAGCCCTTTTTCAATGGAGCCCGAAGAGTTACAAGCTCTTGTGAGCGAATCAAAAAAGGCATGGGAATCAATGGGGGCAATTCATTACGGTCCTCTGAGCCGTGAAAAATCAACCCTTTCTCATCGTCCTTCAATCTATTTTATTGAAAATCTCTGTGCGGGAACGATTCTTGAAATGCAGCATGTCGTAACTGTAAGACCCGCAGGAGGACTTCCTCCAAAAGAGCTTCCTCATATTTTGGGATTAACATTAACGACATCGGTTAAAAAGGGATCTCCGGTTAGATGGGAGTTATTTAAGAATGATGCGTATTGAAGCCTTTATCCAAGCCAGAATGAATTCAACCCGTCTTCCTGGAAAAGTTTTGAAGAAAGTCGCGGGCAAACCAATGCTAGAATTTTTGATCGAGCGTCTTCGTGATTGTAAAGAAATTAAAGGGATTGTGGTGTTAACAACAGATCAAATAGCAGATGATCCAATCATCTCATTGTGTCAAGAACAACATGTCTCCTATTTTAGAGGATCAGAAGAGGATGTTTTAGAGCGTTATTATCAGGCTGCGTTGGAAAGGGGAGTCGATGGAATTGTCCGCATTACGTCTGATTGTCCACTGATTGACCCTGAAATAGTCGACCGGATTGTTCGGGCTTTTCGTTATGATTACCCTCATGTGGATTATGTTTCTAATACGTTGGAACGCACTTTTCCTAGAGGCCTTGATGTTGAAGTGTTTTCTTTTAAAGCTCTTGAGAAGGCATTTTATGATGCGATCTATCCTGAAGAGAGAGAGCATGTCACCGTTTATTTGTATCGTCATCCTGAAAAATTTTATCTTAAAAATATTTCGCATGATCCTTCTTTAGGGCATCATCGATGGACTGTTGATACGGAGGAAGATTTTACCTTAATAAAATTGATAGTCGAACATCTTTATCCCTTACAATCGAGATTTCGGTTCAAGAATGTTTTAAATTTATTATCTGCTCACCCTGATTGGGTTAGCTTAAATGCACATATTGAGCAAAAGACACTTCCTCATGGAATGACTGATTGAAATTTTATTGACTTTTCATTAAATTTATTGTTATATACTTCAACAACAACCTTTTAAAGGAGTTACTGCGATGAAGAAAGTGAATCTTTATATTCTGCTAAGTCTGACACTTGGAATGTTATCTTTATCATTAGAGGCTTCACCTAATGTACAATCGGTTAATTCTACAAATGTTCATCCCTCTGCTCAGCATTCAACATCTGTTCACAACATGGATGAAGATGATGAAGATGAGGAAGATTGGGATGATGAAGATGACTATGACGATGAAGATGACGATGAAGATGACTATGATGACGAAGATGATGATGACGATGAAGATGATCAGCATTACAACATCATCGAGAGAGATCAAGTTGATAGGACAGACGCATTAGCAATTCCACTTGATGACAGTGAAGTTGAAGATGAGGAAGAGATTGACCGTCTTGAGAGGAAAAATACTTTTAAGTTGCCCCATTCCCGTTAATTCATTCTTCTACAGCTGCTTTTGGGAGTACTCGAAGGCAGTTATTTTGCTTTTTTTCTTTTTCCTTTTTCTCGTTAGATTATAAAAAACTCATCAGTTAAATAAGTCTTTAATTTAAATTCGCTTTTTGTTAAGCTCAACGGTGAGTTAGTAAATATTTTGCCTTTCTCCCACAGATCGAGAGATAATTATAAAAACTTCCTAGGAAGTTTTTTCGGTATCATTTGCTGCGTTGATTGAGTCAGTGTCCTATTTTCTAAGAACTTGTTCAAAATAGACCTTCTCCTTTATCAATTTTTCTCTTCTTTTGTTTTGTTGATTGGCAATGAAATCATTTTAAGAACCCCTAACGATAAGATAAAAATAGCTGTTATTTTTTTCTGTCTGTTAGCGATATTGTTTTGGTTCTTTATCAAGTCACCTTACGTAAAAAGAGCACTATTATTTGGACTGAAGCGAAAGCTTTAACGTTGAGGCTTTTGGTTCAACCCAAATCGCTTTCTTTGTGCGTAAGGTGAGTTATCAATAAAAAAGAGAGAGTATGAAAGAAGAATTAAATTTTGAAAGTTTTGGGTTGCATGAGGCTATTTTACAGGCATTACAAGAGGCTGGTTTTAAAACTCCAAGTTCTATTCAGCAGGAGGTCATTCCCCATATTTTATCTGGAAGAGATTTGGTCGGACAGGCACAAACAGGAACAGGAAAAACAGGTGCTTTTGGCTTACCGGCTATTCATCTTCTTCAAGAGCATCCAGGCAGCCAGATGCTTGTGTTGACTCCAACTCGAGAGTTGGCAAAACAAGTGAGTGATGAGTTATATCGCTTTGGTCGCCATGTTGGAATTAAAACAGCAGTGGTGTGTGGGGGGAAATCTTCTAGAGCCCAAACAGAGTCGCTGCAGCGAGGGGTGCAGATTCTTGTTGCAACTCCCGGACGTTTACTTGATTTACTTGGAACAAATCAACTTCCAACATTTAAACCTTCGATTGTTGTCCTTGATGAAGCTGATGAAATGCTTGACATGGGATTCCTCGAAGATATCACAAGTATCTTTACCTATCTTCCTCAAAAAAGACAGACGCTTCTTTTTTCAGCCACAATGCCATTACCGATTCAAAAACTTGCTGAAAAAATATTGAAAAATCCTCTTTTTATTCAAGCTAAGCAAAAAGAGAAAGTGAATCAGGATATTGAGCAATTTTACTACATGATTCGCGAAGATGAGCGAGATCACGCTGTGATTCGTTTGATTGATTTTGAAAATCCTGAAAAAGCGATTATTTTTTGTCGAACAAAGAAAGATGTTGATCGTCTCACTCACACACTTATGGATGCTGGCTATACCGTTCGAGGCTTACATGGAGATATGGAGCAACCTCAAAGAGAAGAGGTCATTAGAAGCTTTCGATCAGAACACCTTCGTTTATTAGTTGCCACAGATGTTGCGGCAAGGGGATTAAGCGTCTCAAATGTGTCTCATGTTTTTAACTATCATTTGCCTTTTGACCCTAATAACTATGTTCATCGAATTGGGCGTACGGGTCGAGCGGGAAATAAAGGGATTGCGAGCACATTTTTAACTTCGCGTGAATGGCGTGATTTTCAACGTTTTGAGAAAATCTTAGGAACAAAAATTCTCCAGCGAGATATTCCAAACTTGCATGAAGTGAAGGCTTCTAAAAAGCGTCATTTAGTTAATAAGATCATGTCTCAAGGAATTCATGATGAAACAGAACATTTATTGCAGCTCATGAAAGATGTTGATCCGACGATTATCGCATCAAAGCTCATCTCTATGGTAATAGGAGAACAGACAGTTTTGGGTCCTGATCGGATTGGTTTAGAAAGAAGGCAGGGAGATTTCACAAAGCCAGGGATGGAACGTTTTCCAGAAAGAGGTCCAAGACGCCCCTCAAAGCCTTTTAATAAATTTAAGTCAACCAAACCTTTTGCCCGTCAGCCAAGAGATGGGAAAATGATGAAGAAAGCAGATTGACAATTTTTTGAACGACCTCTATAACCCTGGTGGGTCTATAGGCCAATAACACCACTCAGCTAAATCAGATGTTGTTTTTAATTCACCTTAAGGTGAGTGATTCAAGCTCAAAGTGAAGATTGTCCGAAAATCTCACTTTGAGCTTGAATGAGTATATAAGGAAGAAAAGTGCCCCTTGTTAAGGCAGGGGGAGAATAGGGAAACAGGTGAGAATCCTGTGCGGTTAGGCCGCTGTAACGAAGGACGAAAGCTTTAAAATAGTTGTTTAACTCACCTTACTCGAGGGGAGTTTTTAACTATTAAACCACTGTAAGTATTGCGGGAAGGTTAAGCGTGTAGGGTGAATTCGGAGTCAGAAGACCTGCTTTTCTTGTGCAATTTTGCACCAATCCTATCGAATTTAAAATGTGCTAATCAACTTACTTTATGCATCGCAATCTGGGTGCTTAAGGTGAGTGATAAACCGCCTCCATAAAGGCGGGATGGGAAATTGTTCTTAAAAAAGTTTTTGCGAATTTTAAGATGAGTCAAATCATTCGTCTTCCTTTCGTTTTAACTTGCGATATTTTCTTCGGGTCGCGAAAGTCTCAGGCTATCAGAGTCTTTGCATCAATTGAAAAAAATCAGGTTAATCCCACTTTTTCCCAACAATAGATTTTTTACCTCATTCCTTTTGCTTGAAAAATTCGATGCTTTTTGAGCAGATTGGGCTATGAAATACATCAACTTAAAAGGAAGCCTGTGTGATGATCTCTTCTCTTGGATATGGATTTCCATCTTATTTCAATTCTCATGTTAGCAAAATAAAAAAAAAATCCCCTCCTTTTATTCCATTCTCTAATCGAAATGAATTACAGAAATGGTTAACTGTTAACAATTGTTGTTTAGATTTCTCGTTAGAACAGAAAAATGAAATCAAGAACGCAATCTCAGCCCAATCTCATGATGTAGACACGCTCGATGAGATGATGTCAGAATTAACCGAATGGGGAATGAAGCAGAATCCTGAAAAATGCATGTCGATTTTTGCCGAAGTGATCGAATTAGATCTCTTAACGAAGGTTATTAAGAAAAAAAAAATGGATGGCGGAGCTGTTTTTACAACTCTTTCCGATTTAGTTCTTCAAAACACTTTAGATTGTCCAGTTCCTGTTGATTCCTCTATAAGAGGAAGGATTCATGCAGAGTGGAAGATCTTTCGTCCCCTTATCATTTATTTTATTCCCAATCTTCTCAATCTTTTTTTAGGGGCTTTTAATTTTCTTGACAGCAATAAAAAATTTACAACTCTATGGGAAAAACATCTTCTTTTAGAAATCGTCTATAAATTTTTTCTCATCCCTTATTGTCTTATTAAGATTTTACAGCCAATTTTTGTTGTCACAACTAAAGTGTACCTTGTTGCCTCATTAATTATTGCTGCTTCGGCAGTTTTGATTAGTTGCTATCAACGTTGGTTGAGACCATTACCTGATGAGATTGTGAATTGTACCAATCTTGATAAGCAGATGGATCGAGGATGCTTAGATCCTAAAGTTGGCCAAGTATCCGAAATAGATCAATTAATTGCGGGGCTTGAAGGTCATGATAATCTTATTCTCGTTGGATTGTCTGGGGAGGGGAAAACCGCGCTTATTCATCATTTTATCCAATTAAAGCACTCAGGTAAAATTCATCAGAATAAGCTTGAAGAGCGTATCGTATTTGAAGCCGATTGTGGGATTATGATTTCTAGTGCCAGTTTTGGGCATGCAGAATTGATTAACCAGACAAAAGATCAAATTAGAGGCTATGAAGACAAAGTTCTTCTGTTTTTTGATGATTTTTATCAGATCGCGACAAATAAAGCCGCATTTCTTACCTTTAAAAAGAGATTTTTACAAGATACACCTGCTTGTAAGTCGATTTTGGCTGTGACATTAAAAGAGTGGATAGAGATACAAAAACTAGACATAGACCATTCTTTCCAAAGAAAGGTACACATCATTAAAATCGGTCCTTCCAGTGATGAGCAAGTGAAAAAAGTTCTGAAAAATTTACAGCTTCATTCAGTTTCAGATGTTTTTGTTGAGGAAGAGGCAATTGAGGCAATTGTTAAGTTATCTGGGACAAAAGATTATCTGCCCAATATTGGAAGACCGGCAAAAGCAGAAGAGATTCTTAGGACAGCACGAGGGAAATGTGTCGCGACTTTAGGTCATTATTATGGAACTGTGAATTTGAGTGAAAAAGAAAAACAAAAAACAGGCAAGATTGTCAACCGAGTGAAAACGATTCTTGCTTACCGTAAAAAATTGAGTTTAAAATTCTATGCCTTGAATCATCTTTTCAATAAAGCAATTGTTGGCAATAGATCGATTAACCACATTCATCATGACCCAACAGTCTCCGCTATAAAAAGCGTCGGGATTCTCGATTCCGATTCTGATGATGATAAAAAAAATGAAAAAATCGAAAAAGCCTTTGGATCGCCTCACTTTCCTAAAGGAGTCATAAGCGAAAAAGACCAGATCATGTATCTATGGTATTCTTTTTATGCAAAAAAATGTATTGAGAAATTATTAAAAGAAGAGATTTCAAAGATTGATTCAAAAATTAACATTCATATTAATAAAAAACTTGTTGAGAAGGTTTATCAAGAGCGTAAAGATTTAGATCTTTCATTAGAGAATTAAATCGATGGTCATATTGGGAGATATTGCCCTCTTTGTAATCTTTCAAACCCGAGGCTTTGATGCGCTCAAATATGACTTTATTTCTTGGAAATGGTATAAGGTGAGTTTTTAGCAAAAAAAATGGACAAAATCGAGAGTTGTAGGTTCTAACAAGGGGATTTGAGTGTGAAGCAAAAGAAAAGAGGTGTGTTGCTTGTAAATCTGGGGACACCTGCGTCTGCAACCCCTAAAGATGTTTATCGTTATCTTATTGAGTTTTTAACCGATGCAAGAGTGATCGATATCTCTTGGCTCAAAAGACAGTTATTAGTGCGAGGGATTATTGTCCCTTTTCGTTATCGTAAATCAGCTGCGCAATATCGCAATATCTGGAGTTTGGAAGGTTCACCCCTTTTGATTTATGGTAAGAAGATTCGAGAGCAATTGCAAAAAGCCTTGGGGGATCAAACGGAGGTCGTATTGGCTATGCGGTACCAGCATCCTTCTATTCAAGAAGGCTTAAAAAAACTCTGTGAAGCCGCCGTGGAAGAAATTGTGATTCTTCCTCTTTTCCCTCAGTATGCGTCAGCTACAACAGGTTCTGTTTTTCAAGAGGTCATGAGGCAATTGCAGCGTTGGGAAGCTTATCCAAAGTTGGTATTCATTAATGATTATTATGAGCATCCTGGATTAATCAAAGCGTTTTGTGAACGAGCAAAGCAATATCCGATTTCATCATATGATCGCATCCTCTTTAGTTTTCATGGTCTTCCTGAAAGACAAATCCGTAAGGGAGATCAGAAGGGGCATTGCCTGAAGCCCGATTGCTGTCAACAAGTGTGTTCGCGCAATCGTCTTTGTTATAAAGCACAATGCCATGCGACCGCCCGGGCGATTGCTGCTGATTTAAATTTGAATCAAGATCGATATACAGTCTGTTTTCAATCACGTCTTGGCAAAGAGTCTTGGATTCAGCCTTATGCAAGTGATGTTTTATATCGCTGTGCAAAAAATGGAGAAAAACGGTTGCTTGTTTTCAGTCCATCTTTTGTCTGTGATTGTTTAGAGACTATTTATGAGATTTCTTCCGAATATCAGCGAGAATTTAAAGAGTGGGGAGGGGAGGAATTGCAATTGGTTGAAGGGCTCAATGATCACCCGTTCTGGATTGATGCTTTGCGAGAAATTATCAGAGAAAATCAAGCTTAAAAACGTCTAAGAACCTGTTCAAAATTTTTGATCCGAACAGCTTTTAAAAGGGTGTTTGAAAGCAAAAAATTGGAATTTTGAGGTTGATCGAGTATAGCCCGCATTCCGCTATTTGCAAATTTTGCGGCAATATTGAATGAAATATTGTTCAAATTTTGTCAAATTCAGATCAAAAATCGAGAAATTGAAGAAAAAACAGCCCACTAGCGGAATGCGGGGTATAGCTTCGGAGGCTCTTTAAAACCGTTTAACCCTTCGATGGCAATAAGGAGTACCTCCCGTTTTGCCGTAGTAGTTTTGATGGTCATCTTCAGCGGGATAAAAACGACTGGAGGGCGATACTTGAGTTGCGATTTTCATTCCTTGTTTTTTTAAAGATGCAATCAATTGAAAGGCTATCTTTTTCTGTTCTTCAGAAAAATAGAAAATTGCAGAGCGATACTGTGTTCCATTATCAGGTCCTTGTCGATCGACTTGAGTGGGATCATGAATTTCAAAAAAGAATGTTGTTAATTCTTCATAACTGACCACAGCCGGATCAAAGATCACTTCTATAGCCTCTGCATGACCTGTTTTTCCGCTACAGACATCGGTATAAGTTGGATTGACTGTGAGTCCTCCGATATATCCGACTGTTGTTTGAACAATCCCTTGACATTTTTTTATTAAATGTTCGACTCCCCAAAAACATCCTGCAGCAAAAATCGCCCGTTCATACCCTTCCTTGGTATTCAAAGGGATGAAAGAAAGGGAAATAGAATTCACACAGTGTCTTGCATTTTTATCAGTCAATCCCTCTCCTATGAAAAGATGACCCAAGTGTCCTCCGCAATGTTTACAAAGAATTTCAGTTCGAGAACCATTAATATCCATTTTTTTTTCTATCGCATTAGGAATTTCATCATCAAAACTTGGCCATCCACATTGAGAACTAAATTTTTGTGTTGAGAGGTATAAGGGGGCATCACATTGCTTGCAAATGTATACACCCGCTTCATAGTGAGCGTTAAATTTTCCAGTCCCTCTTCTTTCCGTCCCTTTTTTATTGATCACAACGTCTTCATCAAAAGTTAAAGGATGATATTTTTCCATTTCTTGCCTACTTATTGATTTCTTTAGGATGTTCAATTTGTTGCGGGTCGGTTTGATGATTCGTTTTGGCTTTGTCATCGTAGTAGCCAATCACCTGCGGGTTTGCCTCCTGCTCTTTAGCTCTTTCGGCCTCAATTTTTACGCATCTTGAACAGTAGGCCTCCGTAGAATTGACATAAAAAAGAGACATAAGAATAAACAGTGAGATTGATGTTGAAAAAAAATGGACCATGATACCCTCCCAAGGCGTAGTGGATTTTGGAATAACTTGAAATCATAAGATTCGAGCATAAAACTTGGTATAAAACAAGATGAAGGATTATACAAGAAAAAAATGACAAGATACAACAGAAGCGTGTTAGAGCCTTTCTTCATCAGATCACTCAAAAAAGAAATGATGTTTTTCAAGCCACTTAAAATCAAAATATAAGGAAAATAAAAAAGAAAAAGAAAAAGAGTGTTGCATAAAATAAGCCTCATTTTATATATTAGTAACTTCTCACGAACGAAAAGCGAACAACGTGTAACGAATGCGAGAAAAAAGCAGGGCCTTGAGTCACTGTAAGATGTTTTGACAGTATAAGAGAGACAATGTGCAAACATGAACAATAAAGCTTGTGTGTGATGGTCAATGACCGTTACACGTAGAGGTCTAAGCAATTAG
>JBIRBM010000049.1:0-9323 GCA_044326545.1 Parachlamydiaceae bacterium | reverse complement strand
CGCTGTTTTGATTCGTACGAACACATTCTGGATAGTTGTTGCGATGCCTGGAACAACTTCTGTTCAACAGTCGGTGCTGTACGTCAATTATGTACGAGAGAATGGGCAAGAACTAAAAGTTATTTTTGATAAATGGTATTACATGTTGGCCAATGGTGGAGGTAAAACACGAGCTGATCGAGCAGGACAATACCGAAGCCCCATTCGTTGGCAGCTGCTATTTCTTTCAACAGGAGAACTAAGTTTAGCTCATCACATTATGCAAACAGGAAAAAAGGCTAGAGCAGGCCAAGAAGTGCGAGTCATTGACCTCGATGCTGAAGTGGGAAGGTATGGCATTTTTGAAGAACTGCATGGAATGGCAACTGGTGCACAATTAGCGGACCATCTAAGCGAGATGAGCCAAAACTATTATGGGGTAGCTTCGCGAGCTTTTCTATCGATACTGGTTGCTCAAACAAAAGAAGCAATTCTTTTCGTAACAGAAGTAATGAATCGCTTTCAAGTTCATGTAGAGGAACGAGTACTAAAAAATGCGACAAATCTGCCAGGACAAGTCACACGTGTTGCGAAAAGATTTGCCTTGATAGCAGCAGCTGGCGAGCTGGCAACTAAAATGGGTATTACTGGTTGGCCTGAACAAATCGCTTACTCTCTCATTTATCAGTGTTTTATTGACTGGATTTCTAGTCGAGGCTCCTTATTACCCCATGAAGAGGACTCAGGCTTAGAAAAAGTGCGTCTCTTTTTTCAACTTCATAGTGATAGCCGTTTTGCTAGATGGGATCAGGCAGCGGATCGAGCCATTATTCAGCGAGCAGGCTTCAAAAAACAAGATGATGAAGGCTCTTGGGAATTTTACGTCTTCTCTGAGGTATTTAAAACCGAGATATGCAAAGGGATTGATCCTACGTATACAGCCAAAATTTGCATAAAGCACGGTCTGCTATTGCCTAGCTCGGATAACAAAACGACAAGAAGAGAACGTTTGCCAGGTATTGGCCCTACTCGTTGCTATCGATTTACTTCAAAAGTACTTAATGAGTATGAGGAACAGGCCAAGAGCAAGGCTATACCATCAAATGGTTTACAAGATCATTAATTTTTAGTGAGACACGTGATACAGGTGAGATTGCCACTCAAAATAGTTTAAAGACCAGAAAATGGCAGTCTCCTGAAAATTGGCAAGTGGAGAGACAAGTGAGACGAAAGCAGAAAAATAATAACAAGTGTCTCCCTGTCTCATTTATTCCTTAATTTGGTAGGACAAGCAACATTCCCTTTTTGCCTACTTGTGAACAAGTGTCTCACATGACTCACAAGTCTCACCCTAAAAACACAAGAGAAGACAAATGAACTTAAAAAGAAGATTGAACTTGGTAGAACTGGCAGAGAAGGTAGGGTTAGTTCCCAGATTGGCAGCGTCTACTCAAAATGGCGAATATCATTCGGCTTGCCCATTATGTGGCGGAAACGATCGCTTTATCATCCAGCCAAATCGTTTATCGAGAAACGGCACACTTGGCTGTTTTTTATGCCGTCAATGTAAGACTAGTGGCAATAGCGTGAAGTTTTGCATGAATTTTTTGAAAATGCACAAATCTGAGGCTTCTTTAATCGTTCAACTGCCGAGCAATGAGATGCCAAAAAGCGCTCTTCCTTGCAATAGAGAAAAACCTATAGCTCTCAATTCGCTTTGGATGGATTGGGCCAAGGATTTTTGTAATGAATCCCATAGCTATTTGATGCAAGCACCAAAGGCACAAGAGCTAACAAAAGCTAGAGGCTTAACACTTGAAACAGCAGAAAAGTATCTGCTTGGCTATTGTTCAAAAGACCAATGGATAGATAGAAAGTTGCTTGGTTTGCCTTCTTTAGAAAATGGTTCCAACAAACTTTACCTTCCAGAAGGCTTGGTGATTCCTTATATCAAAGAAGAGCAGGTTATTAAAATAAAGATGCGGAGAACGAAATGGAAGCCAGACGACAAGTACGCTAAATACCAAATCATTCCAGGAAGCCAATCTACCCCATTACTCTTTGGCTCAAATTACTTGCCTATTGTAGTTGTGGAAGCTGAGTTGGATGCTATGCTGCTCTCTCAAGAAGCTGGCGATATTTGCTCGGTATTAGCAACAGGCGGGGCCAGCAATTATCTCGATGCAAATACAGATAAGTTCCTCAAGCAAGCCCCATTGATTTTATTTGCATTAGACTTTGATGAAGCGGGCAAAAAAGCTTTCATTCATTGGCGATCTGCTTATCCCAAAGTATGTCCTTGGCCTGCTCCTTATGCAAAAAGTCCTGCTGATGCTTTTCTTGCTAGAATAAACCTGCGAGCATGGGTCAACAGTGGCATTCAGAAATACTCTGAGAAAAAAGAACCATACCTTCAGCTTGCTGTCCCTAATTTTCATCCTCTTATGGTTGAAACAGTGGAACAGTTGCCATTAGTCCAAAGTATTACTCTTGAAATTAAGTCCTCAAATACGCAGAAAGCGGCATTAGAAGATATTCACATTGAGTATATCGAAACTGAAGAGCAAGCTCTAAAGGCTGTTGCTTCTCTGCTCTCTTCCCAACAAATTTTTGGGTTGGATATTGAAACGACTAAAATGCAAGAACTTAGAGCCGATAAACAAGCGGGACTTGATCCAAAAAAATCATGGATTCGCACAGTTCAAATCTTTGATGGCAACAACACCGTCTTCATATTCGATGTCAGGAAGCTAAAGAACTTGAGCCTGCTCGATTCACTAATAGGGCGACCAATGCTCGCACATAATGCCATTTTTGAAATGAAACACTTATTACATCATGGCTTAGCTCTCAAGAAATTAGGCTGTACACTGTTAGCGGATCGCGTCCTACATGGAGACCGAAGAGAGCTAAAAGCGGAGCTTGGTTTGGCAACCACTGCTAGCTTAAAAGACTTGGCTAAGGAATTACTCGGCTTGGAGATATCCAAGGAAATGCAAACCTCTGACTGGTCACAAGAAGAGCTATCAAAAGAGCAGCTTGAATATGCTGCCATTGATGCTGTTCTTCCCGTAAAGTTATTTGCCATTCAGTGGAAACAACTGCAACAACGTGGGCTTGTGCGTGCTTATAGATTGCTTAGAGATGCACAATATCCTATAGCTAGAATGGAGCTTACAGGTATTGGCTTCAATGTGACTCAACACCAACAGTTTATTATCGCTTGGGAAAAAGAAAGAGTTATCATTGAAGCTGAAATTTTAGAAGTTATTGGCACTTTGCTTAACATCAATAGCTCAAAACAGCTTAGCAAATGGCTTCAAGAGGCATTAAAGCAAAAAGATTTAGAAACATGGACAAGAACGGTTAAAGGTCAGCTAAGCACAAGCACCTATACTTTTCGGTTAAATGAAGGGATGCATGACATTTTTCCTAAGATTGTGAAATACAGGCAATTGGCAAAACTCATAAGCTCTTTTGGACAAGGACTCTATAAATTTATCGACGCTCCAAACAACAGACTATATGGCTCCTTTTTTCTTGGAAATACCTCTACAGGAAGGATGTCTAGCTACAACCCCAACATGCAAAATATGCCAAAAGGAGAGTTTCGCACTCTTTTCTGCGCTAAAGAAGGGTGTACCCTAATAGGGCTTGACTATAGCCAACAAGAGCTTCGTGTGGCTGCTATGGTCACGCAAGATGTAGAGCTGCTTCGTATTTATCTAGAGGGAGGCGATGTTCATATCAATACAGCTTCCTCACTCTTAAAGTTTCCAAAAGAATCGATCGGCAAAGAACAGAGGCAGTTAGCTAAAGCTGTGATTTTTGGACTTTTATATGGACAAGGCGCTAACGGGCTGACTCGCTATGCAAAACAGCAATATAGCGTAGAGATGTCATTAGAAGAAGCCACCAACCATAGGGAGGGGTTCTTCAAAACCTATGCAGGCTTACGAAAATGGCAACAACAAACAGGTAGTGCTGCTGAATATTCCCGAAAAGTCAGAACGCCATGTGGTCGAGAAAGAGACTTTAGCCGAGAACGCCTTGGGTATCGCTATACAGCTGCTCTTAACCTTCCGATTCAAGGAGCTGCTGCCGAGATCACTTTACATGCACTTATTCGGCTTATTCCCTTCCTTAGCAAAGAATGCCAATTAGTGAATGTGATCCATGACGAGATTCTTCTAGAGGTGGCAGATGATAAAGTTCATGAATTTATAGAAAAAGCTGTAAATGCGATGGAAGAAGCTTTTATAGATGTTTTTCCTACCAGCAAGCCTTATCTAAAAGGTTTGGTAGAGGCAAAATATGGAAAAACTTGGGCAGAAACAAAGTAGGTAAACTATGAGCAAAACAAAAGAAAAACGTAACAAACAAGAAGTTGCGGCAACTGAGACAGACAAGAGCATTGTTCCTCTTAATGTTGAAGAAGAGGCGCTTCTAGCTAAGTGGAAAGAAAAATGGAAAGAATTACACGTACCCATTAATTTTAAAGAAGGTGAAAATGGAATTGAGATACAAACTCGTGGCAATAGAGGCACGGAGGATGACAAAGCTCTGCTAATGCGCGCTGTTGCTTGTGAATTGATAGGGGCAAACGATTTTATATTTGCTCTATCGCTGATGCAGCAATATCTAGGCGTTTCTACTTCTGGTGAAAGCACAGACAAAACCATAAATGAGGGCAATATGTACCTTAAAGCCATGAAAGCTTTTAATGCACAAGATGATGTAGAAGTCATGTTGTTTACTCAAATTCTTTCTTTGCAAGCTTTAGGGATGAAATGCATGGCAAGAGCCGCCAACCCAGAAAACTCTACACTCAATGTTGATCGGAATGTCAATAACCTAACCAAGCTATTGCGTCTCCAGCATGAAACAGTTGAAACGCTCAACCGCTATCGCCGCAAAGGTGCCCAACAAGTCGTTGTACAGCACGTCCAAGTCAATCAAGGAGGTCAAGCAGTGGTTGGTGCTATTCAACAAGGCGGGGGTGGGGCAATAGAAAAAAGCGGAGGAAGCACCCCATGACCCGAGAGTGCGGAGCCAAAGCAAGAACCAATAACCATAAGCCGTGCAGACAACCAGCCATGGCAAATGGCCGCTGTCGCTTGCATGGTGGCCTATCAACTGGGCCCAAAACACCTGAAGGCAAGCAACAAGCCAGACTGGCCGTTCTAAAACATGGTTTTTATACCAAAATATTTATCGAAGAACGTAGACAGCTTCATCGCCTGTTACATGATCAAAGGAAGCTCTTGAATGATATTAACAGCGCAAAGTTACACTAATGAATAGAAAATGGAATAGGCAATAGCTAAGTTTCGATATTGCCATAAAGTTAGTTTTTGAAAAAAATTACATTCATCACGAATCATGAAGTTTTCCTGTAATTTCCTCTTACACTCTGCTACAATTTTACTTCAGAAAGAAAAGATTAATTTTATGCAAGAACTTTATCATCTAGAGCATGACGACTCTCCTAATCTTGAAACAATTCTCTATGCAGGGCTTAACGATGAAGCTGTGGCTGCTAAAGGAATGAATCGCGTGAGCACTTTTGGAATTTGCATCAAAAATGAAACACAAAAAATTTTAGGGGGCGCGAAAGGAGCAGTTCTTTATGGAAACCTTTATGTAGATTCGCTTTGGATTGATAACAAATTACGGCGTCAAGGATGGGGGACTAAATTGATGGCAGAAGGGGAAAAAATAGGTAAAGAAAATGGATGTACTTTTGCCACTGTAAACACCATGGATTGGGAAGCCTTATCCTTTTACCAAAAACTTGGATATCACATTGAATTCATCCGTGAAGGCTTTGAAAATGATTCAAAGATGTTCATGTTAAGGAAAAAATTATGACTCAAGTGAAATCTGTAATAAAAACAGAGCGATTAATTCTACGTCCTTGGCAACAAGAAGATTTAGAACCATTTGCCCAGCTAAATTCTGACGCCCGTGTCATGGAGTACTTTCCATCTACTCTTAACAGACAAGAAAGCGATAATCTCGCTAAACGTATTTCTGATAAGCTTGAAGAGCAAGGATGGGGGTTATGGGCAGTCTCCGTCCCAAACGTCGCTGAATTCATTGGTTTTATAGGCTTAGCTGCACCATCCTTTAACGCTCATTTTACTCCTGCTGTTGAAATAGGGTGGCGTTTAGCTTATGATTTTTGGGGAAAAGGTTATGCAACAGAAGGAGCAATAGCTTGTCTTGCGCACGCATTTCAAAAACTGGATTTAAATGAAATTGTTTCTTTTACAGCTGTTCAAAACATGCGTTCAAGACGTATCATGGAAAAAATTGGTTTACATCATAATCCAAACGACGACTTTGATCATCCAAAATTGCAAGAAGGTCATCCATTAAGAAGACATGTTCTTTATCGTTTAAATCATATTGAATGGAGGAGTCTATAATGTCCTCTTTTGATGTCCCTTCCAATAAGATAAGAAAAATAGAAGTTGTTGAATATGACACTAAATGGCCAGAATTATTTGAGGCAGAGGCAAAGCGAATTAAAGATGCACTGGGACATAATTGCATTGAGATTCACCACATTGGATCAACTTCTATTCCTGGACTAAGTGCCAAACCTATTATCGACATTCTTCCTGTAGTCCGAGACATTCAAGAAGTCGATAAAGCAACCAAAGCTATGGAATCTTTAGGATACGAAGCCAAAGGTGAATATGGCATGGCTTTTAGAAGATATTTCCAGAAAGGCAATAATAATCGGACACATCATGTACATGTATATCAAGAAGCTGACCCTGAAATCAGCAGATACTTAAAATTCCGTGATTGGATGCGCTCTCATGCTTTAGACGCTGAAAACTATAGTAAGCTTAAGCTAGAATTAGCTAAAAAATTCCCGCATGACATCCTCCAGTATTGCAATGGAAAGGATGCATTTGTTGCAAGCATCGATGCAAAGGATGGTTTTGATGGATGGCGTATTGTAAAAGCCTTGACTGATCGTGAATGGGATGCAGTACGTCGCCTTCGCCAGGTCTATTTTTTTAAATCAAAAGAAGATCCTTACACATGGACATTTACACATAAAGATCACATCCATTTTGTCTTTTATAAAAATGCTGAAATAATTGGCTATGCACATCTCCAGCTTTGGCCTGAAAATATAGCTGCCTTAAGAATTATTGCAATTGATGAGCATTATCATAACCTCGGATTTGGAAGCCAGTTTTTAAGGCTCTGCGAGCGTTGGCTATACCATCAAGGATTTAAAAAATTGCTTATTCAATCTTCAAAAGAGGCATATCAGTTCTATTGCAAGCATGGATATAAAGAAATGCCATTCAACGATCCTGATGGTTATGAGGGTGATCCACGAGATGTCGAAATAGGAAAGTGTCTTACAATTAATCCAATGGATCGACCAGAAATCTCCATCTACATTGCAGCAAGCATTGATGGTTATATCGCCCGTAAAGACGGTGGTCTTGATTGGCTTGATCGAGTTGGTGGCTTTGATGAGGATTATGGGTTTCAGAAACTGCTTAGCAGTATCGATGCCTTAATTATAGGTCGCAAAACTTATGAAGTCGCCACAACAGTGCCAGACCCCTACCCAGGGAAAAGAGTTGTTGTTTTGAGCAATAGTTTAAGTTCCGTTAGAAACGGTATGGAACTTTATCGCGGGGATTTACCGGAGTTGCTCACCAAACTGCATAAAGACGGGATAAAACACATTTGGATCGATGGAGGAACTACGATTTCTCAATTTCTTTCATGTCAAATGGTCGATAAAATGACCTTGTCCATTATTCCTGTGATTCTTGGCTCTGGGATTCCCCTCTTCAATATGATAGATAAGGAGATTCCTTTCCGTGTGGTATCTTCACAGGGGTATCCAAGCGGATTAGTGCAGCTGAGATATGAAACTATTCAGCAATCGGACAGATTACAAAAAGTGGAACAATGATTTATTTCTTTATCACTATTCAATGCATTCTGTTTTTTTTCATGGCTTTTCACGATTGGGTCGATATTCCGCCATTTACCAATCTTGCCGCACTAAAAAAAGCCCACTCATTGAAATCCCGATTGATCGGATCGTTTGTTAATGCAACCCTCGTATTTATTCCTCTTATTGTGGCTTTTCTTTATCTTGCATCACCTCTTCCTCTTTGGGCTCATCTCCTTTTTGTGGGTGTTTACGGCCTTATTACTTTTGGAACAATTACTGCTTGGTGGATTCCTTATCTTGGAGGCGGGTATTGGGTACATGGTAATAAGGCTGGCTTTGAAGAGTATCAAAACACTCACTCTTTGCTACCAACAATAGGAGATAATGTAGTTCCTAATACTCTTCATGTCATTTTACACATTCAGGTTTGGATATGCTTTGGTTTATCGCTTTATTGGCTTTGTATGGGAGGATGGAACCTATGATATCCAAAGACGAAAACAAAGTTCAGGCTAATAATTGTAGAGAACCATCAAATTACGATCGAAATAGCTTGAAGATAAGAGTTGCGGAAAGGACAGAAATTGCCTGGATAAATGACTGCTATGACAAAGTCGAATTCATACATTCTCATTTCGATAGTGAAATCATTGCCATTGCTGAATTCGATGGAGAAAAAGAAGGACTAGGCCGACTTGTTAAAGTGGATGAGAAAAACCTTGAACTTGGTGGAATGTATGTTTTTGAAGCCTTTCGTGGTAAAGGAATCGCAAAAGAGATTGTAAGCTTTCTATTAACTTATGTGAAACCATCTCAAACTGTATATTGTATTCCCTTTGAACACCTTCTTGATTTTTACAAACAATGTGGTTTCGTAAATTGTTTCAAGTTTGAATCTGTCCCAAAAACCATCTTAGACAAATATTACTGGTGTCAGAAGAAATATACTCATCCCACTGCACTGTTGGTTTTAGAATTGAATTCTCACAAAAAGGCACAAGAAAAAGTTAGGGATTTAGAAGATATTTTACTTCAAGAATCAAAAATTGGCCAATTTGAGGATGGAATTGGAGCATTTGCAAATCGTAACTTTAAGAAAGGTGAAGTAGTGATAAAATGGAATCTTAAAGTCCTCTCCAACGAAGAATATGAGAATCTTCCCGAATATGAGAAGAATAACTTTTGCCATCAGAGAAACGGTATTCACTGTCTTTATCCCGATCCAGAACGTCACGTCAATCGCTTCCATAGTCCAAATGTAATATAGTGAATTAGGTTGAACAATTAACAATAAAATAGTAAACTTGTTGAATGAGTTATTCAATTGATTTACGTGAAAAAGTTTTAAAGTATGTGGAAAAAGGTGGGTCAATTTCAGAAGCTGCTCGCCTTTTTGATGTTT
>JBIRBM010000074.1:0-2469 GCA_044326545.1 Parachlamydiaceae bacterium | reverse complement strand
CATAGAGGTGGCTTTTGGTGAGGCTTTGATCGCCACTTTTTTACCATATGCTGTTCCTGCTATAGCAGCTGCCGCTGTGACTTACGGAGCTTACCAACTAGCAGATTATGTAGCCGCACAGATGAATGAACAGCGTATGCAAAGAGGAGATCTTGATCTAGATGAAGAGGAAAATAAAAAGAAAAAACACTCTCCCGATCAGCAAGCGCTTAGTGACCTTGTCAAGCAATCTGGTAAAAAAGGTGTAACTAATATAGATGCTGATACGCTTCTTGAATGGGCCAATGAGTATGAATTTCCAGCTAGAGACGATCGAGATATTATACCCCCTCATTGGGTTGGGGGTAATCATATTCACATAGGACCAAAACATGTTCCTGTTATAAACTAAAGGATAAGTATGACCTATTTGGCTTTGATAAATAAGACTTTTGATGATACTTGGAAAAATTTAGAAAATATGAATAAAGTAGTTGGGTTATCTACACAAGAAGTTGTTGATAAATATCAAGGATTAGAAGGAGATGCAATAAGTGTATTTAAAGTTACTGATGACAATTCAAGTTTAAAAAAAAATATTGATTTATTACTTGCAATCGATGATCAAAAAAAAACAAGAATTTTATTCATAGCAGAAAGTGGTAATATTCCTGAATTAATAAAAGAATTATTTGATTTTGTGGGTTATGATTATGGTGTTTTTGAAGAAGAAATGAATTCTGTGTATTCTTCTGTTTTCAACGAAATATTATTCGGTAATGTAAAAGAATTAATTTTTTTAAAAAATAAATTAAATGAATCCTTTTTGTTTTCAAGTAGACAAGAAGCAGAAAATTACCTAAATCTTCATCATGAGCTTCTTAAGGAAGGCAAAAATGTAGAACACGAAGAGTACATGAAGATTTTCCAAATTTGGCGATTGAATCCACACCGAGCTTAATCAAACTATAAATAACAAATTCTTTTAGAAAGCCCATCATTAATCAACCCACATTCCCGCGATCTCTTCACGAAATTCCATAAATTTTAAGTGCAGCACCCCCGATTGAGAAGGATAAAGAAGAGAAAAAGGAAGATAATCGAGAAAAATTTAAGTTTCCTGAAAATCCGGATGATTTACTTCCAGATTTGCCTAGAGATGATAAAGGAAGAATTCAATCTGCCGATAACTTGAGAATTAGGCCAGAAAAACATGAAATTAAACCTGGTCAAACTTACAATCCTAGGCATCATGGACAACATTATCATGTTGAAAAAAAACGAGATCCAACAGGAAAATGGGAACACGATAATAAAGAAATAATTAAGCCGACAGACTATGCTCCCGGAGTTGGTACGGGATTTTTACCAGGCGAATATTTTCCAGGAATTATTTAATGAATAAACAATTAGCAGCCCCTCATATTGATTTTGCTGATTCAGAATATGTTGCCTTTCAAATGACTGAGCATCAAAATTTAACAATTTTCATGAAGAATTGGCAAGAAGAGTCGTTAAGAATTGTTTTTAAGCATGTAATAGAATTTATTTATAAGTTGGGAGATGTACCAAAAGATCTTTATGAACTTGATAACTCATCGTTTTTAACCGAAGCATTACAATTAAAATACACTAGCACTCCACCGAATCATCCTTATAAGCATTTTCAATTAGAGGATATCGATGATTTCCCCTTCATACAAGTCATAGCTGAATCTGTAACTGTTATCAAGGAATAAGAAACAGGGGGATCGACTATACTTATCACTACGATTTGCATGATATAGCTGATGTTAAATAAATTAGTTATAGATTATGCCGATTAAAAAGTTGATCGATGCAGCAATTATTTTTTCTTCTTAAAAGCTTTGCTTGAGCCCATTTCTGCTCAATTGGATTTAAATCGGGCGAATAAGGGGGAAGATATTCTAAAGTATGTCTATTGGATTCAATAGCTTCTCGCATGAGTTTTCCTTTATGAAACGATGCGTTATCCATGACAATAACACTTTTAGAGGGAAGCGCTGGCAACAATTCTTGTTTTACCCAAACAGTAAAAACAGCTGTATCAATATTGCATTCAAATAATCCGACAGTAAGTAATTCTTTATTTAACAATGCCCCCTATAGCGTTTGTTCTACCCTTTGCTCCCCAATCATGAATTCCAAAACAGCGCTCTCCTTTTAAAGAATAACCGTGAATTCTGGGCATGTCATGAGCAAAACCACTTTCATCAATATAGACAATCGGTCGGCAAGATTTTTTATAATCTGCGATTTTATGCTGGAATAGTTGTCGTTTTTCTGAACAAGCCTTAGGGTGATCGAGGCTTTTTTTTATGGGTAATGTTAAGACGCTTCAATGCAAAACGAATCCCCGCACTACTGACACATAATCGTTGAGCTCGTTCATACATGTAGGCATCAGGGTATTTTTTGACATCTTCGAGCAAAAGATCATTGTGAATTTTTGTCGGAGCTTTTTGTCTG
>JBIRBM010000078.1:0-2018 GCA_044326545.1 Parachlamydiaceae bacterium | reverse complement strand
CCTGATCTTAATCCAATTGAGAAATATTGGGGTTGGTTTAAAGCACAAGTCAGGTCAATGATTCATCAATTTTCTAGCCTCTCACAAACAATTGATCATGTGTTTAATATGTAAATTTTTAAATCTAATTAACTATATTTTCAATCCTTGGCGATTTGCAAATAGACGGGAAGTGGTGGACCTCACTCTCTTCACTCATCGTTTTTACAACAATCGTCTCATGCGCTGGCAAACAACAGACCCACTTGGTTTTGTGGATAGCTTGAACCTTTATTGCTATGTGCATAATAATCCATTTTGCTATAAAGATCCTGATGGAAGGTTCGTCGTCGAAATGACAATCATAGAAGTAGCTTTTGGTGAGGCGCTTATCGCCGCCTTTTTACCATATGCTGTTCCTGCTATAGCGGCCGCAGCAGTGACTTACGGGGCCTACCAACTAGCTGATTATGTGGGCACGCAAATCAATGAACAGCGGATGCTGAAAGAGGATCTTGATAGAGCAGAAGAAGAAAAGAAAAAAAAGCTGGTGATTTTTATGCTCCCGATAGGCCATTACCACGCGATAAATATGGAAAGCCAATTCCTGATGCAGATGCGCCTCATACCCAGCTTGGTAAAGAGCCGGGAAGACGAGGGAAATATACTCAAGCGCGAGAATTTGATGACAATGGAAGGCCTATCCGAGATATAGACTTCACTGATCATGGGCGTCCTCAAAACCATTCTAACCCTCATCAGCATAGATATATAGAAAATCAGACGGGTGGAACGCCCGAAAGACATGCCCCCGAACGGTTACCAGAATGGGAGTATTAAAATGACTTATGGAATTCGCATATCAGATAAAGAAAATGGAGTTGTTTCGGTGTATTTGCCAGAAATTCTTAATGAAATCCTAAATGGAAATAATTTTTATTGGTCTATATTGTTTTTGAGCTGTACTGGCAACCTTGGAGAAGAAAGATCTGTTCCAGTATTTGAAGATCAGATTCGTAAAACCGAAAAAGGTTTTTCTTTAAGTTGGACAGAACTGAATGTTTTAGCAAAGAAATTCTTTCAAATAAAGGATATCACTCTTATTGGATGCGTCGGAGAAAATCTAATAAGGCATTACAATAATGATGAAGAGATGCATGAAAATTGTGATATTGTTATCGAAATGATAGACTGTAATTTTTGGGAAGTATTTAGCAAAGACAAAAGTTTAATTGAGAGGTTGCTAAAGAAATTTAAAAATACTGAGTGGTTAACTAAAAATAAAGGCTCATGATTACTCTCCTGGTAGAGGAACGGTTTTTTTAACTGGTGTCCGGGGACGGTTCTGCATATTTGCATAACTTTCTTTTAAATAATGAATTTAAGCCATACTATATCCAACATATCTAGACGCAGTTTATGGATGGATTTATTGTCAAATTTTGATAGCATAAAGAAATATATGGTCGAAAATTTGACAGAGATGTAAACGAGCTGTTTCATAATCTTTGATATAGTTACGAACCGTTAAGTTGATTTTTGCAGAGCCATTTCCATTCCATCGCGCATATCTTGCAATCTTATCCACCCTTTCCAGAGCTTTTGCCATCCCAGGTTCCCATCTGATTTCTGTGCTAAAAACCCGCCCAACATAACCACTCTTCTCCAAAATTCTTTTATTGTTATTACTCCTCGAAGTTTATATCGTATTCTAATCACTTCGATATTCAGAGGATCTGTACCAATCTTTGCACAAAAAACCTCACTCACTACAACGGGAAGATTCAAGAAAGGATCTTCCCGTTGTAGTGAGTGACTCACCTTACGCACGCATGGCATTTTCTCGTAAAATTTTTAATTCACGGAAAGCCATCTGATTTGCTTTCAAGATCAGCTTCTATTTCAAAGCAAAATGATTCAAATTCGTTCGAATTTTTAAAAATTCAAGCTTGCAATAAGAAACAATTGATGCGAAAATGTGGTTCTTTTGAGAACGAATAACCTTTGTTGGTGATTTCTCAAGGCTAGTATTTTGCTTT
>JBIRBM010000098.1:0-1211 GCA_044326545.1 Parachlamydiaceae bacterium | reverse complement strand
TTCTATTCCAAATTTGCGAAAATTTTTAACCCATACAATGACAGTTCGAGGTTCTACTCTGATCATGCGAGCAACTTCGGAAAAACTTTTTCCCTCTTTTATGTGAGCAAAAGCTAAAAATCGCTTTCTTTCACTTGCAGAGCCTTCCGAACGTGTCAATTTATCAAAATCATGTTTATCCAGTCCTTCTATAGGTTTTGCTTTCCGACCTCTGATATTATCCTCCAAAATTGAAGAATGATATCACATGTGTCAACCCCTATTTGTTACTCATTTGTGATTTTAACTTTTGGAAATGGTGTAATATAAATTGTTTTGTAGTTATGTTTTCTGTTGATTTTTATTAAAATTTAAAATATAATATAAATTATTAATTTAAATATTAATCAAATAACGGAGGTTTATTAGTGGATAATATTAAATTAGACACAATAGATAAATCATTTGATAAATTTACACCTTTCACTCTTTTGTCTACCATTACAGGAGCTGGAAGAGCTGTGTATGGATTAGCAGAACTTATTACAGGTGTTGTTAGGGGGATTATCTTTGGAACAGGACAATTATTCACAGATGATAAAGCTTACGAAAAAAAATTTGATCATGCATGTCTTCATATGTTTTTTGGTTCAGCAAATATAGTAAAAGGTATAGTTGAAGCCATACCTTTGGTGAATCTTTTAGTTTGGTCGTACAATGAAGAAAGCAAACCATTAACCAGAAATGATTGGACAGTATTCAAAACAGCTAGAGCCTAACTAATCGGTTTTCCTGTCTTAAGCTCTTCTTTCCTCTTAGGAAACGGAGCTTTTCTTTCTTCTTCTAAAGCATCTACAACTTTAGCAAATGCTTCTTCTAAAGATGCTAATGTAAGGCCTGGAGTCCAGTACACAGCGTTTTTGATCCGCTCAATCACATTTTCAGAGATTTGGACGGTAATACGTTGTTTTCTTGAGGATTTCTGCCCTATTTTAGGGGGTTGTTATAGTTAATTAGATTTAAAAATTTACATATTAAACACATGATCAATTGTTTGTGAGAGGCTAGAAAATTGATGAATCATTGACCTGACTTGTGCTTTAAACCAACCCCAATATTTCTCAATTGGATTAAGATCAGGAGAATAAGGAGGAAGGAAAATGAGCTGACATTGCGCTTTTTCTATCAATTCTTGAGTCCGTTTTGATTTGTGAAAAGTTGCGTTATCCATA
>JBIRBM010000040.1:0-14358 GCA_044326545.1 Parachlamydiaceae bacterium | reverse complement strand
TGAAAGACAACACAATTGCTCTTCTTGTGGGTATAATGTACACAGGGATTTCAATGCTGCACAAAATATTTTAGCCATCGGACTAGATGGCTTGGGAGCAATCCCTAGAAGCCTTCGCCTTTAGGCGAGGGAGTAGTCACGTCTAAATTTCTTCTGAATCAACGCAATCTATTAACTGATGGGAGAATCAAAATATGGAATGTATTGCCCATAAACAAATTGGATCAGGAAAAGAAAAAGTTCTCGTGATGCATCATTGGATGGGCGACTCGAAAAGTTACGATTTTATGCTCCCATATCTTAATCTCGATGATTATACCTATCTTTTTGTCGATTTGCGTGGCTACGGTGATTCCAAAGAAATGCGAGGAACTTATTCTGTAGAAGAAGCGAGTGCAGACGCGATTAAACTGATTAACTCCTTATCCTGGAATAAATTTCATTTAATAGGACATTCAATGTCTGGCATGATTGTTCAAAAAATTGCCTTAGACAATCCTTCTAGAGTGAAAAGTGTCATAGCGATCACACCTGTTCCAGCTTCTGGATCGCCTGCCCCCAAAGAGATGATAAGCTTTTTTGAAAGCGCTGCTTTAAACAATGATGAGGCTGCTATGGAATGTATCAATACATTGACTAGCAATCGTTACACTAAAACATTTGCCAAAAAGATGGTTTTAGATAATCGCCAATGGTCTATAAGCGAAGCCCGTCTTGGTTATATGAACATGTTTTTTTATACCGACTTTTCTGAGAAAGTGAAAGGTCTACTCACACCACTATTAGTTTTGATTGGTGAGCATGATTTTGAGGGAAGCGAAGCCTTGATGCGCAATACATTTTTAGAGTGGTATCCCAATGCTCGGTTAGAGTGTTGTGAAGCATCGGGTCATTACCCTATGATAGAAACTCCTGTCGCTCTTGTTGCCAAAATAGAAAAATTTTTATCGGAATATTCTTCTGACTCCGCTCAATGAGAGGGAGCTTTTGCTTGATTTGACGAGGGAGGACGTTTGGCTCTGGTCAAATATCCCTCCTCTTGCGCAAGGTAAGTTAAGAATTCATGGTTTTAAGAACCTGATCAAAGATTCTGAACAAGTGCTAAGACGTTTTATTTTTTTGAACCCATTCACTCACAGTCTCTATGAGTTTTTCTCTTAGAAAAAGATAATGATTTGAATTTTCAGGAGGATGATTAAAATCAAATAAAAATTTTTCCTCTAGAAAATCGTCCACAGAACAATTCATCAACAATTCAAGAAGCCCTTCAAACCTGTATTGATCCGGCTGTGAGTTGATAAGTAAGACAGGAGTTTCAAAAGCAAGACAAGGTAATGCTGCATGTAATCGCGAGGTAATCACACACCTGGCTTGCTTATATTGATCTAAAAGTTTTTGAGCTCTCGCTAATCTTTCATCATGAGTTGCAAATTGACTAATCCCATGAGTGATCGATTTAACTTCACAATTAGCATGTGATTTGATAAAAGCCAAACATTTTTGATTGATATCGACAGCGTAAATAATATTTTTCCTCTGATTGTTTCGATATTCATTTTCTAATGTCAAGGTTAAGCAACCAGAAAAATAACTGGGAATCCCTCTTTTTTCCAACTCTTTTAATGTGTAGTAGTCTCGCGCGCCTACAGGAGCATACTTTTTCAGATAAGCAATCCCCTCATCAGAAAAAGCTTCGGGTAAAAATTGCTGTGTGAAATGAATTGATATTAATAATGGATGAATAGATTGCGAAGGCGGCCAACTCGTTTTTGGGTAGGTAAATCGAGGCTTATCCCAACCTGAACGAGCATGATTTGTGTGCATGTACCAACCATTCATGATTGTGTTTACCACTTTTTGGTGATAAAAATCATGAATAAACTCCCTATTGATTGGAATGGCATTTTCTGATAAAAATCGTCTTGCAGCAATCGCTTGAATGTCATCCCCATTATTCCTTGTTTCATAGCTTAGATATCCAAAAGAATCTTCTGCTTCAATAGTTAGATCAATAAAAAAAATGAAAAATAAGATCAAACTATACTTAAAAATAATTCGAAATTTAATCAACATAATAAATCAACGATCTCCTTTTTTAAAAAATTATCTGATTCCAATTTAATTCCATTAAAAACACGCCCCCGCTTCCTCTCGTATCCATCATAAAAATAAACCTCCCTGCAAACAAAAAAACTGTCTATATCACGATAAATTTGTCCTAAAATCCTTATAAAGGCACCCTCTTTTTTAAAAGAATTTTTATTTACAATATTTAAAAAAACGACTATCCGTATGTGATATAAACACATGTTGACTTACGCATACAACTGAAAATCAAAAACTTTAGAGATCTTTAGCTCTGTGAAATATTTAAACCTATGGAGATAATATGAGAAGATTAATGTTCGCGATATGCCTGTTAGGTGCAAACAATCTATTGATAGCAGCTCCTATGAGATCAGGCTATGAAGGAAGATATACCTATCCACCAGATAATAACCAGAACATATTTCAAAATAGACTCCGTGAAACCCCTCTTTCAGCTCAATGTGAAGAGTGCCCTCCTCCTTGCGTTCCAAGTATAACTTGCAAACCTCAATACAATTCCCAACAAGTGTGTGGTCCTCAAGGTCCATGTGGCCCACAGGGTCCATGTGGTCCTCAAGGTCCATGTGGCCCACAGGGTCCATGTGGTCCAAAAGGTGAAAAAGGCGATCTTGGATTTACAGGTCCTCAAGGTTTACAAGGACCGATAGGACCGATAGGACCAAAAGGTCAACAGGGTATACAAGGATCGAAAGGAGAGAAAGGAGATAAAGGAGAGAAGGGAGATAAAGGAGATAAAGGAGAGAAGGGAGATAAAGGAGATAAAGGAGAGAAGGGAGATAAAGGAGATAAAGGAGATAAAGGAGAGAAGGGAGATAAAGGAGATAAAGGAGAGAAGGGAGATAAAGGAGATAAAGGAGAGAAGGGAGATAAAGGAGATAAAGGAGAGAAAGGAGAGAAAGGAGAGAAAGGAGAGAAAGGAGAGAAAGGAGAGAAAGGAGAGAAAGGAGATAAAGGAGATAAAGGAGAGAAAGGAGAGAAAGGAGAGAAAGGAGATAAAGGAGAGAAAGGAGAGAAAGGAGAGAAGGGAGATAAAGGAGAGAAAGGAGATAAAGGAAACAAAGGAGAAAGAGGAGAAAGTGGGGATAGAGGAGAGAAGGGAGAGAAAGGTGATAAAGGTGATAAAGGTGAGAGAGGGATAAAAGGTGAAAATGGAGAAGAAGGTCCACAAGGGGCACACGGCCCAGCAGGTCCTCAGGGTGAAATGGGACAAAAAGGGGAAAGAGGAGCAAAAGGTGAGAAAGGGGAAGAAGGAGCGCAAGGTTTGCGTGGACCTGTAGGACCACAAGGTGAAATGGGCCGACAAGGACAAAAAGGCGATACAGGGCCTGAAGGAATTCAAGGCAAACAAGGCTTACAAGGACCTGCAGGACCACAAGGTGAGATAGGACGTCAGGGACCAAAGGGGGATACAGGACCTGAGGGACAACAGGGACTTCAAGGCGTACAAGGACTAACAGGACCACAAGGTGAGATAGGACGCCAGGGACCAAAGGGAGATACAGGACCTGAGGGAATACAAGGAAAGCAAGGCTTACAAGGACCAACAGGCCCACAAGGTCCAATAGGAAAACAAGGTGAAATGGGACAGCAAGGAGCAACAGGCTTGCAAGGTGAAGTTGGGCCACAAGGAATCAAAGGAGATACAGGTTCTCCAGGACCAAAAGGAGAACCTGGATGCCAAGGCCCTTGCGGACCTGGTTTTTTTTGCGTCGCTTTTAATGCCTCTACAGAAATTAGACAACAAGTCTGTGCAAATAGCGGTTTAAGCAATCATTGTATGCAAAGGAATGCAACATGTGGTGATATTTCTCTTACGGGTTGCGAAAATACAGGAATTAATCTTCCTTCAAAAGGATTATATCTAGTGACATACGGGATAGCTGTTGAATCTATAACGAATACCCAAAACTGTGCTATACCTGCGAAATTCATCTTAGTTTTAAATCAACCAAGTGGATTATCTAGCACAGTCACCGCTGTTCCAGGTAGCTCGATTACGGTAAGCCCAACAAAGGATTTAGTCTCAAATACATTCTTGATGGAAGTTAAAGATGATAATTCTAAAGTCATCATTCAAAACGTAAGCGTTGATAACAATGGAAGGTTTACTCCAGTGATATTAAATGCGAATGGATCTACTACAGCCTTTATCACATTAACTAAACTGAAATAAGAGATCTTGATCGTCGCCCTCAATAAAAAATCACAGTCGGGTCCATATTAATAAATATCGCCCCGACTGTGAATTTTCGGCTCTGTCACAGACTATAAAGCTCATGGTAACCGTTATCAAATGCACATTCATTTTTTTGATGAAGAAGGTTCGTTAAATTTAGATGGTACTTCCGAAAAAGTCTAATGATAACCGTCCAAGGAAGGAGAGTGTTTAAGCTGAGGACGACTTCTAACAACCCTGGTCTAATGATCATCTATCTTTAATCAATCCTTGACTGTTCTTAGTGCATCTTTTATAATCAACCCTTCATAAGAGCTATCGTTTATCGGGCAAAAGCATAAAATTTCAAACATCTAGAAGCGTTTGTCTGCTCCCAAAGATCATTTGAATTTTAAAACTCACCTTAGGTCAGTTCAAAATAGACTCTTAATTTACAATGTCTAAAAATATGTCCCTTTTACCAGCCTCAATTGCAATCATCTTTAATCAAGAGCAAACTGAAGTTCTCCTTGTAAAGCGGGCTGATGTCCCTGTTTGGGTTTTACCAGGTGGTGGGATTGAAAAAGAAGAAACACCAGAGGATGCTCTCATTCGTGAGATTCAAGAAGAAACGGGTCTAACAGTAAAGATTCTGCGAAAATCAGCCGAATATATTCCAATCAATCGACTCGCGGCTTTTACCTCTGTTTTTGTCTGTCTCCCCAAATCGGGAAACATGATCCTATCAAATGAAACATCTGAAATTGCATTCTATCCGATCAACCAACTGCCTTCGTCCATTTTCCCTCCTCATGCTTTATGGTTAAGTGAGGCTTTATCAAACGACAATCTGATCACAAGACAATTAACGGAAATCTCTTATAGAAGATTATGTCAATATTTTTTTTGTCATCCTTGGCAAGTTTTTCGTTTTGCATGGACTCGATTTTTGAAATGAAACGTCAGCAATTTTTTCAAGTTTTTTTCATTGATTCGTGGTGGGTCATTGCCTTCATCATGATTTGCTCCGTCTTCTATGAGCAGGGATTGAAAAGTAAAGATAGTCTCTGTCAACAGCTCACTGATCAGTGGATTAGCCTGCAGAAGGAAAAAGAAGAAGCGCTCCTCCAACAACAAAATTTGAAATTACAAATCAATAGTCAAAGTGACTTAGCCTGGATTGAATTAACATTAATGAAAGGATTAGGTCTTGTTCCTGAGGGACAGCAAAAAATTTATTTTCAACAAGACAATCCCTAGGATGCGTTTAAAATCGTCCCCATGATAAATATTAAACACATCCTTAGGACGTGTCATCAATTGATAATCAAAATTTATTCAAGTTCTTTCCAACCGGTTGGTCACATCGCTTCAGAAATTATCTTGAATAGAGGTTATTAGGAATTGATGAAACGCCCTAGAAAACGACTCTGTATTTTCGGTGTCTTAGCCGATTAGATCTCTTTGCCAACAGAAGATCGCTTCTTAAACAGAAGCAAGCGTTCTACCACTTTAACTATCCTGAAAACAGCTTCGCGAATTTCTTCTTCTGTGGTAGAACGTCCCACTGAAAAACGAAGCGAAGATTGCACTCTTGAAAACGGAATATTCATTTCAAGTAAAATCCTTGATGGCTCTAGAGCTCCTGAAGAACATGCTGAACCATGGCTTGCAGCAACTCCTTCCAAGTCGAAATTAATTAATAATGTTTCACCATCGAGTCCAAGAAAGGCTAAATTTGATGTATTACATATTCGAGGCTCTAAGCCATTTATGACGACATTCGGCAGACGTAGCATCAACTCTTGCTCAAAGAGATCTCGCATCTTACGCATATGCGATATATAGCTGCCCTGTTCACTCTCTAATAACGCCACCGCTTCTGCTAGTGCAATAATGGAAGGAAGATTTTCTGTTCCTGGTCGACGATTAAATTCTTGGTGACCTCCAAAAAATAGGGGGTGAAACTTAAAACTAGAGCGGGAAATGCAAAATCCGATTCCTTTCGGGGCGTGAATCTTATGACCGCTAAAAAACACAGCTGAAACACCAGAAGGAATGTGAATAGCGTCTTTTCCTAACCAAGCAACACCATCTACCACAAAAGGAATATTGAGTTGTTGAGCGATCCTTGCAATTGATTCGATATCCGTCATCACCCCTGTTTCATTATTCACTGCCATTAAAGTAATCAAACAAGTCGTAGAGGTAATCGCTTTTTCTACCTCTTCAGGGCTCACAGCTCCTTTCTCCCCTGTTGAAAGGAAACTCACGTTAGCCCCTTTTTTAGATAATTCTTTAAGTGTGTAATAAACACAAGAGTGTTCTGCACTTGAGGTAATCACATGCCCTTTAGGATTACGCGCCATCGCTCCTTGGATCAAAAGAGCTGCTCCTTCCGTTCCTCCAGACGTAAAAATCACCTCGTGAGGTTTGACTTTAAAAAAACGGGCAATTTTTTCTCGACTTAGCTCAAGCTTATGATGAGATTCTTTTCCATAAAAATGGATGCTGGAAGGGTTTCCTTGATCTTCTTCTAATGCTTGGGTGAGTATTTTTAAAATACGTGGGTCAAGAGGCGTACTAGCATTATAATCTAAATAAATATGAGCCATGTTAAATCCGCAGAGGAATCGAAAAATGAAATTTAGAACGTGTCTTCCTGTTTTTTAGGCTTTTTGCTACGGCGTATCATCAATTCATAATCAACCTTTATTCAATTGATTTCCAAGCGATGTGACCATCCGCTTGAGACATCATCTTGAATAAAAGCCATTAGCAATTGATGACACGCCCTAGTAAAAAGCCTAAAACCCCAAAAAAATGAAGAGAGATTCTAATCAGAGATACGTTCAATTTTTACTAAAACAACAGTGATATTATCATATCCCCCATTTTTTTTAGCTTTTTCAACTAATAAACGAATCACATCTTCTTCAGGGTGACTTGCTATAATCGATTCCATAACGTCAGAAGAAACTAAATCAGAAAGACCATCAGAACACATGATTAAAATATCCCCCTCTTGTAAAGAGGTATCACATATCGTGGGCTCTACTGTAGATTCAGTCCCGATTGCTTTTGTGATAATGTTTTTATAAATGAAATCTTCTGCTTGCTGTTCACTTAATTGACCTAAATCGATTAATTCTCTAAGAAGAGAGTGGTCGCGACTGAGCTGCTCTAGACGCCCTTGGCGGAAGCGATAGATGCGACTATCCCCCACATGACCATAAATTAATCCCGATGGATGAAGAAATAAAAAACAAAGAGTTGTCCCCATTCCTCTTAAATTAGGATTTTCTCTTCCTAATTTATAAACCAGAGTATTCACCTCTTGAATAATTTTTCTCATTAACTGTTTTGCTTCATCGATATCGATTAGGGAGAAAAATGGGTACCGACGGAAAAGATCGCAAAGAGAATCAACTGCTGTCGTGGAAGCGACTTCGCCAGCTTGATGGCCTCCCATACCGTCTGCGAGTACAAAGAATCGTTCCTCTTTTAATAATTTCGAAGCATCCTCATTATTATGGCGAACATGTCCGATATCTGAGATGCAATGAACCGAAATTTGGTATAACATGAGTTGAAATGCCATAGTGACTTGGTATAACCATGGAGTGTTTTAAAATTGATATGTCCTTGCTATAAATCCTAAGAGGCTCATAGGGACCTTCAGAACTTGATTTTTCAATCCCAAGGATTTAAGCGGCCAAACATTCCACATGTTAACTGCAAGGTACACATTGTACTTTACTAAAAAAATCTTTACATGTGAACAATTTTAATTCTTTAAAGCTGACTTTGGGTGATATTGTGGAAAATTGATGAAAATAGACCTATAAAATCCCTCCTTGATAGATCAGAAGCAAACTCATAAAATTAAAAAAACCATGTAACCCAAGGGAAGCCCATAAAGATTGCTGCCTTTCAAAAAGATAACCCAGCATGCACGAAAGAACAAATAAGGAGGGGAGTAACTCGATATTCATTATCCCATGATGATTGGAGTAATGAAAACAAGCGAAAATAAATGAAGAGAAAAGAATCGCTCCGATGGCGGTACCAAACTTTCGTTTAAGCCAAGATTGCAATAAACCTCTAAAGAGAAACTCTTCTGTTAGTGGGACGACGATCACAACACTCAAAGAAGTCAAGGCAAAAAGTAATGGATTTTCCATGGATCGTCGGACATTTTGTACGGCAACTTGCTCAACAAAAGGCTGTTGAAAAACATACCAAAGAGAAATAGATAATCCTTGACTCAAAGCCAGCACAAGTGGATAACTCACAACCCATCCCAGAATTCCGATTGCAAGATGAGTCCACCAAGGAGTGCTCGTTTGATTCCAAAGCTGATGGCGCTGAATTAAGCTTAAGCTGAAATAAGAAAAAAAAATCGCGATGAACCCCCCTGTCATAATCATCAGATTTAACCACCCTTTCATCTCTGGTTGCAGGAGAATCAGTTGCTTAAAATCAATCTCTGCACTTTTAAGCAAGACTGCAATAAAAACCGGAACAACAAAAATTTCAGCTAAAAGGAAAAACGCAAACCCTTTGAAAACATCAATTCCCCTAATAGCCGGATAAGAAGTTACTCTCATCACCCTGAAAAATCCTTGCCGCCAAGCAATCACAAGGATCGATAACCCTACACTTAAACTTATCGAAAAAATCATCATCTTTTCTTGCAAATCAGATGCAATATCAGAAATTTCTGCTATCATTTCATTATTCCTTAAAAGACTTTTATTCATTTCATTCAAAAAAATGATCTCATGAGAATAAACTTATTCGAATTAAATCCTAACATTTTCTGTGCCCTCTCCCCGAGATTCATGGATGACACGAAAGCATTCTATTGACTTAATATTTCCCTCTTCTGCAATCTCTGGATCATAAAACCTTTGTCTTTCCTCAGCGATCTCTTTCGTTTTACCTAAATTTTCACTTTCAGCTTGAAAAAAGATCATTATGGCAGAAAATCGTCTTAATATCATTCATCTTCCTGATGAAAACACCTTAAAAAAAAATCATCAACCTACTCAAGACATTCGTTCAAATGAAAGAAAAGCTAAATTTGAGCGACTTTGGTTGATTGATCCAAAACAATTTGACCCATTAAGCAGTTGCATAGAGTCGTTAAGACTTGACAGAACGTGGCTCTTACTGAATAAATATGCCTCTCTAAAGGAAAAACCTCAAACACTCGATATTGGATGTGGAGAGGGTGTTTTCTCTCGTAAACTCCGTGATGCCGGAGCACGCGTTACAGCTATAGATATATCCGAAAATGCACTCAAAAAATTTAAGCAAAGTGGCGCGGATGACATTCAATTGAAGCAAAAAGCTATGCCGCAAACCGATTTACCAGGAGGCATATTCAATATCATCATTTGCACAGAACTTATCGCAGATATTGCTCCAGAAGATTATCGATTATTTTTCGCTGAACTCTCTCGTCTTATTGAACGTAATGGCTACTTAGTCTTTTCAACGTCAATTGACATCAACAGTGATGGCGCCGTTGAACGATTAAAAGAGCTAGCTGAATCAGAATTTGATATTATCGAAGCGATTGCAAGTTACCATGCATTCTATTTACGTTTAAAAAATTATACAAGCATTCCGAGTCGTTTTATTCAAGGATGGGAAAATCAAGAATGTAAAAAAAAAGAACTCCTTCATTTACATGGATTAACACGTTTATGGTATTTACTTAACACATCTCCCTGTCTTATCTGGTTATGGTATGCGTGCCACTATTTTTCAAAGCCCATTGAAAATATTCTTCGGCATAAGAGAAAAGTCCTCCTTTTTTTGGAAAAAATGTCTCGCTTTATCTCAGATAAACAGGGAGTGAGTCATTATTTATTTATAGCAAAACTTCGCTCTTTTCAATAGACAATGGGTACGATAAACGAGGAATCCTCCTGAATGATCGCTGGATGAAATAAAAAGGAATTCCAATCACTAAAGCGCTTAATCCTCCAAGAAGCTGTAAAGGAGTTGCCTGTAAAATCAACCACCCGATTCCTAAAAGAGCAATTGAGGGAATCAAAATAAATCGCCATTCTTGGAAAAGACTTTTAGATGGATTCATTTTTTTATGAAGAACAATCACAGCTAAGCAAGTCGAAATATATTGGACAAAGCGAGAAATCACTGTTATCACAGCTAACTGCGAAAAACTACCGCAAAACGCCAATATTCCGGCTGTTCCAGCTGTCAAAAGAATTGATAAAGTCGGAGTTCCAAAACGTCCTGTATAAGCCAATTGTTTGGGAATCATTCCATCTTCAGCTAAAGCAACGCAACTTCGGGGGGTGATAAAAGAGGCTGTTAAATTAATTCCGCCAATTGAAATAAGCATCGCTAATGTGACAAATAATTTTCCTTCTTCCCCCATTATTCTTTGAGCGACATCAGCTAAAGGAGTTTTGCTTTCACTTAATTGATCGCCTAAGATCCCCATCGAGATAAATTGAATAACAAAATATAAAATTGAGCAAAATGTGATGACGAGCATGACAGCTATCGGGAGATTTTTTTTAGGATTTTTCATTTCTCCGGCAGCTACTGTCAATGTTTCAAATCCCCCAAATGCATAAAAAATAACGAGTGCAGCTCCCCCAAATGCCTCTTTGTTTAATCCTTGAATATTTAATGAAGGAAAATTGGTCATCTTCATACTAAACAAGCCAAAAAAAACAAATATCAAAAGTGGAAGGATTTTAGCCAGACTCACAATATTGTTAATGTACTTAAAAATTTGAACTCCAACAATGTTCAAAAAAGATAAGCCACCCAGAATAGTGAAAATGAGCACTGTACGATAAGGTTCATCTAAAACCGTTGGCCAAAGACAGCTTAAAGCTGTAATAAATCCAACAATTAACGATGCCCAAGCCATAATTCCAATCACCCAGCGCATGATTCCGATTTCAAAGCCAATAAAATCGCCAAAGGCAGCCTTTGCGTAAACATAAGCTCCCCCATTTCGGTTAAATAAAGTCGCGCATTGGGCAAAGCACCAGCCAATTGACATGACGATAACCATCACAAATAAGTAGACAAAAATACTCCAAGACCCTGTTAGATGACTGACTGTTCCGGGTAAAAGAAAAATTCCAGATCCAATAACTGCATTTATTCCAAGCAAAATCATGCTTCGAAATCCTAATTCATTTTTTTCTTGGCTTTTCTTCATTCTTCTCTCCTTCTCGAAGCTTCAATAAATGCACGAAAAAGGCTGAGCATAATAGGATGCTTGCCAACCATTAATTCTGGGTGCCATTGTACGCCAAGAACAAAATGTTCTCCTTTTCCCTCTATTCCCTCAATAATCCCATCAAAGGTACGGGCATTTTCCACTAGCTCAGGCGCTATATCCTTAATTGATTGATGATGAAAACTATTCGTTAAAAGCGTTTCTTTCCCTAAAATTGACGACAGTTTGCTGCCAGAACTTATCTGAACCGAATGAATCGCCTCATCAGGTTTAGCTGTTTGATGATGTTGAAAAGCAGAAGGAAAAAAAGCTCCAATATCTTGATAAAGAGTTCCCCCAAACGCAACATTAAGAAGTTGTGCTCCCCGGCAAATTCCAAACATGGGCTTTCCTGCTTTTTTTGCTACATCAACTAATTCAAACTCATAAAGATCTCTTTGCGGACGAATTGTCTCTAGCCAACGCTGCGGTTCTTCATTATAAAAGAGTGGAGAGACATCATACCCTCCTGATAATAATAATCCATCAACTAGCGACATTTGCTTTTCAATTTGATCTTTCCCTTCAACAACTGGCAAAACAATAGGAATGCCTCCTGTTAAAGCGATAGCATCAATATAATCACGCAAAACCGCTATCCGCTCCTTACCAATAAAACAACCAGTTTCGATTGTCAAGAGTGTCGCTGAAATTCCAATAATAGGTAAGCTGTTTTGCTTTTTAATGTTCATATTTCCTTGCAAGTTAAACGTTATAAAATTCAATAAAATACATAAAAACTATTGTAATTTATTAAATAATATTTTACAACAAACAATTGATTTGTTATAAATAACGTAATTCAAATCAAGAGTCATGAATTTATGAATGATAGCCCTGAAAAAAAATTTCAAATTCCCTGGTATCAGAAAGGGTTGCATTTTAATTGCACACAATGCGGAAAATGTTGTACGGGAGCACCTGGTTATATCTGGGCTAGTGAGGAAGAAATTCTTCGTATGGCTGAGTTTCTTTCATTATCGCCTCGTGATTTTAAACGCTTATATATGAAAAAAGTCGAACAAAGATGGACGTTAATTGAGCGAAAATCGCAGCTTCATAACTGTATTTTCTATCAAGAAAAAAAATGTCGTATTTATGCGGCTCGCCCTCTACAGTGTCGAACTTATCCTTTTTGGCAAGAAAATCTCCTCTCAGAAGCTAATTGGAAATCAACTGCTAAAGAATGCGAGGGAATCGCGCCGAACGCCCCTCTTATTTCATCTGAAATGATCGATTGTTTTTTAGACGAAGAGCGAAAGCAAAGACCTGAAGAACATTACGTGAGCCATTTAGAGAATTAAGAACCTGCTCAGAATTTTTGATCAGGTTCTAAGACTTCACGTTACTAACGAAGAGTGTTATTTTGGCGAGACTAGATCGTTTTGATTGGAAGAGAAGAACAATTGATCCTTTTTGCCATCTCTTACGAAATAACACTCTTTTTGTATGATCATACTACTTTTTCATCCGTGCATAATGCTTGAGTGAGCCTCTCCCTCCGCCAATTAGGTGCAAGCCTTTAATGTCTTCAGCATTTGCCCATAAATATTGGGTGTGTTCAGATGATAAAATCACCTGAGGAATTTTATTTATATTCACTTCAAACATGTGGTAAATATAATCACCGCTGGGTTTTCGAACATAAAGCTTGCCAATTTCCTTAACCTGACAAGAAGATACTTTAATACTGGTTTCTTCAATCAATTCACGAATGGCTCCTTGATGAGGTGTTTCCCCAGCTTCGATCTTTCCCGCAGGAACTCCCCATGTTTTTCCTTCTGCAGAATTTGAAGCGCGTTGCATTAATAAGATTCTTCCACTCATCTCTACATAACAAGCTGCAACTTCTACATGTGGTTGAAAGTTTTCCGGAGGCAATTCCCAGATTTGGGTAAAATGACCCGTTCTAATCCGATAAAGAGCATGTCTTCTTAATTCATGCCTTTCGGGTAGTTTTGGGTGATCAAAATCGCTATTTTCATCATGATACATCCCGATTTTTTCCATCACACGCCTTGAGCGCCTATTATTTATCGCAGTGAAAGAGACGATCTCATTCAAATGCAGATTTTCAAACCCATATTTCACAGCAGCTTTAGCACCTTCAGTTGCATACCCATTATTCCAAAAATCATAGGCTAACCTCCACCCCACTTCAACCGCAGGGGAGAAGTCAGCGACAAAATTTACAGGTGCTAAGCCAATATAGCCGATAAAATCAGCGACATCAGGAATAGAGACAGCCCATAATCCCCAGCCTTGCTCTTTCATCGCTATGCAAATGCGTTGAGCAAACTGATGGCTCTCTTCTTGGCTTAATACTCTTGGGAAAAATTCCATCACACGCGGATCGGCATTTAAGCGAGCAAATGGCTCCAGATCTTCCTCACGCCAAGAGCGCAGAATCAAACGTTCTGTTTTTATCGTAGAATCACTCATGATAACTCCCATCATATTTTGTCTTTAGGATATTTTGTTGTTTTTGCAAAAAATCCTTGAACGCTTCTTTAGGTCGAGAAAAGAGAGACTTATTCTACAAGGCTCTCCTTGTGCCTAATGTGAGATATGATCCCAATCACGGACGATGAATTGGCATTTTCTTAAAATTAAGATTAAAGAATAATAAGAGAGGCAGTAAAAGCGATAGATCCGCCTATGACAGAACCTGCTAAAGCACCAAAAATAAATCCAATCGGAATTTGGAACGCACCATCACCTGGTTTAACGCAACTTTGACCCACTTGAACTCCTTTAGAAGCCCCATACACCCCTCCAATTAGAGATCCAAGAGTCGCAATGATTCCAGTCGCAAATA